>NZ_JBIVUM010000008.1:0-366583 GCF_044757205.1 Kitasatospora sp. NPDC091335 | reverse complement strand
GGGCCCATGATCGCGGTGAACTCGCCCTGGGGGAAGGTGACGCTGACGTTGTCGAGGGCGACGACGCGGGTCTCCCCCTCCCCGTAGACCTTGTTCAGACTGGTGGCGCGGGCGGCCGCCCGACCGGTGTGGACGGCGGTTGCGGGGAACGTCACGGGGACTCCTGGAACGGATTAACGGAATGTTTAACTCCGTAACATCATTCCAAACTGTTCGAACGCGATGCGTATGCCGCGCGGGCGGTCCGCCCCCGCCGACCCGGCGGGTCGGCGGGGGCGTTCTCCTCCTCAGGTATGACCCGAAACCCTGAGGTCCAAGGTCCCCGTCGACGGCTCCCCGAGGGCGCCGGAACCGGGGCCCGCTACTCCACCGCCACACCGAAGGCCGTCGCCAGCCCGGCCAGGCCGTCCGTCACCGACCGGCCCGACGGGCCGAACTCCCAGCCGCCGGAGCCCCGCCGGAACGCCCCGAGCAGCATCGCGCTGTCCGGCACCCCGCCGGTCGCGCCCGCCCAGGCGTCGGGACCGCCCGCGCCGGGACCGTACGCGGCGGCGACCGCCAGCCCGTGCACGTAGCCGAGCGGCAGCGCCGGGGGCTCCTCCTCCTCGGTGGAGACGGCGACCACCACCTCGTCGACGGCGGCCGGCAGCCGGTCCAGGTCCAGCGTCAGCCGGGCCGCCCTGGTCGGCTCGCCCGGCACCGACCGGGTCGGATGCAGCCGGACCGCGCCGTCCGGGTCCTGCGGGCTGTTGAAGAACACGAAGTGCTCGTCGCTCAGCACCCGGCCGCCGGCGCACAGGAAGACCGTCACGTCCAGCTCCACCGGGTCCCCGCCGGCCGTCCGGCTCCGCCAGCTCACCGTGAGGGCGGTCTCGCGCGCCTCCTCCGGCCGGTCGTCCGCCGCGGCGGGCGCGACGACGACGCCGCCGAGCCGGCCGCGCAGGCCCTGCTCGGCGAGCAGCTGGACCAGCTCGGGGCCGCTCACCAGGGTCAGCGGCTTGCCCTCGATGTAGCTGTACGAGCCCGGGCCGAAGCCCGCGGTGGTGACCAGGATGCCCTTGTTCGCGCCGTGGTGGCGGACGGTGGACTCCAGGTCGCGCACGGCCGTCGGCGGCACGGTCCTCTTGTAGCGCTTGGCCTGGATCACGATCTTCCCGCCGGTCACGGGAGTGGGGTCCACCGCCACCACGTCCACCCCGACGTCGCCGCTGCGGGCCGTGGTCATCACCTCGAAGCCGCGCAGCCGGAACAGCTCGGCGATCAGGTCCTCGAAGTCCAGCGGGTCCATCTCGAAGAGGTCGGGATCTCCCTCGCCGTGCCCGGCCAGGCTGCCGCCGACCGCCTCCGGCCGCCGGTCCGGGCGCACCTCGTCCAGCCGCTCAGGGCGCGCCGACAGTCGGCCGCCCAGGCCCTGGAAGCACTCCACCGGGGCCACCCGGTCCAGCGCCAGGCCGGCGAAGCCGGACCGGGCCGCGGTCAGCGTGGAGACGAAGCGCTCGGCCTCCCGGCCGGTCGCCGGGTCGATGCCGAGGACGAAGCCGTTCAGCACCACCGAGTCCAGCAGCCCGTCCCGGTCCGCCCGGAACAGCTCCGCCGCCACCCGCAGCGCCGACTGCGCCAGCACCTCCCGGTACAGCGCCTTGCGCTCCGTCGCCGGACGGGCCACCTCGGCCTCGCGGTCGTCCGACTTCACGTACCGCACCCGGGCGGCGGCCGGCACCACGTCGGGACCCGGCAGCTCCCAGTCCACCACCAGCTGGCGGCTCCCGGCGTCGAAGGCCGCCACCAGCCGGTGCGGGAAGCCCTCCGGCCAGGCCGCCGAGGCGTACAGGCCGGCCGTGAAGTACTCCTGCACCGCCTCCGGCTCACCCGCCCGCAGCCGGCGCAGCAGCTCCTCCGTCCTGGCGCCGAGCTCCTCCTGCTGCCGCCGGGACTGCTCCACCCAGGCCAGGTACTCCCGGTGGTACGCGGCCAGCCGCTGCTGCCGGTCGGCCTCCCCGGTCTGCGCCGCGTACCAGTCCTGCTCGAACCTGGCCCGCGCCTGGGCGAGGTACTGCTCGTACTGCTGCCGCACGCCAGGATTGCGGGCCTGGACCGCGTCCGGCGGCGGCACGAAGTACCGCTCCGAGGACTGGTCCGGCATCGGCACCGGCTCACCCAGTGGACCCGGATCGAACGGCGGCACCGCGCTCGGCGCCAGCAGGGCCTGCGGCCCGAAGGCCGGCGCGGCCAGCCCGGCGGCCAGCAGCCCCTTCAACTCCTCGACCCTGGCGTCCAGTTCGGCCGTTTGCCGGGCCGCCTCCGCCTCCCGCGACTGCTGGTAGGCGCGCTGCGCCTCGCGTTCGCCGCGAGCGGCCGCCTTCTGCGTCTCGCGCTGCTCCCGCTCCCGGCGGCGCTGCTCCGCCGCCTCGGCCCGCAACCGGGCCTCCCCCCGGCGCTGCTGCTGCCGCTGCGCCTCCGCCCAGATCGCCAGCACCCCGCCGCTCCGCCGCCCCGACACCGTCCGTCCACCCCATTCGCTCGCGCCGAACGGCCGCTGCGGCATCGCCTCCCGGCCACGCCGCCGACCGCGCCCGCCACAATAGAACGTGGACACCCCGCCCGGCCAAGCGCCCGCGACCTGCGGGCCTTTCCGGCGGGGGAGGAGGGGTCGGGCGGCACGGGATCTGACACCCCGTCGGAGGGCCGGCCGCCGTTCGTGCGGGCGGCGTGACGGGCGTGATCGGCCCGGCCGGAGCCGGGGGCAGGGGCGGAGAACCGGCGTGGGCCCGTCCGGCGGGGAATCGCCGGACGGGCCCACGGTCCGTCGCGCGGTGCCGTCGCGTCCCGGCCGCCGGCCGGGGCGGCATGGGGTCAGGAGGAGACGGCGTCGGCCTTCTGGATGGTCGCCCCCAGGTCGCACCAGGTGGTCGAGGTGCCGCCGGACTCGGCGCGGTTGCCGTAGTGGGTGTAGTTGCCGTAGCCCGGCTTGTAACAGACGATCCGGCCGGTGAAGGCCGAGCCGACGCAGCGGATCGACGCGCCGGCGTGACCGCCGCTGCCGGTGAAGTAGGACGGCGCGTTGCAGCTCAGCGCGGTGGTGGTGGCCGAGGCCGGCGCCGCGGCCAGGACCAGGCCCGAGGCGGCGAGGGCGAGAGAGCCGGTGGCGGCCGCGACACGCTTGAGAATGCGCATGGTCGTTCCCTTCCCGAAGTGGATCGTCCGTGGGGAGTGCACTGGGAAGGACGCTAGTGACGAGACTTGACGTGGTCACGTCCGCTCGATGCTTCCTCGACCGCGCTTCGAGCGGAGGTCCGGCGGTGCCGGCGGGCGTCGCCGCGGCCGCCCGCCCTGTCGGTGGCACCGGGTAGTCTCGACGGTCACCGACGGCAAGGAGAACCGTGACGATCCCCCCGCAGCACCCGGAGCGGCCGGCCCGCCAGGGCGGCTGGATCTCCACCGGCCTGAGCTGGCGGGACGGCGGCGCCGTGCTCGGGGCCGTGCTCGGCGCCAGGGTGCACGAGCGCGCCGTCACGCCGGGATCGGAGGTCGGCTGGCTGCTGGGCGGCCCGCGCCGCTGCGTCGGGGCCTGGCTGGCCGGGGCGACGGAGCGCACCCCCTGCCCGCACCACGCGGAGATCGACCCGGGCGGCAGCGCGACGCAGTGCCCGGCCTGCCAGAGCGTGGACCGCGGCCTCGCCCTCGCCCGGGACCAGATCCTCGACGACGGCCGCACCTACCTGCTCTACCTCGCCTGGTTCGGCGAGGGCCTGCTCAAGGTCGGCCTGACCGCCGAGCAGCGCGGCGACAGCCGACTGCTCGAACAGGGCGCGCTGGCCTACGCGTTCACCGCCCGCGGCGCCCTGCCGGCGATCCGGCGCGCCGAACTCACCGTCGCCGCCTCGGGCCTGGCCCGCGAGCGGTACAAGTCCCGGCTCAAGACCGACCACTGGTGGTCGCACGGCGACGTCCCGCACCGCCGTACGGTGCTCACCGAGGCCCGCGCCCGGGCGCACCGGCTGCTGGACGGCCACGCCCTGGAGCTGCTCGCCGACCGCCCGGTGGCCGACCACGTCGAGCGCTACGGCCTCGCCGGCGGAGCCCCCGAGACCTACCTGGAGGTCGCCGGACTGGCCGACGGCGCGGTCCTCGCGGGCCGGCTCCGGCCGCCGGTGGGCCGGCACCTCTTCCTCGACCAGGCGGACGGCCCGGGGCCGCTGCTGCTGGACACCCGGCTGCTCACCGGCTGGACGCTCACCCCGGTCACCGGGCGCGGGCCCGAGGGCCTCACCCTGCGCGAGCGCGTCCGCCCGCCGGAGCCGGACACCCAGGAGGCGCTGTTCTGAGCCGTTCCGCCGGAGCCCCTGCCGCCATGGCCACCGCCGTCGCCGTCGCCCCCGGTCACGTCGTCACGGCGTGACCGGGGGCGGGGCCAGGGCGGTCAGCCGCTGATCAGGGCGAGGAGCTGGCTGGCCAGGCCCAGTGCCGGGGCGGCGGCCTCGCCGACGGTGTGCGCCAGGCCGATCAGCTGGAGGAGGGTGCCGCGCCGTCGGTCCGGCTCCTCGGTGGCCGGGTCGCTCAGCACCGGCAGGGCCTCGGTGAAGCTCCGCCGGTCCGCCTCGCGGAGCCGGTCGTCCTCGGCGAGCCCGGCGACCGCGACGGCCAGCCGGGCGAACAGGTCGGCGACCTCGGGCGGCAGGGCCTGCTCCCCGGCCCCTCCGTGGTTGTGCTGGATGCCGATGTGGCCGCTGCCGCCGTGGATGGTGACCCGGTCCCCGTACTGGACGTTCGGGCGCTCGCCCCGCTCGTCGTCGCTCACTTGCTGACCCCCGTGTGCCCCTGGCCGCCGTAGATGTTGACGCTGTCGCCGAACTCGTACCGCCGCAGGTCGACGGTGATGCTCTGGACGATCTGCCGGAATTCGGCCTGCGGATTCTCGATCGCCCTGGTGATGGCCGCCTGGAGGTCGTACGCGGGCTGCGGGGTGTCCCAGGCAAGTACCGCCGTCGGCGGGCCCGCCGTGTCCACGGCCAGCGCGTAGAGGTCGGGGCGGCGCAGCACCGGCCAGGTGAAGATCAGGAAGTAGAGCACCACGACGGCCACCGCGACGGCGATGACCACGCCCGCCCCGGAGCCGCCGCCCGAGCCGTTGCCGAAGTCGCTCGACGACCCGTCGGCCGCGGAGAGCGCCGTCGAGATCGCGAACGCGGGCACGGTGACGATCAGCGCGAAGAAGAGCAGCCGCAGCAGCGCGCGACGCCGGCCGGGCACGATCAGACTGGTGCCGACCCGGGCGACGTTGGCCAGCGGGTACGCCGCCTGTCCGACCCAGAGGATGCGGTTGGTGACCGCGACCAGGGTGGTGGCCGAGGCGCCGTCGGTGGTGCTCGCGAAGGCCGGTGGCGGGACCGCGGTCGCGGGTGGCCTGCCTGGTGGCGGTGGCGGGATGAACGGGGTGGAGCCGGTCTGGCCGGCCCAGGTCGACTCTCTGGGATCGGTCGGCTGCATGGACGATTCCCCCAAGGCTGTCGTGCGCGGGACGACAATTAACCACTACGCTCCGTGGTGGCACAAGTCATTTGCCGCAAAAGGGGGTTGACCGACCGTCGGTTCGCTCGTCCGGGTGACGCCGCTGATCATCCCAGCTTGCTGCGCAGCACCCCGGGCCCGGATCCGGCCCGGCGGGACCGCGGCGGCCGGGACGGACGGACGTCGCGCCGGGCCGGCTGCTCGGCCGCCTCGGCGGCGGCCCGCCCGGCCAGCGCGGCGCGGGCGGCGGCCAGCGCGACCCTGGCGAGCAGCGGGTCCTCCCGGAGGCCGGCCGCGCGCTTGGCGCGCTGGCAGGCGGTGCACCAGACCGGCGAGGCGGGCCCGTCGGGGTACACCATGTCCTCGGGGGGCAGGTAGTGCCCGCCGCACTCGACGCACTCGAAGACGAGCCTCATCCGACGATCACCGTCCCGGATCCGTGGCACCGACCGCAGGGCGACCAGAAGGTGTGGACCCTGGGCACCATGCTTCCCTCCTCGTCCCGTTCGACCGTTGCCTCGGTCTTCTGGGTCCCCCCGGACCCGCCGCAGCCGGAACAGGACTGAACCTCGGGCATATGCCGTCCTTCCGTAGCGGTGACCACCGTAGCGCGATTCTCCGCCGGGAGGCATCGCTCAGGGCGATCCACCACCCGTACGGGTAACGCGAACTCCCGCCGCACGCCCGTGACACGGCGTCGGTCCTCGTCGTAGGCCCCGCGAGTCGTACGCCCCGTGAGTCGTACGCCCCGTGACACGACGTCGGCCCCCGCCTGAGCACCAGAGCGGGGGCCGACCGTCCGGGGGAGGACGGTACCGGGGGGAGTCGTCAACCGCGGGCGGCCCGCAGGAACTCCCGGTTCATCGCGGCGATGCTGGGCAGCGGGATGCCCTTGGGGCAGGCGGCGGCGCACTCGCCGGTGTTGGTGCAGCCGCCGAAGCCCTCGGCGTCCATGGCCGAGACCATGTCCAGTACCCGGGCCGCCCGCTCCGGCGCGCCCTGCGGCAGCACGTTGAGGTGCACCACCTTGGCGGAGGTGAAGAGCATCGCCGAGCCGTTCGGGCAGGCGGCCACGCAGGCGCCGCAGCCGATGCACTCGGCGTGTTCGAAGGCGGTGTCCGCGGTCTCCTTGGGGACGGGCGTGGCGTGCGCCTCGGGGGCGCTGCCGGTGGGGGCGGTGATGTAGCCGCCGGAGCCGATGATCCGGTCGAAGGCCGAGCGGTCCACCACCAGGTCCCTGACCACCGGGAAGGCCGCCGCCCGCCAGGGCTCGACGTCGATGGTGTCGCCGTCCTGGAAGTGCCGCATGTGCAGCTGGCAGGTGGTGGTGCGCTCGGGGCCGTGGGCCTGGCCGTTGATGACCATGCCGCAGGCGCCGCAGATGCCCTCGCGGCAGTCGTGGTCGAACGCGACGGGCTGGTCGCCGCGGGTGATCAGCTCCTCGTTGAGGGTGTCCAGCATCTCCAGGAAGGACATGTCCGGGCTGATCCCGCCGACCCGGTAGGTGGTCATCGAGCCGGGGGCGTCCGGGCCGGCCTGGCGCCAGATCCGCAGGGTGAGGTTCACGCGTAGCTCCGCTGGGTGGGGTGGACGTGCTCGAAGACGAGGTCCTCGCGGTGGAGGACGGGCGCCTCGCCGGTGGCGGTGAACTCCCAGGCGGCTGCGTAGGAGAAGTCCTCGTCGCGGCGGGCGGCCTCGCCGTCGGGGGTCTGGCTCTCGGTCCTGAAGTGGCCGCCGCAGGACTCGGCGCGGTGCAGCGCGTCCAGGCACATCAGTTCGGCCAGTTCGAGGTAGTCGACCAGCCGGTTGGCCTTCTCCAGCGACTGGTTGAGCTCCTGCCCGGTGCCCGGCACCTTGATCCGGCGCCAGAACTCCTCGCGCAGCCGCGGGATCCGCTCCAGCGCCCGCGTCAGCCCGGCCGCGTCGCGGGCCATCCCGCACTCGTCCCAGAGCAGTTCGCCGAGTTCGCGGTGGAAGGAGTCCGGGGTGCGGTCGCCGTCCACCGCGAGGATCAGGTTGAGTCGGTCCTCGGCCTCGGCCTCCACCTCGGTGAGCACCGGGTGGTCGGCGGGTACGGCCGGCAGCGGGTGGCGGGCCAGGTAGTCGTTGATGGTGGGCGGCAGTACGAAGTAGCCGTCGGCGAGGCCCTGCATCAGGGCGCTGGCGCCGAGCCGGTTGGCGCCGTGGTCGGAGAAGTTGGCCTCGCCGATCGCGAACAGGCCGGGGACGGTGGTCTGGAGGTCGTAGTCGACCCAGAGTCCGCCCATCGTGTAGTGGATCGCCGGGTAGATCCGCATCGGCACCCGGTACGGGTCCTCGGCGGTGATCCGCTCGTACATCTCGAAGAGGTTGCCGTACCTGGCCTCGACGGCGTCCCGGCCCATCCGGCGGATCGCGTCGGCGAAGTCCAGGTAGACGCCCTGGCCGCCGGGGCCGACGCCGCGGCCCTCGTCGCAGACGTTCTTGGCGGCCCGGGAGGCGATGTCGCGCGGCACCAGGTTGCCGAAGGAGGGGTAGATCCGCTCCAGGTAGTAGTCCCGCTCCTCCTCGGGGATCCGCGCCGGCGGGCGGTCGTCGCCCTTGGCCTTGGGCACCCAGATCCGGCCGTCGTTGCGCAGCGACTCGCTCATCAGGGTGAGCTTGGACTGGTGGTCGCCCGAGCGCGGGATGCACGTCGGGTGGATCTGGGTGAAGCACGGGTTGGCGAAGTACGCGCCGCGCCGGTGCGCCCGCCAGATCGCGGTGGCGTTGGAGTTCTTGGCGTTGGTGGAGAGGTAGAACACGTTGCCGTAGCCGCCGCTGGCGAGCACCACGGCGTCCGCGGTGTAGGAGCGGATCTCGCCGGTGACCAGGTCGCGGGCCACGATGCCGCGGGCCCGGCCGTCGACCACCAGCAGGTCCAGCATCTCGGTGCGCGGGTGCATCTCCACGTTCCCGGCGGCGATCTGCCGGGAGAGCGCCTGGTAGGCGCCGAGCAGCAGCTGCTGGCCGGTCTGGCCGCGGGCGTAGAAGGTGCGGGAGACCTGCACGCCGCCGAAGGAGCGGGTGTCCAGCAGGCCGCCGTACTCGCGGGCGAAGGGCACGCCCTGGGCCACGCACTGGTCGATGATCTCCACCGACACCTCGGCCAGCCGGTGCACGTTGGACTCGCGGGCGCGGAAGTCGCCGCCCTTGACGGTGTCGTAGAACAGCCGGCGGATCGAGTCGCCGTCGTTGCGGTAGTTCTTGGCCGCGTTGATGCCGCCCTGGGCGGCGATCGAGTGGGCCCGCCTGGGGGAGTCCTGGAAGCAGAACTGGACGACGTGGTAGCCCTGTTCGGCGAGGGTGGCGCCGGCCGCGCCGCCGGCCAGGCCGGTGCCGACCACGATCACGGTGTGCTTGCGCCGGTTGGCCGGGTTGACCAGCTTGGCGTCGAACCGCCGCTGGTCCCAGCGCTGTTCGATCGGCCCGCCGGGGGTCCTGGTGTCGGCGACCGGCGCGCCGAGGGTGTAGTCCTGGTAGCTCGTCTCGGCACTGCTCATTTCACGACTCCGGTGATCACGGCGACGGGGACGGACAGGAATCCGGCGGTCAGCACCAGTGCCAGACCGTTCGCGGTCAGCTTCAGCGCCCGCTCGCGGCGGGCGTTGCTCGCGCCGAGGGTCTGCGCGGCGCTCCAGAACCCGTGCCGGATGTGCAGGCCGACGGCCAGCATCGCGACGATGTAGATCACGCAGGAGTACCAGTTCCCGAACGAGGCCACGATGTTCTGGTACGGGCGGCCCGCCTCGGCGGCCGGGTTCACGGTCAGCGTGGTGAGGTCGAGGACGTGCCAGACGATGAACAGCGCCAGGATCACCCCGCCCCAGCGCATCGTCCTGGTCGCGTAGCTCGCCCGGCGGCGCTTGTGCACGTACTTGCTCGGGCGGGCCGCGAGGTCGCGGCGGCTGAGCTGGTACGCGGAGACGCCGTGCAGCACCACGGCGGCCAGCAGGCCGGCCCGGGCGATCCACAGGAACCACTCGTGGCCCAGGAACGGCTGTCCGATGGTGCGCAGCCAGGCCGCGTAGCCGTTGATGTCGTCCGGGCCGGAGAACACCTTGAGGTTCCCCAGCATGTGCGCGACCAGGTACAGCAGCATGACCAGTCCGGTGACGGCCATGACCGCCTTCTTGCCGACGGTCGACCGCCACAGGGTCGCCAGGGTGGACGGATGCCGGGCCGTCCGAGTCGCGGTTGTCATGGCTGCAACGGTAGGGACGGTGGTTCGGGTGCGTCCAAGACATGATGCGGCTCATGACGATAGGCACCGGCTATCGATGCGGCCTATCCTGGCCCTGTGCAGCTCCAGCAACTCCGTTATTTCGTGGCCGTGGCCGAGACCCGGCACTTCACCCGCGCGGCCGACGCGGCGCACGTCGCGCAGCCGTCACTCTCGCAGCAGATCCGGGCGCTGGAGCGGGAGTTGGGTGCCGAACTGTTCCACCGCACCCGGGGCAACATCGCGCTGACCGACGCCGGGGACGCCCTGCTGCCGCTGGCCAGGCGCATCCTGGCGGACACCGAGAGCGCCCGGCTGGCCGTGCAGGAGACGGTGCAGCTGCGCCGCGGCCGGGTCCGGCTCGGGGCGCCGCCGAGCCTGTGCACCAGCCTGGTGCCGGACGTGCTGCGGGTGTTCAGGGACCGCTACCCGGGGGTGCGGCTGGCGGTCCGGGAGGGCGGCTCGCGCGACCTGGTCGGCTGGCTGGCCGCGGGGGAGCTGGATCTCGCGCTGATCATCACCCCGCCGAGCGGGGACCAGGCGCCCGCGCTGGCGGTCACCGAACTGCTGCACGAGGAGCTGGTGCTGGTCGCGGCCGAGCGCGGGCCGGAGCGCGCGGCCGGGCGCAGGGCCCGGGTGACGGAGCTGAAGGGCCGGCCGCTGGTGATGTTCCGGGAGGGCTACGACGTCCGCGAGGCCACCCTGGCGGCCTGCCGGGCGGCCGGGTTCGAGCCGGAGTTCGCGGTGGAGGGCGGTGAGATGGACGCGGTGCTGGGCTTCGTCCGGGCCGGGATCGGGCCGGCCGTCGTCCCCGGCATGGTGGCCGCCCGCTCGGGCCTCGCGGTGACCGCGTTCGCCGGTCCGGGGCTGGGCCGCACCATCGCCGTCGCGCACGGCCACGAGGTGCCGCCCACCCGCGCGGCGGAGGCGCTGCGCGCGACCCTGCTGGCACACCTGCGCGACGCCGCGCGGGACGGCGAACTGCCGCCGGGAACCAGGCTGTTGCTGTGACGCGGAGGGCCGCCCCGGAGCGGCCCTCCGCGCCGGCGGGGCGGTCAGGCCGGCAGCAGGCCCTCGATCGCGGCGGTCAGCTCCGCCGACTCCGGGTCGACGCGCGGGCGCAGCCGGGCCGCCACGGTGCCGTCCGGGGAGATCAGGAACTTCTCGAAGTTCCAGGAGACGTCCCCGGCCTGGCCCTCCTCGTCGGCGACCTCGGTCAGCCGGGCGTACAGCGGGTGCCGGTCCTCGCCGTTGATGTCGATCTTCTCGAACAGCGGGAAGGTGACGCCGTAGGTGGTGGAGCAGAAGGCGCGGATCTCCTCGGCGCTGCCCGGTTCCTGCCCGGCGAACTGGTTGCAGGGGAAGCCCAGCACGGTGAACCCGCGCCCGGCGTAGCGCTGCTGGAGCCGCTCCAGGCCCTCGTACTGCGGGGTCAGGCCGCACTTGGAGGCGACGTTGACGATCAGCAGCGCCTTGCCCTTGTGGTCGGCCAGCGAGGCGGGCTTGCCGTCGAGGGTGCGCAGCGGGATGTCGTACAGGCTCACGGTGGTGGTCCTTCCGGTGGGTCGTCGGCCTCTTCGGGGGCCACGGTAGCGGGCGCCGCCCGGCCGGCGGTGCCCGGCGTGCCGGTGGCCGGGGTGTGCGGGAGCGTGCGGAGCGGTCCGTCCGCCCCCGCACGGCCGGGGTGCGCGTACGGCCACGGCGCCAGTGGCCTGATCGCGGTCGGGGCGTGCCAGGGAGGGTGGCGGGCTTTGGAAGCGTCGGGCGGGGTGGCCGGGCGGCGGGGATTCGCACACCAGGGCGGCCGTCGTGCTGGTGTACCCGGGGAACCGGACGCTCCGCGCCGGGAAGCGGAGCCCGCGTGCGGTGCGGGTGAAGGGAGGGTGCGGGGTGTGGGCCGGCCCCGCCGGCCTGGGTACCGTCGGTGGCACGCCGGGCCCGTGACGTCCAACTGAGGCCGCGGCAGGGGGATTTCGGGCCGTCCGGTGTGTGGGGGAGATCCGGGGCCGGTCCCGTCCAGGACCAGCGCGCCCGGTCCGTCGCATCCGAGCGAGGGACGCACCCCCTGACCGCACCGACCCGACACCCGCCGCCGCGCTCAGGTCCGTCCGGACCCGCGGCCGTCCCGCTGTCGCCGCCCCTCCGCGGTCCCGTCCCCCCGTCCCTGCCCTTCTCCCTGCTCGGCTTCCCCCTGCTCCCCGCCCTTGCAACGGCGCGCCCGCCGCGGCGGCCGCGCGGAAGGAACGTCCCCATGCACTGCTGCACCCCTGCCCGGTCCCTGGCGGTGACCGGGTGAACCCGCCGCCCCACCGGAGCGACAGCCCGCCGGGCCGCCTGCGCGAGCAGGCCCCGCCGGGCCGGCCCCGGACCCCGCTCGCGGCCCTGCGGGCCGTCCCCTGGCGCCACGACCTGCCGGCCTCGCTGGTGGTGTTCCTGGTCGCCCTCCCGCTCTGCGTCGGCGTGGCCGTCGCCTCCGGCGTCCCGGCCGAACTCGGGCTGGTCACCGGGATCGTCGGCGGCCTGGTGGCCGGCCTGCTGCCCGGCAGCAGCCTCCAGGTCAGCGGGCCCGCCGCCGGGCTGACCGTCCTGGTCGCCGACGCCGTCCAGCGCTTCGGCACCGGAGCCCTCGGCGTGCTGGTGCTCGCCACCGGCCTGCTCCAGCTGGCGATGGGCGCCCTGCGGCTCGGCCGCTGGTTCCGGGCGATGTCCGCCTCGGTGGTGCACGGCATGCTGGCCGGCATCGGGCTGACCCTGGTCTTCGGCCAGCTCTACGCGCTCGCTGACCGCCGCGCCCCCGCCACCGGACCGGAGAAGATCGCCGGACTGCCCGCCCTGCTGGGCGACGCGCTGACCGCGTCGGCCAACCCGAGCGCGGTCGCCCTCGGGCTCGGCACCCTGCTGGTCCTGGCCGGCTGGAAGTACCTGCCGGAACGCGCCGCCCGCGCCGTCCCCGCGCCGCTCGCCGCGGTCGGCCTGGCCGCCGCCGTGACCGCCGCGCCAGGGTCCGGGTGGCCGGGCTGCTCGACGTGGTGCACCTGCCCGACCGCGGCTCGCTGACCGTCCTGGCCGGCACCGCCGGGCTCGGCACCGTCGTCGCCTTCACCCTGATCGCCTCCGCCGAGACGCTGTTCAGCGCCGCCGCCGTCGACCGGATGCACCACGGCCCGCGCACCGACTACGACCGCGAACTCACCGCCCAGGGTGTCGGCAACGCCGTCTGCGGGCTGCTCGGCGCGCTGCCGATGACGGCGGTGATCGTGCGCAGCGCGACCAACGTCCAGGCCGGCGCGCGCACCAGGGCCTCGCGGGTGCTGCACGGCGGCTGGCTGCTGCTGTTCACCGCGCTGCTGCCCGGCGTGCTCGAACTCGTCCCGCTCACCGCGCTGGCCGCGGTGCTGGTGCACGCCGGTGCCAAGCTGGTGCCGCTGCGCCGCACCGTCGCGCTCTGCCGGGGGCACCTGGGCGAGGCGCTGGTGCTGGTGGTGACGGCGGCGGCGATCATCGCCACCGACCTGTTCGAGGGGGTGCTGATCGGCATCGGCCTGGCGGTGGCCAAGTCGGCCTGGCAGACCTCGCAGCTCCAGATCGCGGTGGAGGAACAGCCGCAGCCGACCGGGCACCCGTTGCACCGGGTGCGGCTGAGCGGCAATGCCACCTTCCTGCGGCTGCCCCGGCTGCTGGACACCCTGGAACGGCTGCCGGGGGACCGGCCGGTGGAACTGGACTGGTCCGGGCTGCGCCACCTGGACCACGCCTGCACGGTGGCGCTCGCCTCCTGGGCGGACCAGCACCGGGCCCGCGCCAGCGCGCCGCTGGCCGTCGAACCGCCGCTGCCGACCGTCGCCTGACGTCCGGGGCGCGTCTAGCCTGGTCGCTGGGTCCGGTCCGGACCCGGCGACCAGTGCTGTCCACTACAAGGAGCGCAGAACCGTGATCGCAGCCTTTTCGGTGACCCCGCTGGGGATCGGCGAGGACGTGGGTGAGGCCGTGGCCGCCGCCGTCCGGGTGGTGCGGGAGAGTGGGCTCCCGAACCGTACGGACGCCATGTTCACCAGCATCGAGGGGGAGTGGGACGAGGTGATGCCGGTGATCAGGGCGGCGATCGAGGCGGTGAAGGCCCACAGCAACCGGGTGAGCACGGTCATCAAGATCGACGACAGGGCCGGGGTCACCGACGGCCTCACCGCCAAGGTCGCCTCGGTCGAGCGCCACCTGGCCGCGGACGGACCGTCAGACCGTTGACGTCGGCTGGGCGGCCGGTTCGGGCGTGGCGGTCAGGGGCCGGCGGGAGAGCAGCCGGTCCAGGGCGTACGGGCCCGAGCCGAGCGTCGCGATGGCCAGGAAGGCCCAGCAGAACAGCACCGAGGCCTCGCCGCCGTTCTGGATCGGCAGCAGCGCGTGCTCCTGGTGGACGGTGAAGTAGGCGTAGGCCATCGAGCCGGAGCAGAGCAGGGCGGCCACCCTGGTGCCGGCGCCGAGCAGCACCAGGGCGCCGCCGACCAGCTGGATCAGCGCGGCCCACCAGCCGGGCCACTGGCCGAGCGGGACGGTGCCGCCGCCCTTGACGCCGCCGAGCACGCCGAACAGCGAGGCGGCGCCGTGGCAGGCGAAGAGCAGGCCGATGACGATCCGAAACACCGTCAGGACGACGGGTCTGGCTGCCTCGACGCTCTGCAGGGGGTTGGTGGAGCGGTGTGCGGGCATGGGAAACGCCTCCTGTGGGGGGAGGAGGTGGATGGGATCGGTAAGGGTAGCCTTGGTCTAGTCCACTTGGCAATGCTCCGTCATGGATCAGGTCTGGACCACTTGGCGTCCTTTCTTGACCGACCGATCTGGAAAGGGCTAGCGTTCCCGGCATGGCGCGCACGAAGGAATTCGACCCGGACGCGGCGTTGCAGGCGGCCCTGGAGCTGTTCTGGCAGCGCGGCTACGAGGCCACGTCGATGGCCGACCTGGTCGAGCGGCTCGGCATCGCGAGGGCCAGCGTCTACGCGACCTTCGGCAGCAAGCACGAGCTGTACCTGCGGGCCCTGGAGCGCTACTGCGAGCAGAGCGACTCGGCCCGGCTGCTCGACCTGTCCCAGCCGGGCCCGGCGCTGCCGGCGGTCCGCGCGATGATCCGCCAGTACGCGGCGGCGGACGGTCAGGAGCGCCTGGTCGGCTGCTTCGTCACGAACACGGCGGTGGAGCTGGCCCCGCACGACCCCGCCGCGTCCCGCCGGGTGGAGGCGAGCCTGGACCGCCTGGAGACGCTGCTCACCGCCGCCCTGGTGCGCGCCGCCGCACAGGGCGAACTGCCCGCCGGGCGGGAGCCGCGGGCGCTCGCCCGGATGCTGGTGGTGCTCCTTCAGGGCATCCGGGTGGTGGGCAAGACCGCCGACGGCGGGGTCCGGGCGCGGGACGCGGCGGAACAGGCGCTGACCCTGCTGGACTGACGCTCCGTCTGTTCGGGCCGGCGTCTTCTGCTGTGCCGATTCAAGACCGAATGGTCTATATCGAGGGGAGGGTTTTACATGACTGTCATCTCTACCGGCCGGTACGTCGCAGGGGCGGCGCTCACCGCGATCACGGTCGCCGCCCTGCCCGGGAACCACCACGACACCATCGCCACCACACCCGAAAGCACCGCCCGACTCAAGGAGTTCACCTCATGACCACGCGCTTCGCCGACACGTCCGTCCTGGTCACCGGCGGCGGCAGCGGCATCGGCCGGGCCATCGCGCTCGCCTTCGCCCGGGAGGGCGCCAGGGTCGCGGTCGCCGGCCGCACCGAGGGCCCGCTCGCCGAGACCGTCGAGCTGATCGAGCTGGCCGGCGGCACGGCGGTCGCGCTGACCGGCGACGTGACGGACGCCCGGGACGCCGCCCGGCTGGTCCGTACGACCGTCGAGCGGTTCGGTTCCCTGGACGTCGCGGTCAACAACGCCGGGGTGATCGGCGCCCTCGGCCCGGTCGCCGACATCGACGGGGCCGAGTGGCAGCGGCTGATCGGCGTCAACGTCACCGGGACCCTGCTCGCCATGCAGCAGCAGATCGCCCACATGCGCGCCCACGGCGGCGGCGCGATCGTCAACGTCTCGTCCAACCTGGGCGCCCACAAGCGGATCGCGGGCGTCGGTGCCTACGCCGCCAGCAAGGCCGCGGTCACCGCGCTGACCAGGGCCGCCGCCCTCGACCACATCGCCGAGGGCGTGCGGATCAACACCGTCAGCCCCGGCGCGGTGGACACCCCGATGTCCTCCCGGCCGGGCGAGAACGCGGACACCAAGGCCGAGCGGATGAAGGGCGAGGTCCCGGTCGGCCGGGCCGGCGCGGTGGAGGAGGTGGCCGCCGCGGTGCTGTACCTGGCGTCGCCGGAGGCCGGCTACACCGTCGGCAGCGACCTGGTGCTGGACGGCGGCTCCTCCGCCTGACCGGGGCTTCGCCGCCCGGCCGCGGCCGGCCCTACTCGCCCAGCCACTCCCCGGGCACCGCCTCGTAGAGCGCGTCCAGCGCCTCCGAGGTGCGTGCCCGGGCGATCACCCAGGCCTCCTCGGCCACCCCGACCAGCACCTCGGGCCCCTGGTGCCAGCGGAAGTTGCGTCCCAGCGCGGGCAACTCCCGCAGGCCGTCCGGCAGTTCCTCGTCCAGTTCGAGGAAGTCGGACAGCTCGTGGTCCTCCAGCAGCTTCTCCATCAGCGCCATCACCACGGCCGCCGTCGAGAAGCGCTCCTCCCAGGGCTCCCACCGCTCCTGCGACTTGTCCGCCAGGTCCGGCCGGATCACCGTCGGCGGGTCCTCCAGCGCGAGGTCGTCCAGCAGCACGCCCCAGTGCGCGCACCCCTGGTTCTCCGCCCGGTACACCAGCGCGCCGTCCAACACGCGCAGCTCGTCCGGCGTCAGCAGCACGTCCTGGCTGCTGGTCAGGTCGGCCCGGCGGCCGAACAGCCGGTACGCCTCGCGCAGCGCCGGCGGCAGCCGCAGGCCCAGCCGCCGCTCGGCCGCGTCCAGCTCCGCCTCCGTGAAGCCGTCGCCGGGCCCCAGCGGTTCGCCCCAGTACGCGGCGAAGCCCCTGACGAACGCCCAGGCACCCGCGCGGGAGCGCGCGCTTTCGGCCATTGCGGCAGGGAAATCGAAATCCGTTTCGTCCATCAGCGCACCGTACGACACCCCGGTGACAACCCGCCGAACCGCCCGACCGCCCGTCCGGGCACGACCTGCCGGACCTGACGCGAACGCGTAATCCCGGCGACACTCGCTGATCACCACGGGGTTCCCACGGCGTCGTGTGGGCAGGACACGGTTTCGGCCGGAACCGACGTCACGAAAGGCGGACGCGCGACAGATGCCGACCGCACCGCACACCGAGCCCCTCCCGGGCCGCCGCCCACGAGCGCACCGGGGAGGCCGCTGGGGCGAGCACGGGCTCGCCTGGGCCTTCCTGCTGCCCTCGCTGGTGGTCTTCGTCCTCTTCATCGGCTACCCGCTGTGGCGGACCGTCTACCTGAGCGGACACGCCAACGACCTCTTCGGCGCGCCCTCCCGCTACGTGGGGACGAAGCACTACACCGACCTGTTCGCCTCCGCCGACTTCGGCCGCACCCTGGTGACCACGGCACTGTTCACGCTGTTCACCGTGGTGCCCGGCGTGCTCGGCGCCCTGGCGCTGGTCCTGCTCCTGGAGAACCGGATCCGCGGCGTGCGGCTGCTCCGCTCGGTCTTCGCGCTGCCCTTCGCCTTCTCGGTGGCCAGCGCCTCGGTGGTCTTCGCGGTGTTCTTCAACCCCGCCAGCGGGGTGCTCAACGGCCTGCTCTCGCACGTCGGCCTCGGCCCGGTCGGCTGGCTGACCGACTCCCGCTACGCGCTGGTCTCGGTGGCCGTCACCACGGTCTGGATGAACCTCGGTTACAACGTGCTGGTGCTCTCCGCGGGCATCGGCTCGATCCCGGGGGAGGTCGTGGAGGCGGCCCGCATCGACGGCGCCTCCGGCCTGCGGCTGGCCCGCTCGATCACCATCCCGATGCTCGGTCCGAACCTGTTCTTCCTGACCGTGGTCTCCACCGTCCACGCGCTCCAGAGCTTCGGCCAGATCCACATCCTCACCAAGGGCGGGCCCGACGGCTCCACCCGGACCCTCGTCTACTCCGTCTACGAGAAGGCCTTCGCCTACGGCTCCAGCGACTTCGGCACCGCGAGCGCCCAGGCCGTGGTGCTGCTCGTGGTCGTCCTCGCCTGCACGGCCGTCCAGTTCGGCGTCCTGGAGCGGAAGGTGCACTACGCATGACCACACTGACCACCGGCACCACGACGGAGACCGAGGCGCCCCGCCCGCGCCCCCGCGCCCTCGCCGGGCGCTCCCCGCGCGACCTGCTCGGCCGCGCCGCCGTCTACCTGCTGCTCGCCGTCGCCATGGTCACCGTGGCCTTCCCGGTCTACTACGCGATCGCCGGCGCCTTCATGGGCCCGTCCGAACTCTCGTCCTACCCGCCGGCGCTGGTGCCGCACTCGGTCACCGGGCGGAACTTCTCCGGCGCCGTGGAGGCCATCCCGCTGGCCCGCCAGTACGCCAACTCGGCGCTCGTGGCGACCGGGATCACCCTCGCCCAGCTGTTCACCTCGGTGCTCGCCGCGTACGCCTTCGTCTTCCTGCCGATGAAGGCGCGGGCCGCGGTGTTCGGGGTGTTCCTGGCCACCCTGATGGTCCCGTGGGAGGCCATCATCATCCCCAACTACCTGACGCTGTCCGACTGGGGGCTCGGCAACACCTACTTCGGCCTGATGCTGCCCTTCCTGGCCTCCGGCTTCGGCACCTTCATGCTCCGCCAGGCCTTCCGCCAGCTGCCCGGCGAACTGCGCGACGCCGCCAGGATCGACGGGGCCGGCCACTGGCGGTTCCTGTGGCGGATCGTCGTCCCGCTGAACAAGCCGGCCATCGCCGCGCTGTCGATCTACGTCTTCCTGTCGGCCTGGAACCAGTACTTCTGGCCGCTGATCATCACCCGCACGGCGGACATGCAGACCCTCCAGATCGGGCTGACCTCGCTGCGCGACGCCGAGATGGCCGACCCCGGGCTGATCCTGGCCGGCGTCGTGCTCTCCCTGCTGCCCACCCTCGCCCTGGTGGTCTTCGGCCAGCGCTTCATCGTCCGCGGCCTCACCGCGGGTGCGGTCCGCTGACCCCCGTCCCGTCCACGTCCCTCCCCTGGACGCTCCGTCCTCCCGGAAAGAGAGAGAACCCTCGTGAAGAAGAGTGCGCGCGCGCTCGCGGCCCTGCTGGTGGCCGGCCTGTCCCTGACCGCCTGTAGCTCCGGTGGCTCCGGCTCCGGTTCGGGCGGCTCCTCCGACGCCGGCGCGCCCGGCGCCCAGGCGCTCGACCAGGCCTCCGGTGTCACCACCGTGGAGTTCTGGCACTCGATGACCGGAAAGAACGCGGAGGTGCTGAACGGGCTGGTCGGCCAGTTCAACGCCGCCCACCCGGGCAAGATCGAGGTCAAGGCGCAGTTCCAGGGCAAGTACGACGAGCTGGTCACCAAGTACAAGGCCGCGGTGCAGCAGAAGGGCACTCCCGCCCTGGCGCAGGTCTACGACATCGGCACCCGGTTCATGATCGACTCCAAGCAGACCGTCCCGGCGCAGGCCTTCGCCGACAAGGACGGCTACGCGCTGGACGACCTGGACGCCAACATCCGCAACTACTACTCGGTCGGCGGCAAGCTCCAGTCGATGCCGTTCAACTCCTCGATGCCGCTGCTCTACCTGAACGAGGACGCCTTCAAGGAGGCCGGCCTCGACCCGGCCCAGGCGCCCAAGGACCTGAACGAGCTGGGCGAGCTGGCCAGGAAGCTGACCAGGAAGGACGGCGACAAGACCGTCAGGTACGGCTTCGGCGCGGCCATCTACGGCTGGTTCGTCGAGCAGCTGCTGGCCGAGTCCGGCGCCATGTACTGCGACAACGACAACGGCCGCAGCAACAAGGCGGGCAAGGTCGTCTTCGACTCCGCCCAGGGCGCCCAGATCGTCCAGTGGTGGGCCGACCTGGTCAAGGGCGGCTACGCGGCCAACACCGGCCGCAACACCGACGACGCCCAGGCCGCCTTCAAGGCCGGGACGGTCGCCATGCACCTGGAGTCCACCGGTGTGCTGCGCGGCTACACCGAGGCCGCGAAGTTCGGCGTCGGCACCGCGGCCTTCCCGAAGGTGAACGCCGCCGACCAGGGCGGCCCGGTGATCGGCGGCGCCTCGCTGTGGATCAGCGGCCCCGGCCACTCGGACGCCGAGAAGCGCGCCGCCTGGGAGTTCGAGAAGTTCGTCTCCGCCCCCGAGCAGCAGGCCGTCTGGCACACCGGCACCGGCTACTTCCCGGTCAACAAGAAGTCCCTGGACGACCCCAAGGACAAGGAGTGGGTGGCCAAGTACCCGCAGTTCCAGACCGCGATCGACCAGCTCAAGGCGACCAAGCCGACCCCGGCCACGGCCGGCTGCCTGCTCGGCGTGATGCCGCAGGCCCGCAAGGGCGTGGAGACCGCGATCGAGCAGACCATCGCGGGCACCAAGCCGGCCCAGCAGGCCCTGGCCGACGCGGCGAAGGAGCTCCAGCCGGCGATCGAGAGCTACAACAGCTCGGTCGGCTGAGCCGTCCGCACCGCGGCACGACGGCGGCCCGCCCGGCGCACCACGCGCGGGGCGGGCCGCCGTCGTACGGGGTGGGCGCCCAGCGGCGTGCTACGCGGAGAGCGCCTCGCCCTCCGCCGGGGGCGCGCACGCGGCGGCCAGTTCGTCCAGCGACAGGTCGAGTGCGAAGGCCAGTGCCGCGATGGTGAAGAAGGACGGCGTCGGCGCCCGGCCGGTCTCGATCTTCCGCAGCGTCTCCGCCGAGACGCCGGCCACCGCCGCCACCTCGACCATGCTGCGTCCGCCGCGCGCCTCGCGGAGCAGCGCCCCGAAGTGCTCGCCGCGCTCGCGCTCCCACGGGGTCAGCGGAGTCCTCACCATGCCGACGAGTCTAGGGCCTCTCGCCGGGGGCGCCGCGGGAGTGGCCGTCCGCGCCCCGCGAGCGTGATACAAATACCGGTATAAGAATTGGATTCAGGGGAGAGGCGCACCATGGTCGAACTCAAGTCGGACACCGCGCTGGCCGCGATGCGCGAGGCCGGACGGGTGGTGGCGGACGCACTGGCGGCCGTCCGGGAACAGGCGGCGGCCGGCGTCAGCCTGCTGGAGCTGGACGAGGTCGCCCGGGGCGTCCTCAAGGCCGCCGGAGCGACCTCGCCGTTCCTCGGCTACCGCCCGGCCTTCGCACCCGTCCCGTTCCCGGCCGTCATCTGCGCCTCGGTGAACGACGCCGTGGTGCACGGCATCCCGGACGGCTACCGGCTGCGCGACGGCGACCTGGTGAGCATCGACTGCGGCGCCCTCCTGGACGGCTGGGCCGGGGACTCGGCGGTCAGCTTCACCGTCGGCACCGCCCGTCCCGAGGACACCGCCCTGATCGAGACCGCCCGGCGCGCCCTGGAGGCGGGCATCGCCGCCGCCGTGGCCGGCAACCGGACCGGGGACATCGCCCACGCCATCGGCACCGTCGCCCGGGCCGGCCGGTACGGCCTGCTGGACGGCTACGGCGGGCACGGCATCGGTCGCCGGATGCACGAGGACCCGCACGTGGCCAACGAGGGCCGCCCGGGACGGGGTTACCCGCTGCGCCCCGGCCTGGTGCTGGCGATCGAGCCGATGCTGCTGGCCGGCGGCCGCGACGACCACCGCACCGACCCGGACGGCTGGACCCTGCGCACCACCGACGGCAGCCGGGCCGCCCACGTGGAACACACCGTCGCCATCACCGAGGACGGGCCGCGCATCCTCACCCTGCCCTGACCCGACCCTGCCCTGACCCGACCCTGCCCTGACCCGGAACGCCGGACGGCCGGGCGGGGCGCCGCTAGGCTCGCCGTCATGATCAAAGCTGTGATGTTCGACTTCTCCGGCACCCTGCTCAGGGTGGTCTCCACCGCGGAGTGGCTGGCGGCCCACACCGCCGCCACCGGCCTCGGCCTGACCGCCCGGGAGGAGGCCGAACTGGTGGCCAGGCTGGAGGAGTTCGGCGCACTGCCCGGCGGGGTGGTGCCGCGCCGCATCCCACCGGAGGTCCAGGAGGCCTGGGACACCAGGGACCTGACCCCCGAGCTGCACCGCACCGCGTACACCGCGCTGACCCGTGCCGCCGAGCCGCCCGCGGGCCTCGACGTGGACGCCCTCTACGACTCCCACATCGCGCCCGGGAGCTGGCGCCCGTACCCGGACGCGCTCCCCGTGCTGCGCGAGCTGCGCCGCCGGGGCCTGCCGGTCGCGGTGGTGAGCAACGTCGGCTGGGACCTGCGCCCGATCTTCCGCGCGCACGGCCTGGACGAACTGGTCGACGTCTACGTGCTGTCCTGCGAGGTCGGCGCCCAGAAGCCCGACCCGGTGATCTTCGAGACCGCCTGCGAACGCCTCGGCCTGGCCCCGTCCGACGTGCTGATGGTGGGTGACGACCGCACCTGCGACGGCGGCGCGACCGCGCTCGGCTGCGCCTTCCACCCCGTCGACCACCTGCCCGTCGACCTGCGCCCGGACGCCCTGACCGCGCTGCTCGCCGTCCTGCCCGGGTGACCGGGGAGGCCGCCCGGCCGGGGTGACGCAGGACACGGGGTGGCGCCCGGCGGCCGGGAGTACCGTGCGGGGCATGAGCGATCAGGACTTCACCACGCACGTCACCGTCCGCGGGTACGAGACCGACACCCAGGGCCACCTCAACCAGGCGGTCTACCTCCAGTACGCCGAGCACGCCCGCTGGGAGTACCTGCGGGCGGCCGGGATCCGCCAGGCGGACCTGGTCGCCGCGGGGGTGGGCCCGGTGGTCCTGGAGACCACGGTCAAGTACCTGCGGGAGCTGCGCGCGGGCGACGCGGTGGAGGTCAGCTGCTCGTTCAGCTGGCGGGAGGGCAAGACCTTCCAGGTGGTGCAGCGGCTGGTCCGCGAGGACGGTGTGCTGGCCGCCGAGATCACCGGCGTCGGCGGCATCCTCGACCTGGCGGAGCGCCGGCTGGTCGCCGACCCGCGCGAACCGCTGCGCGCCCTCGCCGCCGACCCGGGGCTGCTCGGCCTCTGACCCGGCCGGGGCGCCGGTCCCTCCCGCGACCCCTCGCCGCCGTGGCCGGAGACCGCCACCGGTGGCGGTCTCCACCCCGCGCCAGGCGTCCGGGGGATTTCCCCACCCTCGACCGTCCTGCTGCCCGGATGGGCCCAACTGCCGTGCCCCAGCAGACTCCTGGGCATGACGAAGTCCGCTCGCACCATCACCGCCGCTCGCACCGTCACCGCCGTGATCACCGCGGCCGCCGCCCTCGCCGTCACCGCCCTGAGCGCCGTGCCCGCCGGCGCGGCCGACGGCCCGAAGCCCGGCAGCGACCGCCTCGCCTGGACCACCTGCGAGGGTGAGGTGAACCGGGCGCAGAAGTGCGCCGACCTCACCGTCCCGCTGGACTACCGTGATCCGCACGGCGCGCGGATCACGCTCGCCGTCTCCCGGATCGCCACCGCGAAACCGGGCCTGCGCCGCGGTGTCCTGCTGATCATCCCCGGCGGCCCCGGGGACAACGGCCTGGACCGCCCGTCCGACGCGTACGGTCGCCTCCCGGAGTCCGTCCGGGACCGCTACGACCTGGTCGGCTTCGACCCGCGCGGGGTCGGCCGCTCCACCCCGATCAGCTGCGGCCTGGAACACGAGGACCTGGCGTGGGTCAAGCTCCGCCCCTGGCCCGCCGCCGACGGCTCGATCGACGGGAACGTCGCCACCGGACACCGGTTCGCCGAGGCCTGCGCCCGCAACGGCGGCCCGGTGCTGCGCAGCGTCTCCACCGCGAACGAGGCCCGCGACATCGACAGCATCCGCCGGGCCCTCGGCGAGCGCCGGCTGTCCGCCTGGGGCACCTCGTACGGCACCTACGCGGGCGCCGTCTACGCCACCATGTTCCCCGAGCGCACCGACCGGATCGTGCTGGACAGCAACGACGACCCGGACCCGACCCGGGTCGGGCGCGGCTGGCTCGCGGCCTTCGGCCGGGGCGCCGAGGAGCGCTTCCCCGACTTCGCGAAGTGGGCCGCGGCGCCGGACAATCCGGACCGGCTCGCGGACACCCCCGAGGAGGTCCGTCCGCTCTTCCTCGGCCTCGCCGCCCGCCTGGACCGCGAGCCGATCCCCTGGCCGGGGGCCAACCCGGCGGAGCTGAACGGCGACGTGCTGCGCGAGACCATGATGCAGGCCCTCTACGCGGACAGCCGCTTCCCGGTCCTCGCCCGGCTGATGCTGGCGGGCCTGGGCAGCCGCCCGCTGCCCGGGACCCAGTCGGGGTCGCAGCCGGACGACGTGATGCAGAACCACATCGCGGCCTCGGCCGCCACCCTCTGCAACGACGTGAGCTGGCCCGCCGACCAGGCCGCGTACACCAGGGACGTCGCCGCCGAGCGCGCCGCCCGTCCGCTCACGGCCGGCATGCCGGTGAACGTGATGCCATGCGCCTTCTGGCCGTTCGCGCCCGTCGAGCCGCCGGTGCGGGTCACCGACCGGGGCCCGGCGAACGTCCTGCTGGCCCAGAACCTGCGCGACCCCGCCACCCCGTACGCCGGCGCGCTCAAGCTGCGCGCGGCGTTCGGGGACCGGGCCAGGATGGTGACGGTGGACGCGGGCGGTCATGACGTGTACCGGGCCAACGGGAACGCCTGCGGCGACGAGGTGGTGACGGACTACCTGGTGACCGGCCGGCGCCCGGCCGGGGACGTCTTCTGCCCGGCCGGCTGAGCTGCGGGGAGCCGGCGCGTCGGGGCAACGGGCCGTAGACGAACGGTCCTTGTCCCGGTGTGCACCGGCGTCCGGCCCTCGGCAATGAGTCGAATCCGTCGCGATTTTGTGACAATCCTTCGCCAACACCCGCTCCACACGGCCTGTTCACGGCCGTAGTGTTCGATCTATGTCACCGAAGAGCCGCCGCACACCCGCCGCCTCGGACCCGGGCGACACCTGGGTCCAGCGCCCGAGGCGCCGCGCGACCCCGCTCGGATTCCTGGGCCACGCGGCCACCTTCCTCGGCGCCAGCGTGCTCGGCGGCGTGCTGCTGGCGGGCGTGGTACTCCCGGCGGCCGGGGCGGTCGGGCTCGGGGCGAAGAACGGCGCCGAGGGCTTCGAGAGCATCCCCGACGACTTCAAGACGCCGCCGCTCACCCAGGCGACCCAGATCTTCGACGCCAAGGGCGGCCTGATCGCCAAGGTGTACGAGCGCGACCGCACCGTCATACCCGCCGACCAGATGTCCCCGCTGATCCGCACCGCGCAGGTCGACATCGAGGACGCCCGCTTCTACGAGCACGGCGCCGTCGACCTCAAGGGCGTCCTGCGCGCCATCACCAAGAACGCGGAGAGCGGCGCCGCCGTCCAGGGCGCCTCCACCCTGACCCAGCAGTACGTGAAGAACGTCAACGTGGAGAAGGCCGGGGACGATCCGGACGCGGTGCGCGAGGCCCAGCGCAAGACGCTCGGCCGCAAGATCCAGGAACTCCGGTACGCCATCAAGCTGGAGGAGGACCTGACCAAGGAGCAGATCCTCACCAACTACCTCAACATCACCTTCTACGGCCACCAGGCGTACGGCATCCAGGCCGCCTCCCAGCGCTACTTCAGCAAGGACGCCAAGGACCTCGGCCTCCCCGAGGCGGCGATGCTCGCCGGGCTGGTGCAGAACCCCTCCCAGTACGACCCCAAGCTGCACCCGGTGGCCGCCCAGAAGCGCCGCGACACCGTCATCGACAAGATGGTGGAGAACAAGCACATCACCGCGGACCAGGCCAGGGAGGCGAAGGCGGCCCCGCTCGGCCTCAACTACAAGGACCCGCGCAACGGCTGCATCACCGCCAAGGCCGGCATGGGCTTCTTCTGCGACTACGTGCGGCACGTGGTCAAGCAGGACCCGGAGTTCGGCAAGAACTCGGCCGACCGCAAGAAGCTGTGGGACACCGGCGGCCTGAACATCTACACCACCCTGGACCCGGACAAGCAGACCGCCGCCCAGAACTCCGTCTCCACCAAGGTGTACGTCACCGACCCGGTCTCGGCCGCGATGACGATGGTCGAGCCCGGCTCCGGCAAGATCCTGGCGATGGCGCAGACCCGCCCGTACGGCCTGGCCAAGGAGAAGAACGAGACCGTCGTCAACTACAACGTGGACGCGGGGATGGGCGGCGGCATCGGCTTCCAGCCCGGCTCCAACTTCAAGCCGATCGTGGCCGCCGCCGCCCTGGAGGCCGGTCTGCCGCCCACCCAGCGGTACGACTCGCCCAACCGGATGGACTGGCCGACGATGAAGACCTGCGACGGCACCTGGAAGAACCTCAGCAAGGGCAAGAAGGAGGGGACCATCCCCAACGAGAGCACCTCCGAGGTCGGGCCGTACGACCTGAAGCAGGCCATGGCGATGTCCGTGAACACCTACTTCGTGCAGATGGAGCAGGAGATCGGCCTCTGCGCGGTCAAGCAGATGGCCAACAAGCTGGGCGTGACGGGCAAGGCGAGCGGCGACCCGCTCCAGGAACTGCCCGCGCTCGGTCTCGGCACCCAGGAGGTCAGCCCGCTGACCATGGCCAACGTGTACGCGACCTTCGCCGCCCGGGGCACCTACTGCGCGCCGCTGGCGATCAACCGGATCACCACCGTGGACGGCGCCGACGTCCCGGTGCCCCCGGCCCGGTGCACCCCGGCGATGTCCGAGGGCACCGCCGACGTGATCAACAGCGTGCTGCTCGGGGTGACCGAGAAGGGCGGCACCGCGCGGGACCTCGGCCTGGACGACAACCGCCAGATCGCCGGCAAGACCGGCACCACCGACGAGAAGAAGTCGGCCTGGTTCACCGGCTACACCGGCAACCTGGCGGGCTCGGTCTGGCTGGGCAGCCCGGGCACCAAGGTGCCGATGCGCAACATCAGGATCGGCGGCAGGTACCAGGCCGAGGTCTTCGGCGCCACCGGTCCCGGGCCGATCTGGCAGCAGGCGATGAGCGACGCGGTCCGGGGCATGCCGGAGAAGGAGTTCACCACCGTCTACATCCCCGACCCGCCCCGGCGCGACGGCAACTGCACGACCTCCAGCGGCTCGCCGGCTCCGTCCGGCTGCACCGGCGTCCCCACCACCGGGGGCCAGGGGAACACCGGCAAGCCGCGCGGCACCGGCCCGACCGGCCGCTCCGCGCCGCCGACCACCCAGCCCGGTACCGCGGACTCGCCGTCCCCCGAGGACCGGTGAACCGCCCGGCCCCGCATGAGTACGGGTACTCATGCGGGGCCGGGGCCCGTCGGCGGACGATGACCGCATGCCGCACAGCATCCTCGGCGTCCCCGCCGTCCTCTGCCCCTCGGCCGGTTACCTGGCCGGCTACCTGGTGATCGGGCTCGCCGCCGCCCACGAACTGCGCGCCGGCGCGGGCGCGGCGGGTCACGGGGGCGCCACGAGCGCCGTGCGGCAGTGGACGGCGGTGGTGTGGACGATGCCCGGCTTCCTCTCGGCGATGACCCTGAGCCCCTTCCCGGACGGCATGGCGGTCCGCTTCCTGGCCGCCACCGCCCTGGGCGCGGCCGGCAACGCGGCCCTGCTGGCGCTCGGCGCCCACGCCCTGGGGCTGGGCTGAGCGGGGTCAGCGCGCCTCGACCGGCTCGCCGCTGTCCTGGTCGAGGTTGAACACCCGCCGGTAGGAGTCGGTCACCACGGTGACCTGCGACCGTCCGGTCCAGCTCGCCCCCACCAGCCTGGCCCCGTCCGGGCCGCCGCCGACGTCGGCGAGCGACCAGCGCCGGGCCGACCAGCCCGCGCCGGTCTCCAGCAGCACCTGCCAGCGCTCGCCCGCCTCCGGCCCCGCGGCGTACGAGAGGTGCACCACCACCAGGGAGCGCTCGGCCCCGGCCGGGGCGTCCTCCCGGCTGCGGGTCTCGGCCGCCGACACCTTGTGCACGGCCAGCACCCCGAGCAGGAACACCACCCCGGCGGTCACCGTGACCGACCGGGTGGCCGTCCGTACGGCGGTGCGCAGGTCGCCGAGCCAGGCGGCCGCGATCAGCGCGGCCAGCGCCCCGCCGAGCAGTGCCTCCGGCCGGTTGAGCAGGTCGGCGACCAGCATCAGCCCGCCCGAGCGGCTCTCCCACTGCCCCCAGGTGTACAGCAGCACGGCGCCCAGCCCGCCGGCCGCCAGCAGCCGGACCAGGACGCGCCTGGCCCGGGACGTGCGTCGGTTCGTCGTCCCCCGGTTCATCGTCCCGCTGCCCCCGCTTCCCTCGTGCCCGGTTCCCCCGCGCCCGGTTCCCCCGTCGGCGCGGTCACAGCTCGGCGAGCAGCTTGCGGCCCTCCGGCCAGTCGCCCAGCCCTGAGTCGGAGTTGAGGTGCCCGTACGCTCCCGGCTCGACGTACCGGGCTCCCCAGGCCGCGGCGAACGCCCGGGCCCGTTCGGCGCGCACCCAGGGGTCGTCGGTCGAGGAGACCACGACGGCCGGGAACGGGAACCGCTCCAGCGCCACCGGGCGGAAGCCCAGCAGCTCGGGGACCTCGGCGGTGTCGACGTCCGCCGGGGCCACCAGCAGCGCGCCCCGGACGGCGGCGGTCCGCTCGGCGGGCGCGGTGGCCACCCAGTGGGCCGTCGCGACGCAGCCCAGGCTGTGGGCGACCAGCACCACCGGGCCCTCGGCGGCGGCCTCGGCCACCGCCGCGTCCACCCGGGCCACCCAGTCGGCCCGCTCCGGGTGCTCCCAGTCCGCCTGGACGACCCGGCGGAACGAGTCCGGCTCGGCCGTCTCCCAGCGGGTCTGCCAGTGCCCGGGCCCGGAATTCCGGTAGCCGGGGAGGACGAGGTAGGTGGTGCGGTCCGGCATGGGCTCCTCCGGGAGGGGGACGGTCGTGGGCAGCACTGGAGTCTAGGCCGCGGTCCGACCGCCCCCGCAGCCGGGCGTGCAACCGGCGCGCGCCCCGTGCAACCGGCGCGAACACCTCCGCATGCGCCGTTGTGCGCCCGGTGCGCCCCGTTGCCAACCGTGTCGCCGGTACGGGAGGTTGGACCGGGCCCCGGCCGGCCGCCACCGACCGGGGCCCGCACCCGACCTGAGGCTCGACCACGTGGAGGGATGTCGGCGATGACATCGAAGATCCTGCTCGTCACCGGAGACGCCGCCGAGTCACTGGAGGTGTTCTACCCGTACCAGCGGCTGCGCGAGGAGGGCTACCAGGTCGACATCGCGGCACCCAGCAGGAAGCGGCTCCAGTTCGTGGTGCACGACTTCGTCGAGGGGTTCGACACCTACACCGAGAAGCCCGGCTACACCTGGCCCGCCGACCTGGCCTTCGCCGACGTCGACCCGGCCGACTACGTGGCCCTGGTCATCCCCGGCGGACGCGCCCCCGAGTACCTGCGCAACGACCCGGACGTGCAGCGGATCACCCGGCACTTCTTCGCCGGTGACAAGCCGGTCGCCCAGATCTGCCACGGCCCGCTGATCACCGCCGCCGCCGGCGTGCTGGACGGCCGCCGCACCTCCGCCTACCCCGCGCTCGCCCCGGACGTCAGGGCGGCGGGCGCCGAGTTCGTGGACGGCGAGGCGGTGGTGGACGGCGTGGTCGTCTCGGCCCGCGCCTGGCCCGACCACCCGGCGTGGCTGCGGGCCTTCATCGAGGTCCTGCGCACCAAGGCGCCGCTCGCCTGACGCACGCCCCGCCGCCGTTCCCACGGCTGTTCCCGGAGCCGTTCCTCCCGGAGCCGTACCCCGAGCCGTCTCGGGGTACGGCTCCGGGTCCGTTCCGGGTGCGATCAGGGTCGGCCACCGCCCATCGGTCGATGACCGCCACCCGATGCTCTGACAGAGTGTCAACAGCCGGGGGCCACGCTCCGGTTGACGACTCCCACCACCCAGACCAGGGAGGCCGGCATGACCGCCGCCCCGACCCTTCCGACCGTTCCGACGGCCACCCGGACCGCTCCGGCCACCGCGCGCAACCGGCCGGCCCTGCGCACCGCCATCGCGGCCGCCGTCGGCGCCGGCCTGCTGGCCGCACTGGCCCCGGCCGCCGCCGCCCAGCCCGCCGGCCGTCCCGCCGCCGGCTGCGGCGCCCCGCACGCCGGCGCCGCCACCCGGGCCGGCGCCGGCGACACCCCCGAGCGCCACGCCGACTGGGCGGCCGCCGACGCCGCCCTCGCCGGGATGACCGACCCCGGCTACGCGACCTCCGCCCTCGGCGCCGTCCGCGAGGACGGCCGGCTGGTCTGGCGCAACGCCACCGGCGTCGCCGAACTCGCCACCGGCCGGCCCGCCGACCCGCGCGGCTCCTTCCGGATCGGCAGCGCCACCAAGCCCTTCGTCGCCACCACCCTGCTCCAGCTCGTCGGCGAACACCGGCTGGACCTCGACGACCGCCTGGAGTGCCTGCTGCCGGGCATCGTCCCGAACAGCAGCGCCATCACCGTCCGGCAACTGCTCAACCACACCAGCGGCGTCGCCGACTACACCCAGGACCAGGCCTTCGACTTCCGGCGGCCGGAGTGGCTCGCCGGCGGCCGCTTCAAGCACTACGGCCTCCAGGACCTGGTGGACATCGCCAAGCGCTACCCGCCCGCCTTCCCGCCCGGCCAGGACTGGCAGTACTCCAACACCAACTACATCCTGGTCGGGATGGTCATCGAGAAGCTCACCGGCCGCGGCTGGAACGAGGAGGTGACCAGCAGGATCATCCGCCCGCTCGGCCTCACCGGCACCCGGATGCCCGGCGACTCGCCCTTCCTCCCCGGCCCGCACGCCCGCGGCTACTACAAGGCCGGCACCGGCCCGGTCGACGTCACCCTGTTCAACCCCTCGATGGCCGGCCCGTCCGGCGCGGGCGTCTCCACCACCGCCGACCTGACCACCTTCCTGGACGCCCTGCTCGGCGGCCGCCTGCTGCGCCCGGCCGAACTCGCCGCCATGCAACAGACCACCGACCACGGCGAGGGCCGGACCTACGGCCTCGGACTGCAACGCCTGGACACCCCCTGCGGTTCCTTCTGGGGCCACGCCGGCGGCATCCCCGGCTACAGCACGATGATGCTCGGCTCGGCGGACGGCAGGCGCGAGTTCGCCGGGAGCACCACCGTCTACGACGCCCCGGACGACGCCGCCAACGCCGCCTGGAACAAGGTGATCACGACCGCGCTGTGCGGCGTCCGGCCGACGGCCGCCGGAACCGACCTCGCCCGCATGGCGCCGTGACCGACCCCCTACGCTGACCGGCGACACAACCGCCCACCGTCATCAGGAGGACGAGACATGGCAGAGCCGCTGATCGCCGCAGTCGGGGGCAAGGTGCCGGCCGTCGACCCGAGCGCCTTCGTGGCGCCGAACGCCGTCGTGGTCGGGGACGTGACCGTCGCCGCGGGCGCGAGCCTCTGGTACGGCGCGGTGCTGCGCGGGGACGCCGAGTCGATCACCGTCGGCGCGGGCAGCAACATCCAGGACAACTGCACCCTGCACGCCGACCCCGGCTTCCCGCTGGTGGTCGGCGAACGGATCTCGGTCGGCCACAACGCGGTGCTGCACGGCTGCACGGTCGAGGACGACGCGCTGGTGGGCATGAACGCCACCGTGCTCAACGGCGCCCGGATCGGCGCCGGTTCGCTGGTCGCGGCCGGCGCGGTGGTGCCGCAGGGCATGGCCGTCCCGCCGGGATCACTGGTCGCCGGCGTCCCGGCCAAGGTCCGCCGCGAGCTGACCGAGGACGAGAAGGCGGGCATCAAGGCCAACGGCGCCGGCTACCAGCTGCTCGCCGAGGCGCACGGGGAGATCTAGCCGCAACGCCGTCCGGCCGGGCCGGTCGGAGCCCGCCTCGGGGAACCGGTGAACCTCCGGGAGCCGCGGGGCGAGCTCCGACACCCGTGGAGTCGCGTACTGTTACAGGGTGGTGACAGTCCGTCCACAACCGGGGAGGGGGGCGGGGCGTCCCCACAGATGACGGAGCCCGAACCGCACCACCTGTGCCTTCGGGTCGAACCCTCCCTGGAAAGAGGTCCACCCGTGATCGTCTCCAAGCGGAACTCCCTGCGCCTGGCCGCCGTGGCCGCCCTCGGCGCGCTCTCCCTCACCCTGGCGGGCACCGCCGTGGCCGCCGCCCCCGCGGCCGACTCCCGGCCCGTGGCCGCCGTGCAGCCGGCCGCCGCGCAGGCCGGCATCACCGCCCAGCCGTCCGTCTCCTCCGTCCAGGCGTGGCAGCTGTTCCGGGTCACCGGCACGACCACCGGCCTCCCGGCGGGAAGCACGGTGACCCTCCAGCAGAAGCAGAACGGCGCCTGGGTGACTCTGCCCGCCTCCGTCCGCACGACCGCCGACGGCTCCTACTCGCTCGGCGCGAAGCTCGGCATCAAGGGCCTGAACGAGCTGCGCATCATCAGCGGAAGCACCGCCTCCCCCGTGTTCACCGTCACCGTGCGCTGACCGAGGGCCCACGGGCGTCCGCACGGGCACCGGCGTGCTCGTGCGGACCGGCCGCCGCCGGTTCCACCGCCACGGGCGCGGGCCGGCGCCGGTCGACCACCCAGGCGAGCACCGCGACCAGCGTCCCCGTGGCCGCCAGGACCGCGCCGACCAGCGTCGGCGCGGTCCAGCCGTACCCGGCGTCCAGCGCCAGCCCGCCGAAGTACGCACCCTGGGCGTTGGCCAGGTTGAAGGCGCCCTGCACCGTCGCCGAGGCCAGGGTCGGTGCGCTGCGCGCCTTCTGGAGCACCAGGGTCTGCACGGCGGGCACGATCGCGAAGCCGAACAGCCCGATCAGCACCACCGTGACGGCCGCCGACCAGCGGGTGTGCGCGCTCACCGCGAACAGCGCCAGGGTGGCGGAGAGCAGCACGAAGGCCGCGCAGACGGTGGGGCGCAGCGCCCGGTCGGCGGCGAAGCCGCCCAGCACGTTGCCGATCGTCATGCCGACCCCGAACAGCGCCAGCACCAGGGTCACCGAGCCGGTGGCGTACCCGGAGACCTCGGTGAGCAGCGGCGTGATGTAGCTGTAGCAGGCGAAGAAGCCGCCGCAGCCGAACACCACGGTGGCCAGCGCCAGCCAGAGCTGCCCGCTGCGGAAGGCCCGCAGCTCGTGCCGGAGCCCGGACTGGCCGGGGGAGGGGAGCGCGGGCACCAGCCGGGCGATGGCGAGCGTCCCGGCGACGGCGATCAGCACGACCACCAGCATGGTCGCCCGCCAGCCGAGGTGCTGGCCGAGCAGGGTGGCGGCCGGGACGCCGACGATGTTGGCGACGGTCAGTCCGGAGAACATCACGGCCACCGCCCGGGCCCGCCGGTCCGGCCGGACCAGCTCGGCCGCCGCCACCGCGCCCGCCCCGAAGAAGGCGCCGTGCGGCAGCCCGGTGATCAGCCGGGCGGCGGCCAGCGTCCAGAAGTCGGGGGCCATCGCGCACAGCAGGTTGCCGGTCGCGAACAGCGCGGCCAGCGCCACCAGCACCGCCTTGCGCGGCCGTCCGGCGGCCAGCGCGGTGAGCAGCGGGGCGCCGACCACCACCCCCAGCGCGTACGCCGAGATCAGCCAGCCCGCCTGCGGGATGGAGACGTGGAGGCTGTCGGCGACCTGGGGGAGCAGCCCCATGGCGGCGAATTCGGTGGTTCCGATGGCGAACGCGGTGACGGCCAGCGCGAGCAGCGCGAGAGGCAAGGGGGTGACTCCGGAGTGATGCCGACGGACCGGGGGAGTGCGCGGCGAGGGGAAGGCGGGACGGGGTGGCGGGATGAGGTGGTGGGACGAATTCGTTCGTCCGGCATCCTAATCCGGCCGGATGACGGCTCCGTGAGGTGCGCGTGACGAACGGGGGTCGCCGACGCGGCTCCCGCGCGCGAGACTGGGAGCATGTGCCGCAACATCAAGACGCTGCGACCTCCCGTCACGCCCGACGCCGACGAGGAGGACTTCCGCGCCGCCGCGCTCCAGTACGTCCGCAAGGTGTCCGGCTTCCGCGCCCCCGCCGCGCACAACCGGGAGGCCTTCGACCGGGCCGTGGACGCGGTCGCGGAGGCCACCGCCCGGCTGCTCGCCGAGCTGGAGGTCCGCGGCTCGCACGTCGGGGCCGTCGAGCCGGCCCGGGCCGTCGGGTAGGCGGGCCGTGATGAACGCCGCCGAGCGCTACGCCCTCACCTTCCCCGGCACCCCCGGCACCCAGGCCCCGCAGGACGTCGTGGTGGTCACCCGCACCGACGCGACCGGCCCGGGCGGCCATCCGGTGTACGAGGACGAGAGCGGGATCGTCCGGGCGGAGATCAGCGACGCCGGCGAGGTCAGGATGCTCGCCAGCGGCGGCCACCAGAGCCCGCACCTGCCGGTCCATGCCCACCCGCTGTCCTGACCGCCGGGCCGCTCCCCGGAGGCGCCGGCGCCGGGGGCCCTGCTTCGGGCACAATCGCCCTATGACCACAGCGAGTTGGCAGGGCATCGTGATCGCCGAGAGCGACCGCACCGTCGTCGTCGAGGGCAACCACTACTTCCCGGCTGAGGCGGTCCGCGCCGAGTACCTGCGGCCCTCGGGGACCACCACGGTGTGCGGCTGGAAGGGCACCGCCGGCTACTACACCCTGGAGGTGGACGGGCGGACCAACCCGGACGCCGCCTGGTTCTACGCCGACCCGTCGCCCGAGGCCGAGCAGGTGCGCGGCCGGGTGGCGTTCTGGCGCGGGGTGGAGGTCGTCGAGTAGTCCGGCTCTGCCGGGCGGTGCCGCAGTGAAAGGGGTTCCCATGGCAGTCTTCCGCAGGCCGGGCCGCTCCCGGCCGGCCCCCGGACCCGACCTGACCGAGCGGCTCGCCGAGCTGGTCGAGGAGGCCGAGCAGCCGCTCGGCAGGGGTCAGGTCGCCGAGTACGCGGCGAAGCAGCGCGGCCGCGGCCGGGCCGTGGTGCTGCACACCGCCCGGCTGCTCGGCAGCGGCGGCCGGGCCGCCGCCAGGGGCGCGGCGAAGGGCGCCGCGTACGGCGGCAGGGCCATGACCGAACAGCTGGTGCAGGCGGCGCCGCGGATCCCGGTGCGCGACCTCGCCACCCTGCGGGCCCAGCACCCGGCCGCGGCCTTCCCCGAGCAGCTGGCCGACCTGCTGGTCACCGGCGCGGTCCGGGCCTCCAGCGCGCTCGGCGCCGGGGTCGGCGCGGCGGCGATGCTTCCGGTGCCGCCCGCGATGCCGGTGGAGATCGCGGCCGAGACGCTCGCGGTGGCGGCGGTGGAGGTCAAGCTGATCGCCGAGCTGCACGAGGTCTACGGCACCCCGGCGCAGGGCACCGCCACCCAGCGGGCGGGCGCCTACCTCGGCGCCTGGGCCAACCGTCGCGGGATCGACGCGTCCTTCCTGGTCCGCCCCGCCGGCTTCGCGGCGCTGGCGCTCGGCTCGGAGGTCCGCCAGCAGGTCCGCCGACGGCTGACCCGCAGCTCCCTGCGCCGCCTGCCGTCGGTGACCCCGCTGCTGGTGGGCGCCGGCATCGGCGCCACCATGAACCGCCGCGACACCCGGCGCCTGGCCGACGAGGTCCGTGAGGACCTGCGCCCCCGCCGCCCCGCCGACCCCGGGTACTGGACCGCCGCCGCGCCGCCGCCGAAGGCCGAGCCGACTCCCTGAACCGGCTCCTCGCGGCGGGGCCCAGGGTTCCCGGGCCCGGGGCTCCTAGGCTTCCGGCGGTGCCGGGGCGGTCGCGCCCCCGCCGGCCTTGACGCCGTGCACCATCGCCTGGTGGATCGTCCGCGCGGTGGTCTCGTCGGCCGCCCGTACCGGGCTGCCGACGACGGTGTACCAGTCCAAGGCGCCGGTGTACTGGACGGTCAGCCGAGCCTCGCCGTCCACCCAGGTGGTGTGCACGGTGAGGTCGCCGGAGATCGGGCCGATCTCCGTGGTGGTCACGCCGCCGGGGCCGCTGATGATCGACTGGGTGGTCCAGGTCGCCCACGACGTGCGCGGGTCCGCGGGTGGCCGGGCCTGGCGGTTGCTCTGGTCGTGTTCGGTCATGCGCCTATCCTCCCCTGCGGGTGGCCCGCCGCCGGAGCAGCGACACCTGCGGTAGCGGCGACCGCCCGGTCCCACCGGGCGGTCGGTTCGGTACGGCGGACGGGTCAGCCGGACAGGCCGGGCTCGTCCGGCATCGGGGCGCCCTCCGCCTGGGAGGTGTCCTGGGCGTGCAGGTTCTGCATCGAGGGGACGCCCTCCTCGGGGTCCGCGGCGCGGACGTCCTCGTCCTCCTCGGTGCTCACCTTGGACCGGTCGCTCATGTCGGTCATCGCGGGCTCCGTCTCCTCGGCCGTCCCGGGCGCCGGGCCGGAGGCGCGGCAGGGCCGGTGGTGTCACTTCGCCCTTACAGCCTGCCTCCGCCCCGGCTCCGGGGCCAGCCGGGTGATCCCCGGCGCCCCGCCGGTGCCAGGGCGCGGCGCGACGCGGCGCCACGAGGGTGTCACCAGGTCGTCACCAGGTCGTCACCAGGTCACGGGCAGTGACCGCATCCCGTAGATGAACGAGTCGGTGCGGAACGCCAGCTCCTCGCGCGGGACGGTCAGCCGCAGCCCGGGCAGCCGGCGGAACAGCGTGGCCAGCGCGATCTGGAGCTCGGCGCGGGCCAGCGGCTGGCCGAGGCACTGATGGACGCCGAAGCCGAAGGCCATGTGCCGCCGGGCGTCCCGGTCCAGGTCCAGCTCGTCGGTCGGCGGCCGGCCGGCGCCGCCGAACACCTCCTCGTCCCGGTTGGCGGTGGAGAGCATCGCCATCACGCCCTCCCCGGCCCTGACCGTCGTGCCGCCCAGCTCGACGTCCTCCAGTGCCACCCGGGGCACCCCGGTGTGCACGATGGTGAGGTGCCGCAGCAGCTCCTCCACCGCGCCGGGCACCGTGGCCGGGTCGGTCAGCCTGGCGATCTGCTCGGGCCGGTCCAGCACCAGGGCGGTGGAGAGCGCGATCATGTTCGCGGTGGTCTCGTGCCCGGCGACCAGCAGCAGGATGCCGGTGGCGGCGGCCTCGCGCGGGGTCAGGTCGTCCCGGACGGCGAGCCGGCTGAGGATGTCGTCCTCCGGCCGCGCCCGCTTCCTGGCGGTCAGCGCCTCCAGGTAGTCCAGCAGCTCGTCCTGGGCCGCGAGGAGCTGCTCGACCGTACTGGTGTTGGTGAGCAGCGTCCGGCTGACCCCCTGGAAGAACTCGCGGTCCTCGTACGGCACACCGAGCAGCAGGCAGATCACCAGCGAGGGGACGGGCAGTGCGAAGCCGGCGACCAGGTCGGCCTCGGTGCGGCCCTCGGTCATCCGGTCCAGCGCCTCGTCCACGATCCGCTGGATGTCCGGGCGCATCGCCTCGACCCGCTTGACCAGGAAGTCCCCGGTGACCATCCGGCGCTGCCGGGCGTGCTCGGGGTCGTCGAGCCGCAGGAAGCTCGGGTTCTCGACGATCCGCTCCCGGACGCCGGGGACCAGCACCGGGAAGGAGGGGTGGCGTACGTCCGCGCTGAACCGGCGGTCGGACAGCACGGTGCGGACCTCGGCGTAGCCGGTCGCCAGCCAGCAGGGCTCGCCCCCGGGCAGGTCGATGCGGGACAGCTGGGAGGTGGCGGCGGCCTCGGTGTACGCGGGCGGCGGGCCGAACGGACAGCCGGCCGAGTGCGGGGCCGGGAACGGGGCGGTGAGGTGGGTGGGTGTGCTCGTCAAGGCGGGGTCTCCTTGCGTGGCGATCTTCTCCGATGGGGGTGCGGTGGCGCGGACGCCGGTGGGGGCGCGCCGTGGTGCGGTGGCCGTGACCGGGCCGGTCAGCCCTCGGCCGGGGCGGTCGGGGTGCCGTACGGTTCCGCCTCGACCACGGTGATCGCGCCACCCGGGCAGAGCTGCGCGGCCAGCCTGAGTTCCTCGAACTGGTCGGGACGGAAGGTGGTCTGACGGAGCTTCACCAGACTGTCCTCGTCGTCCTGGTCGAAGACCTCGGGGACGTTCAGGACGCACATCCCGGAGCTGCAACAGCGGTCCCGGTCGACACTCACCCGCATGGTGGGGCACCTCTCGCCAGTGCGCCGCCGGCTGCCCGGCGGCCGCCTTCTCATGGTCCCTGCCAACCTAACCCGCCGTTGTTCCGTTCACGGAGGGTTCCGGGGCGGGATCACCGAGAATGGCCGATTCGGTTCCCGTCGTATCTTCCGTGCAGGGCAAGAGGTTTGAATGAGCGTCAGTCGGCGGATGCGGGGCCGGGAGCACCGTGTCCTGGCGTCCGGCGCTCGCGTCCGGGCCGCGGGCGGTGGGTCCGGACGACCGCCCGGCTCACAGCCCTTCGGCGGCGGCGATCGCCCGGACCGCCTCGACGGTGTCGGCCTCGGCGGCGGCCTTGTCGGGCCGGTAGCGCACCACTCGGGCGAACCGCAGGGCGAGGCCGGCCGGGTAGCGGGGGCTGCGCTGCACCCCGTCGAACGCGATCTCGACGACCAGTTCCGGCCGGACCCGCACCGTCCGGGCGTCCCGCCCGGTCTCCCGGGCCAGCAGCTCGGCGGTCTGCCAGGCGAGCGTCTCGTCGGTCAGGCCCTTGAAGGTCTTGCCGAGCATCACCCACGGGCCCGTCCCGGCCTCGTCCGTCGCCCGGGCCCCCAGGTGCAGGTTGCTGAGGAAGCCGCGGCGCCGCCCGCTGCCCCACTCCGCGGCCAGCACCACCAGGTCCAGGGTGTGCCGGGGCTTCACCTTGATCCAGCCCGTGCCGCGCCGCCCGGCCGCGTAGCCGACCGCGGGGTCCTTCACCAGCACGCCCTCGTGGCCGAGCGCCAGCGTCTCGCGGAAGAAGGCCAGCGCCCGCTCGGCGTCGCCGGTCTCGACCCGGGCCACCCGCAGGCCGTCCGGCACCGCCTCGGCCAGGGCCGCCCAGCGCTCCCGGCCCGGACGGTCCACCAGGTCCTCGCCGTCCCGGTGCAGCAGGTCGAAGAAGTAGGCGGCGAGCGGGACTTCGGCGCGCAGCCGGTCCGGGTCCCGGCGGGAGGCGGCGCGTGCGGCGGTCTCCTGGAACGGGCGCGGACGCCCGTCGGGGCCGAGCGCGATCGCCTCACCGTCGAGCACCGCCGAGCGCAGCGGCAGCGCCAGCGCGGCCTCGACCACCTCGGGGACGCGCGCGGTGACGTCGTCCAGGCTCCGGGTGAACACCGCGACCTGTCCGCCCTCGCGGTGCACCTGCATCCGGATGCCGTCCAGCTTCCACTCCAGCGCGGCCGGACCGGTGCGCTCCAGCGCCGTGGCCACGTCCGGCGCGGAGGAGGCCAGCATCGGCCGCACCGCCCGTCCCACCTCCAGCCGGAACGCTTCCAGCGCGGCCACCCCGCCGGTCAGCGCCGCCTCCGCCACCGCGCGGGCCGATCCCCGGAACATCAGCGCCCGCCGCATCGCCGCGGCCGGCACCCCGGCCGCCTGCGCCACGGCGTCCCCGACCACCGCGTCCAGCGCCCCCTGCCGCAGGTCCCCGACCAGCACCGCCCGCAGGAACTCCTGCTCGACCCCGGTCGCCCGCGCGAACAGCCCGTGCACCAGCCGCCGCCGCTCCGCCTGCGCCCCGGCGCCGTGCACCCCGGCGATCCGCTCCAGCTCCCGCTCCGTCTCCCGCACCCCGAGCGACGCCTCCATCGCCGGCTCCGGCAACCCCCGCAGCGCGGCCGGCCCGACCCCCGTCCGCAGCCGCTGCGACTCCCCGGACAGCAGTGCCACCGCCGCTGCCCCGTCCACCGGCCCCAGCTCCCGCAGGCACTGCGCCAGCAACCCGGTCTTCGCCCGCCGCCCCGCCTCCGCCGCCACCTCCCGCGACACCGACGCCAACCGCCACAACCCCGGCACACCACCACCTCCACCCCCCCAGCTTCGGCCCCGGTCCCCACCCCCGCACCACGACCACCGCGCGCGTGGTCCGTGCCCCGGGCGGCATCCCGGGGAGCGCCGGGAGCCGGTCGGGCCGCCGCCCACCGGATCGTGGTGCGACCATGCGGGACGTCGCCCGCGCGGCCGGGATGTCACGGGCCACGCCGAGGTGCTCCGTCCCGGCGGCGCCCGCCCGGCTTCGGGGCCGGGGCCGACCCGTACGGCTTCGGCAAGGCGACGCAGTGGCGTGCACGGGCGGTGGTCCTGGCCGGGGCGGTGATCGGTGGTGGCCCGACGGGGCGCCATGCTGGGGGGCTCACAGTGCCCCCGAGTGACTGGAGAGCGAGATGAGCGACACCCCCTCGACCCCGTGGAGCGTCGGCGCGCCCGAGGCCGGCGACTACCCGGCCTGGCGTGAACTGTTCCGGGGCTACTGCGAGTTCTACCGGGTGCCGGCTTCGGAGGAGAAGGCCGAGCTGGTGTGGTCCTGGCTCACCGACCCCGCGCACGAGCTGGCGGGGCTGCTGGTCAGGGACGAGGAGGGCCGGCCGGTCGGGCTCGCCCACTACCGTCCGTTCTCGCGGCCCCTGCACGGGGCCGTCGGCTGCTTCCTGGACGACCTGTTCGTCGCGCCGGAGGTCCGCGGTGGCGGGGCGGTGGACGAGCTGTTGGGCCGGCTGCGGGAAATCGCGGCCGAACGCGGGTGGAATACCGTCCGCTGGATCACCTCCGAGGACAATTACCGGGCCCGTGGCAAGTACGACCAGGTCGCCACCCGGACCGGGTTCCTCACCTACGACATGGCTCCGGACACCCAGGACAGCTGAGGCCGTGGCCCGACCGCCGGACATCCGTTCGGAATTTCTGTTATCGACGCCCCGCCGGGAGGTCTCCCAAGTGTCGGCACCCGACCAGTCGACCCGGAACAGAAAGCGTGGCCACGTGAACAGCGACGACAGGACGACCATCCTCCCGGCGAGCGGAGGCGGCGACAGCGGGAGCGGAGCCCGAGGCCCCGCCGGCGGCCGGGCGGCCCGGCGTGCTGCCGAGCGGCACACCGGCCGGGGCCGGCGGGGCCGGCGGCGCGGCGGGATCGTCCCGGTCGCCGCGGTCGTCGCCGTCGTGGCCGGCACCGGACTGTTCGCCGCGCTGGCCGGTGCCGGCTACGCGGCGTACGGCGGCAAGCAGACCGACCGCGACATGGCCGGCCAGTCGCTGGCCGCCGACGCGCTGATCTCGGCCGAGCTGGGCACGCGCGAGGGCATCCAGGTCCCCGGCGCCGGCGGGACGAACCCCGACCTTCCGCCGTCGGGAACCGCCACCGCCACCGACCCGGCGGCGACTCCGAGCGCCCCGGCCACCCCGACCGCCGGCACCGGGGCCTCCCCGACGGCGTCGGCTGCCGCCACTCCGGCCGGCACCCCGACCCCCACCGCCACGGCCTCCGCGGCCAAGGCGAGCCCGAGCGCCACCCGCACCGCCGCGGCCGCCCAGACCACGGCTCAGACCGCTGCCCAGACCGCCGCCAAGCGGGCCCCCGCAGGCCCGCCGGCGGGTGGGGGCGCTTCGCCGTCGGACGCGCAGGAGGTCGTCAACCTGGTCAACGCCGAGCGGGCCAAGGCCGGCTGCGGCCCGGTCAGTGCCGAACCCCGGCTGGCGAGTGCGGCCCAGTCGCACAGCGACGACATGGCCAACCGCAACTACTTCGACCACGCCAGCCCCGAGGGCGAGCACGCCGACCACCGGATCGAGGCCGCCGGCTACAACTGGAGCACCTGGGGCGAGAACATCGCCCGTGGCCAGAAGGACCCGGCCGCGGTGATGGAGTCCTGGATGAACAGCCCCGGTCACCGGGCCAACATCCTGAACTGCTCGTTCAAGCAGCTCGGCGTGGGCGTGCGGACCGGCGCCAACGGTCCCTGGTGGACGCAGGTGTTCGCCGCCCCGGCATGACCGGCCCAGGCCCGGTCCACTCCAGGACCGGGCAGCCCGGATCGAGTCGGCTGATCCGAGCCGGTCGATCCGGGCCGATTTTCCGATTCCGCGCACATTGTTGTTATCTGATCACTCCCCACAGGTCTCCGAGGAGGCAGCGGCGGACGGAAACACGGCAAGACGGAGTGCGGACCATGAACGCTGATGTGCAGAACAGGACCGGGAGCACCCTGGTACTCGCGGCGCAGGCAGGTGACCGGCAGGCCAGGGAGGCGCTGGTCGCCGCCTGGCTGCCGCTCGTCTACAACGTGGCCGGCCGCGCCCTCGGCGGCCACGCCGACGTGGACGACGTGGCGCAGGAGACCATGATCAGGGCGCTGGACGGCCTGGACGGGCTCCGCGACCCCGGGTCCTTCCGGTCCTGGCTGGTCGCCATCACCATGAACCAGGTGCGTCGCCGTCATGCCGACGGCCGGCAGCAGCCGACCGTCGGCGGGCTGGACGAGACCTGGGAGGTCGCCGACCCCAGGGCCGACTTCACCGACCTCACCATCCTGCGCCTCGGTCTGTCCGGCCAGCGCCGGGAGGTGGCCGAGGCCACCCGCTGGCTCGACCCGGACGACCGCGAACTGCTCGCCCTCTGGTGGCTGGAGGCGGTCGGCGAACTCACCCGCGCCGAACTCGCCGAGGCCCTCGACCTGAGCCCGCAGCACACCGCCGTGCGCGTGCAGCGGATGAAGAAGCAGCTCGAAGCGGGACGGGTCGTGGTCCGCGCGCTCGGCGCCTACCCCCGCTGTTCCGGACTGGCCGAGCTCACGGCGGGGTTCGACGGCGCCCCGAACTCGGTCTGGCGCAAGCGCATCGCCCGTCACATCCGCGACTGCGCCGACTGCGGCCGCCTCGGCCGTGACCTCTTCCCGGCCGAAGGCCTGCTGGCCGGCCTCGCCCTGGTGCCGGTCCCGCTCGACTCGCCCGTGCTGCTGCACTTCCAACACACCGCGGCCACGGCGGCCTCCTCGACGGCGGCCGCCGGAGCGGGCCAAGGCGCGGGGGCCGGAGCCCACGGCAGCACCGGCGCCCACGCCGGAGCGGGCGGTCCCGGAGGCTGGGCCGGCACCGCGGCCCGCAAGGCCGTCCTGGCGAGCGGCGCGGCCGCCGCGGTGGCGGTGACCACCCTGGCCCTGGTCTGGCCGCAGGGAGGCGAGCCGCCGCGGAAGACGGCACCGGAGCCGACCGCCCCGGCCGCCGCCCAGGACACCCAGCCGACCGCGGCCCAGGACACCCCGACGGCCGCCGTCGCGCCCGTCGGGGTCGCCCCCACACCGGTGCCGACTCCGACCGCCGCGACGAGCCCGACACCGACGCCGACACCCTCGCCGACCGCGACCCGCACCGTCTCCCCGCAGCCCAACCCGGAACGCCAACTGGTGGACCTGGTCAACGCCGAGCGCGGCAAGGCGGGTTGTGCGCCACTGCGGATCGACCCGCGGCTGCACAGCTCCGCCCAGAAGCACGCCGACGACATGGCCACCCGGGGCTTCTTCGACCACGTCAACCCGGACGGCATCCGCGCCGAGGCCCGGATCACCGGTGCCGGCTACCGCTGGTCCCAGTGGGGCGAGAACCTCGACCGGGGCCCGGCCACCCCGGCCGCGGTCTTCGCCCGCTGGATGGACGGCGGAATCCACCAGTCCAACATGCTCGACTGCGGCTTCAAGGACATCGGCGTCGGCTTCGCCACCAGCCCGGCCGGCACCCCGTACTGGACCCAGGACCTCGGAGCCCCGATGTCCTGAGCACCGGAACAGGACAGCACCGGACAGCGCGAGACGGAAAAGGACAGGACGGAGCAGCGCCGAACGGGCCCGCGGGACTACGCCGGAGTGACCCCGACCAGGCCGTCCGCCGACCCGGTCACGAAGCCCGTGGCCTGCCCGAAGACGCCACCCGCGTCACCGACCTGCCCCGGCAGGTCCGGAGAGCTGCTCAGCGGCCCGGGCAGCCCCTCCTGCCCGCCCACGGCACTGGCGTGCGCACTCGGCGCGGTGAGGGAGGCCACGACACCGACGGCGAGCGAGGCGACGGCGAGCATGCTGCGCTTCTTCATGGCCGGTCCAACGACGCTGCGCCGGAAGGGTTACGGCTGCGGCCCCCTCCGGCAGCGCCGTCACTCCTCGGGCCGGCGTGGCGCGATGCGGAAGTCGAGCGTGCTCAGGACGGTCGCCGTCCGGGCCCGCAACTGCGCCTCCGAGTCGGCGGTGATCACGAAGCGGAGGAAGTAGTTCTCCTTCTCCAGGCTCGTCACCCGGTAGCCGTCGACGACCTCGGCGTCGATGACACCGGCCAGCGCGCGCAGATCGTCCTCCGTGGTCCTGACGTCGACGGTACCGAGTTCCTCGGCTTCCAGATCGACCCAGCCGATGATCGGCAGGGCGCGGAGCGGGTCAGGTCGCTCCGCCGGGACGGTGAAGTCGCCCAGGGACATGGAGACGACCGTCTCGAACGGGTCGATTCCGCTGCTCTCGCGGATCACCGTGGGATACATCCCGCCCCCGGGGCGCGGATTGATCTCCACCAGCTCCGTCCGGCCGTCCGGGGTGGCACGGCCCTCGACGTGCAGCCAGAGCTGGTCGAGGCCGAGGTCGGCGCAGAGGGCGCCGATCGTCGCGCTCAGGACGCGCACACCCTCGCGCACGTGGTCCTGCTGGGGCGGATGGATCCGGAGCCCCGCGTCGTGGTGTCTGATCTCGTCGTGTTCGGGTTTCTCGACGGCCAGGACCGGGTGGAAGCGGCCGCCGACGACCAGGCCGTCCACGGAGAACTCGATGCCGGGCAGGTACTCCTCGGCGATCATCTCGGTGCCGGTCTCGCCGAGTTCGGCCAGCAGGCGCCGATGGGCGAGGAGGGCTTCGGGGTCGTTCACCCGGTAGACCAGCCAGGAGGCCGCGGACTCCCGCGAGGGCTTGACGATGGCCGGGAAGAAGTCCACCGCCGCCAGGTCGTCGGAGAAGCGGACGGCGGACAGCCCGAGCGTCCGCATGCGCTCCCTGACCAGGTACTTGCTGGCCAGCACGTCGAGGCCGGCGCGGGGGCCCGGCAGGCCGTAGTGCGTGACCACCGCGGTCTGCCAGGGGATCAACGGCTCGACCATGTTGACGACGGCGACGGGTTCGATGCCGCGCCGGTCGAGCCGGGCGACGAGCGCCGCCACGTCCTCACTGTCCCAGTCGAAGACCAGGTGGTCGTCGCACCTGTCGCGATTGCGGTCGTCGGGAAGGCAGGACACCAGCACCGACCGCAGCCCGCGGGCCCGGAGCCGGTCGGCGACGAGACCGACGTTCCTGACACTCGGCCACTTGGAGAAGACGAGCACGGATTTCACTGTGAGCACTCCGTTATCAGACTTCGGCGGCATTGACCGGACCGCCGATGGTGGAAGAACGCGAGATACCCCCGTGCCGAGCCGGTCGGGTTCCAGCCGTCCACTCCCGGTGGGGAGGGCGTGCGAGACCGGCCGGATCCTGTCCAGGACATCCGGACCAACATCAACACTGGCAGAAGCCGCGGGCGCGCAGAAGTAAGCGGATCGCTTAGTCCCGGCGGGGCGATGTCAGCGTGACGCTTACGAGGAATGAACTTCCCGTGGACGCAGGTGAAGTCGGCGTGGTCATACCGTGCCTTTCGACGCGGCAGACCGGTCGTTCCGGTCACCGGGCCGGCGCGCCGGACGCGCCAGGCGTACGTGGGCGCTCCCGAACGGCAAGGAACTCCTCACAGCCCGAATCCGGCCAATCCGTTATGCGTTGGGGAGAAGAGATGACTGATCCGCAGGGTGTGCTCCTCGTCCTGGGAAGCGGCTACCAGCAGTTCCGCGAGTACCTGATCGCCTCGGCCTCCCAGCGCAGCGAGATCTGGCTGTTCGACTCCGAGGAGCCGACCTGGCAGACCCCCCACCTCGCCGGATCCACCGTCCTGGACATCTTCGACCCGGAGACGGTCGCCCGCGCCGCACGTGAACTGGCCGCCCGCCGCCCCGTGCGCGGCGTGTACTGCTACCACGAGGCCAGCATCCTCGCCGCCGCCCGCGCCGCCGCCGAGCTCGGGGTGCCCGGCCCCACGCCGCGGGCCGTGGCCGCGGTGCGGGACAAGAGCGTGACCAGGGAGCTGCTCACCCAGGCCGGCATCCGCCAGCCCGTGGTGGCCCTGGTGACCTCTCCGGAGGAGATCGAGGACGTCGCCCGCCGGGTCGGCTACCCGCTGGTGCTCAAACCGCGCAGCATGGGCGCGAGCCAGGGCGTCGTGAAGGTCTCGGCCAGGGAGGACATCGCCCCGGCCCTGGAGATCACCCGGTCGGCCGGGCAGGCCGGGATGGTCAACCACGCCGAGGTGCTCGTCGAGGAGTTCCTCACCGGGCCGGAGATCAGCGTCGACGCGGCGGTGTTCGAGGGCGAGTACCTGCCGTACCTGATCGCCCGCAAGCAGCTGGGCAGCGAACCGTACTTCGAGGAGGTCGGCCACACCGTCCACGCCGACGACCCGCTCTTCGCGGACGAGGAGCTGTGGAAGATGCTCGCCGAGACCCACCGGGCCCTCGGCTGGACCCACGGCATGACCCACACCGAGGTCAAGCTCACTCCGGACGGGTACGTGGTCGTCGAGGTCAACGGACGCCTCGGCGGCGACCTCATCCCCTACCTCGGGCGGATCGCGACCGGCGTCGACTCCGGCCTGGTCCAGGCGGACGTGTCGTTCGGCAGCCGCCCGGACCTCACCCGGAGCCGGAACTCGGCGGCCGCGATCCGCTTCCTGTGCCCGCCCTCGAACTGCACGGTGACCAGGCTGGAGATGCCCGGCGCCGACCCCGGAGCCGGGCTGTACGAGTCGGTGGCCCTGGCCGGCCCCGGCACCCGGATGCTGATGCCGCCCGACGGGTACTTCGCCCGCTACGGATTCCTCATCGCCCGGGCCGACAGCCCGCAGGAGTGCCAGGCCGTGCTGGACCGCGCCGAGGCGGGCGTCGTCTTCGAGTACGAACTCTGAACCGGGCCCGCAGCGGCACCCGGAACGCAGGACCACGGGAGGACACCGTCAGCACCTCGGCCCCGGACCAACCGCAGGGTGATCGCGTCATGCGATCCGACTCCCCCCGGCGGACACCCGACTTCCGCGCGCTGCTCACCTCGTTCGTACTCAGCCAGCTCGCCACCAACATCAGCTACGTCGCCGTGCCGCTGGCGGCCGTCGAGGCCCTCGGCGCCGGCCCCGGCCAGGTCGGTGCGCTCGCGAGCCTGAGCAGCGTCGCCTTCCTGCTCATCGGCCTCCCGGCCGGCGCGTGGGTGGACCGGCTCGACCACCGGCGGATACTGATCGCGGCGGACCTGTGCCGGGCCCTGCTGTTCGCCACCCTGCCGCTGGCCTGGTGGCTGGACGTGCTCACCCTCGGCCACCTCTACGCGATCGTCCTGCTGAACGGCTGCGCCACCGTCTTCTTCGACGTGGGGTCGCAGAGCGTGCTGCCCTCGATCGTCGGCCGGGACGGCCTGATCCGGGCGAACACCGACATCAACACGCTGCTCGCGCTGGGCAACATGGCCGGCCGGAGCGCGGGTGGCGCACTCGTCGCGCTGCTCACCGCTCCCGTCACCCTCGTGGTCACCGCAGGAGCGTACCTGGCCTCGGGGTTGCGGCTGACCGGCATCCGCCGCACGGCGAGGGCGACGCCCCCCGGCCGCACCGGGGCCGTCCCGTTGCGGGCACAGATCGGCGAGGGGGTGCGTCACGTCTTCGGCAGCGGGCACCTCCGGGCACTCGCGCTCTCGGCGACCCTGGTGAACCTGGGTTCCGCCATGGTCACCGCCATGCTCCCCATCGTGTTCGTGCGTGAACTCGGCCTGTCGTCGGCGGCGTTCGGCCTCTTCGGGGCGGTCGGCGGGGTGGCCGTCCTCTGTGGTGCCCGCTCCGCCCGGCCCCTCGCCGGTCGTTTCGGCTACGGGCGCACCCTCGCCGTCGGCGGCCTGTACCTGGCACCCGCCGGGCTGCTGGTGCCACTGATCGACCGGGGTCCGTGGCTGCTCCTGGCCGGAGCGGGCTGGTTCACGTACATCTTCAAGATGGGCATGGACAACGTTCTCGGCGTCACCCTGCGCCAGCGGATGACCCCCGACGCACTGCTCGGCCGGATGATCGCCACGTTCAGGTTCCTGCTGACCGGAGCGCTCGCGGTCGGTGCCGGGCTCTCGGGCCTGCTGGGTGAACTGGCCGGTGTGCAGACCGCTCTCTGGGTGGGCGGCGCCCTCGTGTCGACGTCCTTCCTGCCCGTCCTCCTCTCACCCGTCCGGACTCTTCGCGAGCTGCCCGACCAGCAGCCGCACGGCGAGAAGGTCTAGGTATCCGACCGGCGAGCGGCGCCGCGACCCGGAGGCGCCCCGTGCCTCGCCCCCGACCACCCGACCACCCGACCACCCGACCACCCGACCATCCGTGGAGCACAGATGACCGACAACTCTTCCCCGCAGCTCCTCTTCGTCGGCGGAGCCGGGATCTTCGGGCTCACCGTCGACGTCGCCGAGCAGGCGGTCCAGCAGGCCCGCAAGCGCGGCATGACCGTGCACGTGACGAACCACGCGGCCACCCTCGCCACGACACCGACCATCACCGAACTCGTCGACGCCACGTCGGTCGTGGACTTCGAGGAGCGCGGCGTGACCGCGGCCTGGGCGCGCGAGCAGGTCGCGGCGGGCAACAGGTTCGACGTGGTGTTCGGTTTGCGGGAGCTGGCCCTGGAGACGGTCGCCGAGACCGCGGCCGCGGTGGGCGCGCCAGGGAACCCGCCGGAGGCGGTGCGGCGGATCCGCACGAAGGACGAGGCGCGGGCCGCTCTCGCCGCCGCGGGCTTCCTCCAGCCGAGGTTCCGGGTGTGCGAGGACGCCGGGGCGGCGCACGAGTTCCTCGCGCGGTCCACCGGACCCTGGGTGGTCAAGCCGCGCGACATGTGGGGCAGCGAGGGCGTGACCCGGATCGAGAGCCCGGAGGAGCTGACCGAGGCCCTGGACTTCCTGCCGGACTGGTGCGGCGGCACCTTCATCGTCGAGGAGTTCGTGGAGGGTCCCGAGTTCAGCGCGGAGGGCGTCTTCCTCGACGGCGTACCGCACCTCCTCGCCCTGACCTCCAAGGAACTGCTCCCGCCGCCGAACTTCTTCGAGATCGAGTACGTCATCCCCGCGATCCTCCCGGAGCACTCCGCGAAGGAGATCGAACGGGAGGTCGTCGCCGGCCTCACCGCGCTGGGGCTGACCCACGGGCAGTTCCACGTCGAACTGTGGCTGACCGAACGCGGCGTCGTCCTGGGCGAGGCCCACGTGCGCAACGGCGGCGGCTGGATCCACCGCCTGCTGGCCCACGCCATCCCGGACCTGGAGTGGTTCGGCCTGGTCTACGACGACGCGCTGGGCAACCCGATCGACAAGGCGGCCCTCCGCCCGACCCGAGGCGCGGCGATCCGCTTCCTCACCCCTCGGCCCGGCCGCCTGGTGGCGGTCGAGGGCTGGGAGGAGGTGCTGGCCCACCCGAGTGTGCTCCGCGCGGAACTCACCGTCGGCCCGGGCGACATCATCAACCCGCACCGTTCGGTCAGCAACCGGATCGGCCTGATCGCGGTCGGCGCGGACACTCCGGAGGAGGCCCAGGCGCTGGTGCGCAGCCTGGAGGCCTCCGTCCGCTTCACCGTGGATCCGGCAGCGGGCTGACCGAGGCCTCGGCCGCCCTGACGGCGGCCGCACCGTGCTCGTGCCGCGGTGGGGCCGCCGTCAGGCGTTCCCGGGGCCGGGACGGCACGCGCGGAGACGTTGGACGGCCCGCGAGCCGACCGGGACTCGGCCGGGCGGCGGGCGGGCCGTGGTATCCACCATGGCCCCACCCGCCCCTGTCGGTCAGGGGCGTGCGGGGGCGGCCGGACGCACGGCGACGCGCCGGGCGTGCACCAGCAGTCCCAGTCGCGCCGTCAGAGCGTCCCGGAGCCGTGCGCCACCGTCGGCCCGCCCGCCACCGCGGCCCCGCCCTCCGGGACCGGCGCCCCCGGAGCGGCCCCCGCCATGCCCACCGGGTTCACCACCCAGTCCGGATGGCCCGGCATCGGCGGCGTCCGCATCCCGTACAGCCAGTCCTCCAGGAAGCCCCGCAGGTCCTGCCCGGACACCTCGGAGGCCGTCCGCACGTAGTCGTCGGTGTCCGCGTTCCCGTGCCGGTGCCGGTCCAGGAAGACGCGCTCGATCCGGTCGAAGGCGGCCGCCCCGACCTTCTCCCGCAGGGCGAACAGCACCAGCGCGCCGCCCGTGTACCGCTGGCTGTCGAAGAGGTCGGCGGCGGTGGGGGAGGCGACCGGCCCCGAGTCGTGCCGCCACTGGTCGCCCAGCCCGTAGAGGTAGCGCATCCGGTCGGCCAGCGTGGTGTAGCCCCAGGCGTCCGGCCAGCCGCGCTCGTAGCGGTACGCCAGGCCGTAGAAGTCGGCGTGGCCCTCGTTGAGCCAGAGGTCGGACCACCGGGCCGGGGTGACGCTGTCGCCGAACCAGGAGTGGACCAGCTCGTGCATCATGTGCGAGCCGATCGCGGACTCGGGCCGGCGCAGGAAGCCGGGCTTGTAGAGGGTGAGGGTCTGGGTCTCCAGACCGGTGAAGGCGAACGCGTCAGGATCGTCGCTGTTGGCGGGCAGGAGGCCGTAGGTCTCGAACGGGAACGGCCCCAGGTGCGCCTCGGCCCAGGCGAGTTGGCCGGGGGTGAGGGCGAGCGCGGGCTCCAGTTCGGCGGCGCGGGCGACGGGTACGACGTCGCGCAGCGGCAGGCCGTGCGGTCCGGTGCGCTCGCGCACGGTGTAGTCGCCGACCGAGACCTGCACCAGCTCGGTGGCCATCGGCTCGCGGGAGACGTACCGGCGGGTGGTGCGGCCGTCGCCGGGGTGCTCGGTGGCCGCCAACTCCCCGTTGGCGACGCCCAGGAGGGCGTCCGGCGCGGTCACCGCGATGGTGAACCCGGCCTTGTCGCTCGGGTGGTCGTTGCACGGGAACACGGTGTGCGCGCTGTTCGGCTGCCCGGCCACCGCGAAGCCGTCCGGGGTCGGGACCCAGCCGGTGTGCGGCAGCCGGGCGCGCGGGTCGGCCGAGTACTCGACGGTCAGCCGGGTGACGACGCCGGGGTGGAACGCCCCGGCCGGGGTGACCGTCAGCTTCTCGTCGTGGGTCGTGAAGCCGGCCGGCCGGTTGTCGACCCGTACGGCGCGCACGGTCAGGCCGAGCGCGTCCAACTCCAGCCGGGCCAGCGGGCGGTCGGGCCGTACGGTGATCACCGCCGTGCCGTCCACCGTCCGGCTGTCGGCCCGGTAGTCGAAGGCCAGGTCGTACCGCAGCGCCCGGTACCCGGTGTTCCCGAGCGAGGGGAAGACCGGATCGCCCAGCCCGTCGGCGGCACCGGCCGTCGGCACGCTCGCCGACAGCAGCACCGCGCTGAGCGCGAGCGACGGGACGAGACCGGCACGGGGCTTGAACAAGGGGGATCACCGCACTTCACGAGCGGGAGCGGACGCGGGAGCCGTCCGGAGCGGGAAGACAGACCCTAGTGGACGGCCGGAACCGCGCGGGCGCGATCCGCGTGATCCACGCGATCCGACGACACGCCGTGGTCCCCCGGACGGCCCACGGTGATGGCGGTGCGCGCACGGGCCGTCTAACGTCGGGAGTGCTTCGCCCCCTGACGGACGGAGCCACGGCCGTCGGAGAACCTGGCCAGGTCCGGCGGCCGTACTTCGCTGCCCCGGCGCCGCACGGCGGACGCACCCCGTAGGCTGGCGGCCGAGCCGCCCGCGTACCGGATGCCAGGAGCCGCCGTGACCCGCCCAGCTTCACCCGTTCTGGTGATCGGCGAATGCGTCGCCGACATCGTCCGATCGGGTGAGGGCCCGGACCGGGTGCACCCCGGCGGCAGCCCCGCGAACGTCGCGTACGGTCTGGCCCGGCTGGGCCGCCCGGTCACGCTGCTCACCGAGCTCGGGCCGGACGCCAACGGCCGGCTGATCCGGAAGCACCTGGAGTCGGCGGGGGTGCTGGTCCGGGCCGCCGAGGTCGCGCGGACGCCCTCGGCGGTGGTGGAGCTGGACGGGCAGGGGCGGGCCCGGTACACCTTCGACATCCGCTGGACGCTCCCGCCGGCCGAACTCACCGAGCCGCCCGCGGCGGTCCACCTCGGCTCGATTGCCGCGGTCACCGATCCCGGCGCGGCCTCGGTCCTGGCCCTGGTGGAGCACCTGCACGGCCGGACGCCGATCAGCTACGACCCGAACGTGCGCCCCGCGCTGATGGGGGACCGGGCCGGGGCCGTCCGCCGGGTCGAGCGCTGCGTGGCGCTGAGCGACCTGGTCAAGGCCAGTGACGAGGACCTGGCCTGGCTCTACCCCGGTGAACGGCCCGAGGCGGTCGCCGAGCGCTGGCTGGCCCTCGGCCCCTCGGTGGTCGCGGTCACCCTCGGTGCCGAGGGCGCGTTCGCCCGTACCGCCGAGGGCGGACGCGTCGTGGTCCCGGCCGTCCCGGTGCGGGTCGCGGACACCGTCGGCGCCGGCGACTCCTTCATGGCCGCCTTCCTGCACGCCCGCGCGGGCGGCGCCGACCTGTCCGTCTGCCTCACCCGTGCCGTCACGGCGGCCGCCCTGACCGTCGCCCGCCCGGGCGCCAACCCGCCCTCGGCGGCCGAACTCGCGGCCGCCCTGGCGGAAGCGGACGGACGGGAGTCCTGAGCCGGCTGCTCCTCCTCCGGGGCACGGGCCTGAACTCCCTTCCGGTCAGGGCCGGTTGCTGAGCCGTCTCCTGTCGATCTCGCCCAGGGCGGTGAGCGGCAGCGCGTCGGCGAGGTGGAGCCGCTTCGGCACCCAGAGGGTGCCCTTGCGAGCGCGGACGTGGTCCATCAGCTCGGCGGGGGTGGCGTGCTGTCCTGGGCGCAGCACCACGGTGGCGGTGACGGCCTCGCCCCAGCGCGGGTCGGGTGTGCCGTAGACGGCGCAGGCGGCGACGGCCGGGTGGGTGGCGAGGGCGTCCTCGACCTCGCGCGGGTAGACGTCGAACCCGCCGGTGACGATGGTGTCCTTGATCCGGTCGATGATCGTGATCAGGCCGTCGTCGTCCCTGCGGGCGACGTCCGACAGCCCCGACCGGACGTGGGCGATCGCCAGCCACAGGGCGGTCGCACCGCCCGCGCAGGCGTTCTCCACGTTCACCACGGGCACGCCGGCGAAGCCGTGCGGGCGCAGGGCGACCTGGCCGGGGATCATGTGCTGGCCGTCGATCGCCTTCTGGCTGACCGCGGCGTGGAAGACGGCGCCGACGTCGGCCGGGGTGGGCCGGCGTCGTGCAGCGCCTCGTGGGCGGCGAGGCCGGCGAGGTCGCCGGCACTGTGGTCGAGGCGGCCGAAGCGGGTGCTGCCGACGCCGAGGACGAGTGCTTCGCGGTTCATGACACCACCCGGTTGCGCAGCACGCCCAGCCCGGAGACCTCGAGTTCGACGGTGTCGCCGGGTTCCAGGAAGCGGCCGTGCTCCAGTCCGCAGCCGGTCGCCACGGTGCCGGAGCCCAGGACCTCGCCCGCGTGCAGCCGGGTCGACCGGGAGGCGAAGGCGATCATGTCGGCGAAGCTGTGGTGCATGTCGGCGGAGGTGCCGCGGCTGACCTCCTCGCCGTTGATGCGGGCGGTCATGGTGAGCCGGTACGGGTCGCCGACCTCGTCGGCGGTGACGATCCACGGGCCGAGGACGTTCGAGCCGGTGAAGTCCTTGCTCTTGCTCAGGCCCAGCCCGGTGGCGATCTCCTCCAGCTGGGTGTCGCGGGCGCTGAAGTCGTTGAAGACCGTGTAGCCGAAGACGTGGGACGGGGCGTCGGCCACGGGGATGTCCGTGCCGCCGCGGCCGAGCACGCAGGCGAACTCCAGCTCGTAGTCCCGTACCGAGGAGTACGCGGGCCAGTGGATGTCGCTGTCGTGGCCGGTCACGGAGAGCCGGTTGGCCAGGTAGTACAGCGGCCGTTCGAGCATGACGGCGGGCAGCTCGACCCGGTCGGCCGGGATGCGGTGGATCCGGGCGCGGGCGTTGCGGAAGTGGTCCGGGAAGGCGCCGAAGTCCCGGATCTGTACGGGCCTGGGCAGCGGGGAAAGCCAGCGCACCTCGGACGCGGCGACGACGGCCTCGGACGGTGCCTGCGCGGCGAGCCGCTCCAGGGTCCGCCGCACGGGTTCGCCGCCGTCGATGACGGCCTGCATGGTGGCCAGCGCGGGGGAGTGCCCGCCGGTCGCCAGGCGGTGGGCGCGGTCGAGCAGCAGGAGGCGCTCGCCCTGGTCGAGGACGAGTGCGGTCTGCTCGGCTCCTTCGTGTTCCACGGTCGCGAGTTTCACGGTCGGTTCCTCTTCTCGGGAGGGGGCGGTCGGCGGGGCGGGTCAGACGAAGGCCACGACGCGGGCCGGGGCGGCGCTCGCGCGGGCGAGCTTGATCGGGAAGAACGCCACCCGGAATCCCGACGGGGGCAGTGCGGCGAGGTTCGTCAGCTGCTGGACGATGAAGACCTCCCGCTCGCGGCCGGCCCGGTGGCCGTCCCACAGCACGGCGTTGTCTCCGCCGTCGCGGAACTTGCGGGCCATCACGGGGAAGCTCAGGTCCCAGCCGGCGGCGTCGGTGCCGAGGACCTTGGCCCCGAGGCCGGCCAGGTGGAGCGTCGACTCCCGGCTCATCCCCGGGTAGCGGAAGAACTCCGGGTCGGACAGCCCGTACCGCTCCTGGCCGGTGCGCAGGAGGACCGCGCCGCCGGCCGGAACGGGGGCGCCGTTGGCGGCGAGGGCGGACTCCAGGGCCTCGACGGTGATCGGGGTGTCGGGCTCGCACCACTCGCGCAGGTCCAGCACCAGGGCCTCGCACCACAGCTCGTCCAGGGCGATGTCGGTGATGGTGCGGGCCGGCCTGCCTTCGCAGGTCGAGCCGTAGTGCAGCGGGGCGTCGACGTGGGTGCCGAGGTGGGAGTTGAAGTCGGTGAGCAGTTCCGCACCCCAGCCCTCGCCGTCCGGCAGGTCCTCCATGCCGCAGTGCATGGCGGCGGCGAACTGCTCCCGGCCCTCGCCGGCCGGGTGGGCGTAGGCGACGGAGGGCGCGATCACCGGGGCGAGCGGGCGCAGCTGTTCGGGGAGCAGCTCGCGGTCGGCGGGGTCCAGCGTCCTGGTCAGGTCGATCAGTTCCATGAGGATCCTCCTTGGTTATTGGACGCTCAGCATAGAACTGGACTGCTAGCATGGGCAAGGGATCCGCCGCCCGGCGCCGACCGGTCGGCGTGACAGGATCGGCCGCGTCAGGCAGCCGCGACATTGCGAAGGACACCGCGTGGGTGGGACCCGAAAGCAGGAGATCTCCGCCGAGACCCAGCGCCGGCTGGTGGCAGCCGCGTGGGAACTCGCCGCCGAGGGCGGGGCCGCCGCGGCCTCCGTCCAGGCCGTGGCGGAGCGTTCCGGCATCAGCCGGGGCTCCGTGGCCTGGCACTTCGGTTCGAAGGACGGGCTGCTGAAGGCGGTGGTCGAGGAGGCGTTCCGGTGGGGCGCGGACTTCATGCGCGAACGCCTCGCCGCGGCCGGGCCGGACGCCGGGATCGAGGCGCTGATCGAGGCGAACTTCGCGCTGATGTCCCGGCCCGAGGCGCACATCTTCTCGACGCTCCTGATCGAGGCGGTGAGCCGCGAGTCGGCCCTGCGCGCGACGTACGCCGAGGAGTACGCCAAGATCCGCGGCCTGTACGCCGGCCACCTGCGCGCGAGCGCTACGCGCGTCGCCGACCCGGAGGCCGTCGCGGCGGCGCTGCTCGGCGGCACCCTGGGCATCAACATCCAGCACCGTCTGGATCCGGACCTGGACCGCCGGCGGGCCGTGACGGCGATGACGGGCATCTACGCCGACGCGCTGTCCGGCACCGGGCCGGACACCCCGTCAGGCAGCTGACCCGCCCCCGCCTCCACGGCGGCGCCCGGCCGACCCGCTCCGGCCACGGCCGCGCGGGTGCCGCGGCGATGCCGGAATCCACCGACGACCCGACCGAGGAAGACCCATGCCGCAGCGCCAGAGTTCCCCCGCCGTCCGCCCCATCGCCGACGCCGACGTCCCCGTCGCGGTCGACACCCTCGCCCGGGCCTTCACCGGCGACCCCTACATCCGCCATGTGATCGCCGCCGACGGCCACCAGGAGCGGATCCGGCGATTCCAGGAGCTCTGCCTGACCCGCGTCGGGATGGTGTACGGGCGGGTGTGGGTCGCCGACGGGGGCCGTGCGGTCGCCGCCTGGAGCACCCCCGACCTGGACCCCTCGCCCGCCTTCGCCGAGATCGGCCCGCTGCTCGGCGACCTCGCCGGGGACCGGGCCGAGGCCTACGAGGTCGCGGAGCGGGCCGTCGAGCCGTACCGGCCGCAGGAGTCGGCCTGGTTCCTCGACACGGTCGCCGTCGACCCCGAAGTCCAGGGGCGGGGCCTCGGCCGTGCGGTGCTGGCCCCCGGGATCGAGGCGGCCGCACTCGCCGGGTACCCGGCTTTCCTGGAGACCTCCACGGAACGGAACGTCGCGTTCTACCGGCGTCTCGGCTTCGAGGTCACCGTCGAGGTCCCGCTCCCCGGCGGCGGCCCCCGCACCTGGTGCATGCGCCGGGACCCCCGGACGGGCGCCTGACCGTACGGCCGGGCTGCCCGAAGAGGCGGAAGCGCCCGCAGGGGCTGTCGCCCGAAGGCGGTGACGGGGAGGCCCGGCCGCTCGCGGGCCCAGGCAAAGGATCGGCAAGGCCCCGGTGTGTCACTGCCCCGCGCGGGTGACGTGGGGATTGGTGGTGGTGCACGGCGGGGGAGCAGTGCACTTATGAACAGACCATCAGGTTGTCGTATTGGTGGGGGTCTGAGGGGGAGTCAGCGACGTTCGAGCGGCCGGCGGGCAGGCCTGCTGGCCGCCGTCTGCCTCTCCGCCGTCCTCGCCGGCTGCGCCGGTCCGGCCGTTCCCGTGACGCAGAAGGCGGCCCCCGCCGCCGACGCGAACGCGGCGCCCGCCGTCGAGGCCGCCGTGGCCCCCGGGGCGGCGGTCGCGGCCGGCGACCACGCCGGTGCCCTGCCCGCCGCTCCGCCGCTGCCCGGCGTGGCCCGCAAGGAGGAGGAGAACAGCAGCGAGGCCATGGTCCGTCAGGAGGCGGCCGTCCGCGCGGCGCTGGAGACCGCCCAGCGCTGGGGCCTGGAACGGCCCCCGCTGAAGGCCCCGCCGCGCCCGGCGGCCAGGGCCGCGCTCACCCCGGTCCAGGGCGTCAAGCTCGCCGACGGCCGCCCGCCGGTCGTCTACCGGGTACCGACCGACGACAAGGTGGTCTTCCTGACCGTCGACGACGGCGCCGAGAAGGACCCCGCGTTCTCCCGGATGGCCGAGGAGCTGGGAATCCCGCTCAGCACCTACGTCTCCGACTACCTCGCCCGTGAGAACTACGACTACTTCCGCGACCTGCACGCCCAGGGCGTGGAGATCAACAACCACACGATCAACCACCGCAACCTGAAGGTCCTGGACTACGAGACCCAGCGCCGGGAGATCTGCACCCAGCAGGACCAGCTGGAGCAGCAGATCGGCGTCCGCCCCCGGCTGTTCCGGCCGCCGTACGGCGAGTACAACGACGACACGCTGCGCGCGGCGGCCTCCTGCGGGGTCCAGGCGGTGCCGCTGTGGAACGAGGAGGCCTTCCCCGACCACATGGAGTGGCGCTACGACGACCGGAAGCTGCACCCGGGCGACATCATCCTGACCCACTTCCGGGGCACCGACATCTGGAAGGCCTCCATGCCGGACCTGCTGCGCAAGGTCGTCAACGACGTCACCGAACAGGGCTTCGCCCTGGCCCGGCTGGACGACTACCTGTAGCGCGCCCCGCGGCGACCGCCGGGGGGGCTCAGCCGAGCGAGAGGGCGTCGAGGTACACCCAGGCGCCCTCGTGCCGCACGAAGCGGCTGTTCTCGGTGAGGACGCCGGCCTCGCCGCCCTCGGTCCAGTGCGCCCGGAAGGCGACCGTGCCCTGGGCGTGGAACGCGCCGCCCTCGGTGGTGACACCCACCTCCAGTCCGGTCCAGCGCAGGGCCGGGTCGAAGTCGACCTCGGCGGGCCGGGTGTCCGGGTGCCAGGTGCGCAGCAGGTACGCCTCGTCCTGCGCGGCGAAGGCGCTGAACCGGGAGCGCATCAGGGACTCGGCGGTGGTGGCCGCCGTCTGGCCCCGGTGCAGCCGGCCGCAGCAGTCGCCGTAGGCGGCGGGCAGGCCGCACGGGCAGGGGGAGGAGGGCAGCAGCCGGGGCGCGGCGGCGCGGGGGGCGGGACGACGTGGGGACATGCCGTCCATTGTCCCCCACCCGTCGCGCGGCCCTCGGCCCGGCCGGCGCTGGGGCGGCGGGACCGGCTCCGGACGTCCGGCCGGACCGGGTGCCCCGCCGTGGTCCGGGCTCAGGAACGGGCGTCGCCGAACCAGGTGCCCAGGGCTCGCCGCAGCCCGTCCGGATCCGTCCGGCCGGGCTCGACGGCCCAGGCGACGTAGCCGTCCGGGCGGAGCAGGAGCGCGCCGGCCGGAGGCTGCGGGCAGTCGGCCGGCACCAGGTCCACCCGGTCCTTCCAGCCGGCCGCCAGGTCCGCGAGCGGGAGGCGCCCGCCGCTGAGGTCGATGAGCAACGGGCGTGCGGTGCGGGCGAGTTCGGCGATCCGGACCGGCCCGTCCGGGGTGGTGGCCGTGAGCTCGGGCACGAAGCGCCCGGCGAGCGGGTGGGGGCAGCCGACGTCGTAGCGCACGTCGCTGCCCGCCATCAGCGCGGCGATCCGGGCGAGGTTGTCCGGGTGCGCCAGCAGCTCGCCGAACAGGGCGCGCACCGCGGTGGTGTCGGGGCCGGGGGCCATCAGGGCCATCTGGGCCTGGGAGTGCGTGAACACCCGCTCGCCGACCGGGTGGCGTTCGCGGTGGTAGCTGTCCAGCAGGCCGGGCGGGGCCCAGCCGTGGAGTTCGGCGGCGAGCTTCCAGCCGAGGTTGGCGGCGTCCTGGAGGCCGAGGTTGAGGCCGGGGCCGCCGGTCGCGGCGTGGACGTGGGCGGCGTCGCCGACCAGCAGCACGCGGCCCCGCCGGTAGCTGTCGGCGAGCCGGGTGTTGTGGCCGACCTGGCGGCGCGGGGTGAACGGTCCCGGCGTGCGGGCCTGGGTGAGCGCCAGGTCGGCGCCGGTCACCCGGTGGATGCTGGCGCGCAGCTCGGCCAGGGTCAGCGGCACGGTCTCGTCCACCGGCGCTCCGCCCCACTCCAGTGTGGCGACCATGGTGGCGTCCGGGCTGAAGGGGGCGAGGGCGATGACGCCGTGCTCGGTCCGAGTGTGGGTGAACGGGCGGAACGGGACCGGGCAGCCGGGCAGCAGGAAGTCGCCGTCGGCGGTCCTGCGCACGTCCTCGGGGAGCAGCACGTGGGCGATCCGCGAGACCGGATCGGTCGAGGTCACCCCGGGGAAGCCGATCCCGGCGAGCTTGCGGACGGTGCTGCGGCCGCCGTCCGCGCCGACCAGGTAGCGGGTGCGCAGCTGCCCGGCGCCCGTCGGGCCCCGGAGCCCGATCGTCACGCCGGCCTCGTCCTGGGTGAAGCCGGTGACCTCGTGGCCGTGGCGTACGGTGACGCCGAGGTCGCGGGCGCGTTCCTCCAGCACCTCCTCGATCCGGTGCTGCCGCACGGGCAGGGTGTGCAGCGGGTTCTCGTCGAGCAGGCGCAGGTCCAGCGGGAAGGCACCGAACACGAAGCGGGGCGTGGGCCGGGGTGCGCCCGGGGCGCCGCGGAGCGGCTCGTACAGGCCGCGGTGGTCGAGCAGCCGGTTCACCTGGCCGACCAGCCCGTTGGCCTTCTGGACCGGTAGGCGTCCGGGCAGCCGCTCCAGCACCACCGGCCGGATTCCGGCGAGCGCCAGTTCGCAGGCCAGCAGCAGCCCGTTCGGGCCCGCGCCGGCGATGACGACGTCGTGGATCATCTCGAACTCCCCCGCTGGGACCATGGGTTCAGTGCGACGAAGGGTCCGGTAGCCCGGCTGCCAGCTGGCGCAGCGCCTCCGCGAGCAGCGACTGATAGGGCGCCGGCGGGTCGGCGGTGAGGTACTGGTCGTTGGCGGCCCTGACCGCGGCCAGCGAGGCCGCGGCGACCAGCTTCGGGTAGAGGTGCAGGGCCGGGTCGGTGCCGGTCCGGGCGGCCACCGCGGCCGCGAGTTCGGCCTCGGCGCCCGCCCCGCCGCGTGTCAGCTCGGCCTGGAGCGCCGGCTCGCGCAGCAGCAACCGTACGGCGGCGGTCCACTGCCGGTCCGGCTGTCCGGTCAGGTCGCCGAACGGGGCGAGCAGGGCCAGGGTGAGCGCCTCCCAGAGCGGTTCCCCGGCGGGCCGGTCCCGCAGTGCCTCGGCCGACTGATGGATGCGGTCGCGCTGCCGGTGGACGATCGCCTCGGCCTTGCTGGAGAAGTAGTTGTTGTACGTGCGGGGGGAGACTCCGGCGGCGGCCGCGATGTCCTCCACCCGCACGTTCTCCAGCCCCCGCTCCGCCGCCAGGCGCAGTGCCGCCCAGCTGAGTGCCTCCCGCGTCGCGGCCTTCTTCCGTTCCCGCAGCCCGGGCTGACCCTTCGTCATGGGCTCCACTGTCCCGGAAAAGGTGCGTGCCACGCAATAGTGCGCGGCACGCAAGTTTTTCCCGGCGCGACGGGCTGTGGCGAGCCGCCCGTCACCTGCGGTTCGTCGCTGATAGTAGTTGCCTGGTCGCGGAGCGATCCCCGCCGGGAGCCCGTCCCCGCAGGCTTCCCGGCAGGACGACTCGACAGGACTTGAGGAGCGGTCATGGGTGGCAGACAGCGTCCGCCGAGAGCGCGGGCCCCTCGCCAGGGCAGGCCCGCCGCCGGCGGTGCCCGGGTGAACTCCCGCGCGGCGTTCGCCCGCATCGAGGGGTTCCTGGCCTGGGAGGCGGAGGTCGCGGCGGCCGAGCGGGATGCCCGCGCGTTCGCCGCGCAGTTCCCTTGGCTGCCCGCGGCGGAGCGGGAGATCCTCGAACAGGCCTACGCCGCCGACCGGTTGCGCTACGCCGAGGAGGTCGTGGACCGGGCGGTCGAGCGCTGCCGGCGGCTGGCCGCCAGGTACCGCGTCGAGTGCCGCCGGATCTGCGCCCGCTGGGCGGCGCTCTGCCTCTCCGTCGCCCTGGTCGCGGCGCTGTTCGCCGTCGTCCCGGCCGTCCTGGGCGGCTGAGCGCCGCCCCGCACGACGAGGGCCCGCTGTGCCGGTTCCGGCGCAGCGGGCCCCTTCGGTGCCGGAGCGGTTGGTCAGTGGTGGCCGTGGCCGCTGCTGATCTCCTCGTGCTCCTCGGCGGTGGGCTTGGAGATCTGGCTGTACTCGCCGTAGAAGCCGCGGGAGAGCTTCACCCGCGCGCGGGTCCACAGCCCGGCCTTGCGGGCCACCCCGTTCTCGTCGACCTCGGGCGGCAGTTCCGAGGGCTGCGGCTGGTCGTGCGAGGTGAGGGTGTAGAGGCGGCCCTGCGGCAGCGGGGCGTGCACCTCGACGAACTCGCCGTGCTGGAGCCGGTTGATGACGCCGGTCTCCCGGCCGTGCAGGACCTTCTCCTTGTCCCGCCGCTGGAGGCCGAGGCACCACCGCTTGGCGATCACGAAGACGACCACCGGCACGGTGAAGAAGCCGGCCCGGACCGCGTAGGTGATCGCGTTGATCGAGAGGTGGAAGTGGGTGGCCAGCAGGTCGTTGCCGCCACCGGCCAGCAGGAGCAGGTAGAGGCTGATCCAGGCCGCGCCGAAGGCGGTGCGGACCGGGGCGTTGCGCGGCCGGTCGGCGATGTGGTGCTCGCCGCGGTCCCCGGTGATCCAGGCCTCCAGGAACGGGTAGCACCAGATGGCCAGCAGCACGGTCGGGAAGACCATCAGCGGGACGAACACCCCGAGGTTGAGGGTGTGCCCGCCCCAGACGCTGATCTCCCAGCCGGGCATCACGCGGATCAGGCCCTCGGAGAAGCCCATGTACCAGTCCGGCTGGGCGTTGGTGGTCACCTGGTCCGGACGGTACGGGCCGTACATCCAGATCGGGTTGACCGTGGCGATCGCGGCCATCACCGCGACCACGCCGAAGACCAGGAAGAAGAAGCCGCCCGCCTTGGCCGTGTAGACCGGCAGCAGGGGCATGCCGACCACGTTCCTGTTGGTCCGCCCGGGCCCGGCGAACTGGGTGTGCTTGTGGTAGAAGACCAGGATCAGGTGCGCCGCGAGCAGGCCCACCATGATCCCGGGGATCAGCAGGACGTGGACGGTGAACAGCCGGGGGATGATGTCGGTGCCGGGGAACTCGCCGCCGTAGAGGAAGAACTGCAGGTACGTCCCGACGATCGGGACGGCGAGGACGGCGCCCTCCATGAAGCGGATGCCGGTGCCGGAGAGCAGGTCGTCCGGCAGCGAGTAGCCCATGAAGCCGTCGAACATGCCGAGGATCAGCAGCAGCGCCCCGAAGACCCAGTTGATCTCGCGCGGCTTGCGGAACGCGCCGGTGAAGAAGACCCGCATCATGTGGGTCAGCATCGAGGCGACGAAGACGATCGCGGCCCAGTGGTGGATCTGGCGCATCAGCAGGCCGCCGCGCACATCGAAGCTGATCTTCACCGTCGAGGAGAAGGCCTCGGACATCGGGATGCCCTTGAGCGGGACGTACGACCCGTCGTAGACGACCTCGCCCATGCTCGGCACGAAGAACAGGGTGAGCCAGACGCCGGTCAGGATGATGATGACGAAGGTGTAGAGCGCGATCTCGCCCAGCATGAAGGACCAGTGGTCGGGAAAGATCTTGCGCAGATTGGCCTTGGCCAGGGAGTAGATGCCGAGCCGGCCGTCCGTCCAGTCGGCCAGGGCCTCGGCCTTGTTGGCGGGCTCGGCGCGCGTGCTGGTCTCCGGTCCCGGCTGCGACTGCTGGTCGGTTCTCACGACGGGCTCCCCGGCGTCCTCGGCATGCCGTGCTGGAGGCCCGCCGGCGGGAACGCGGGCCGGCGAAGTGTTGTGATCATGGGACCTCTCGATACGGGGCCGCCGGCCGGACCGGCGCGCGGACCGGGTGTTCCGCTGGACCCGTTGCTCAGGGTGATGGATCGCTTACTCTGTCATGCTGTCGGCAGGGGGCCGACTGTGCACGTCCATCGGCCCGTCAGGCCGCTCGTGTCGGGCCGGACGAGGGCCCTGACGCCCGATCGGCTGGCCGCCGGTCGGCCCAACGGGCGCCGATGCTGCGGTCGAGTGCCGCTGAACCGTTTCGGCGCGCGCCGCGTCCGGGGGTCGTACGGTCCGGGGCCTACGCTGCGCCAATGGTGGATCACCGTGAACTCTTCGAGGACGTCACCGAGGCCCTCGCCCGCGCCGGGTTCGACACCGGTCCAGGCTCCTCACCACTGTGGATCGACCGCCACCCCGAGGGCGTGGTGGTCGGCTGGACGCCGGGCGCGGAGCCCGGGGGGCCGCCCTCCCGGGAGGCGCTCGCGGCGCTGAGCGGCGCGGCCGCGGTCGTGCTGCGCGAGCGCGGGTACCTGGTCTCGGGGACCGAGGAGGGCGATCTGCTGGTGCGCTCCGCCGAACCGGTGACGGTTCCCGACGCGCCCGAGCCGGAGCCGGTGCCGGAGCAGTGGTGGGGGTGACGCGGGACGTCTGACGGCTTCGTCGGCTGTGCCGTGCCGTGCCGTGCCGTGTCGGGGCTGTGCCGTGCGGGGCCGGTCACGGTTCGCGTGGCGTGTGGTCGGCGCCTCGGGCGGTGCGGACCGGTGGCGCCGGGCCGGGGCCGGGCCCGCCGGGCCGACGGTTCGATCCGTGGGCCGGCGACGGCCACCGCTTTCGCGCGGTGCTTCGCGGGCGTACGGTGGCCACACGGTGGCACGCCGCCGGGTGGGCCGCCTGGTCAGTGTCGGCACGCCCTGCCGGAGGCCGTTGTGGCAGACCGGATGGCCTTCTTCACCACCCCGCGCGCGGAGCGGGCGCGGCGTGATGCGCGGGAGCGGCTCGGGGACTGGCGCGAGGTGTACCGGCCGGGTTCGCTGCTGCCGATGGTGGGCCGGCAGGCGGGTCGGTGCATGGACTGCGGACTGCCCTTCTGCCACAGCGCCTGTCCGCTGGGGAACCTGGTGCCGGAGTGGAACCAGCTGGTGGCCGAGTCGGGGACGGGCGAGCCGTCGGGCGCGGGGGCGGGACCGGGCAGGGGACCGGACGCGGAGACGGGGGCGGATTGGCGGGCGGCCGCGGCGCGGCTGCTGGCGACCAACAACTTCCCCGAATTCACCGGGCGGCTCTGCCCGGCGCCCTGCGAGAGCGCCTGCGTGCTGGCGATCGACGGCGCGCCGGTGACGATCAAGAACGTGGAGCTGGCGATCGCCGACCGGGCCTGGGCGGAGGGCTGGGACGGGCCGCGGCCACCCGAGCGGCCCGAGCGGGCCGGTGGGCGAAGGGTCGCGGTGATCGGCTCGGGCCCGGCCGGGCTGGCCGCCGCCCAGCAGCTCACCAGGGCCGGGCACGCCACCACGGTGTACGAGCGGGCCGACCGCGCGGGCGGCCTGCTGCGGTACGGCATCCCGCCGTTCCGGCTGGAGAAGCACCGGCTGGAGCGCCGGCTGGACCAGCTGCGGGCCGAGGGCACCGCCTTCCGCACCGGGGTGTGGGTCGGCCGGGACGTCCCGGGCGAGGAACTGCGGGCCGGGTACGACGCGGTGGTGGTCGCGGTCGGCGCGACCGCGGGCCGGGAGCTGCCGGTGCCGGGGCGTGAACTGCCCGGCGTGCACCAGGCGATGGAGTACCTGACCTGGGCGAACCGGGTGGACGAGGGCGACCGCCCGGCCTCGCCGGTGTCCGCAGAGGGGCGGCACGTGGTGATCGTCGGCGGTGGGGACACGGCGGCGGACTGCCTGGGCACGGCGCTGCGCCAGCACGCCGCCTCGGTCACCCAGCTGGACATCAACCCCCGCCCGGCGGAGGACCGGCCGCCAGGGCAGCCCTGGCCGGTCCACCCCAAGGTGTACCGGGAGACCACCTCGCACGAGGAGTCCGGGGCCGCGGAGGCCGGGCCCAGGCTGTTCGCCGCGGCCACCGTGGGCTTCGAGCCGGGCCCGGACGGCCGGCTGGCCGCCGTCCGCTTCGCCGAGGCCGAACCCGGCGACCGCAGCCCCCGGGCGGGCACCGCGCGGAGCCTGCCGGCGCAACTGGCGCTGCTCGCGCTGGGGTTCACCGGGCCGGAGCCGGACCGGCGGCTGTTCGGCCAACTCGGCCTGGCCATCGGGCCGGAGGGCACCCTGGCGAGGGACGACGGGTTCGCCACGGCGGCGGAGGGCGTGTTCGTCGCGGGGGACGCCGGGCGCGGGCAGTCGCTGATCGTCTGGGCGATCGCGGAGGGCCGGGCGGTGGCGGCGGCGGTGGACCGGTACCTGCGGGGGTGGACGGAGCTGCCGGCGCCGATCCCGGCCTCGGCGCGGGCGCTCACGGTGTGAGTCCGGGAGCTGCCCGCGCCGGGCCGGGCCGGGGTGGGTCACGGTGGGTCGGTGGGCTGTGGTCCGGCGGGGCGGTGGGCCGGGACAGGCTCGTCGGGTCTGTCGGGTCTGTCGGGCCCGGGGTCAGAACAGCGGCAGACGGCGGGCGAACACGTCGTCGACGTGGTTGGTGTCCCCGGGGACGAGGGTGCCGTCGTACGAGGTGAACACCACCGTGGTGCCGAGGGCGTCGGCGAACGGGAAGTACGAGGAGCCGGCGGTCTGCGAACCGTCGCCCGCCACGCTGACCCGTTCGGTGCTGCCGGTCCACAGGTCGTGCCGGAAGACGTCCTCGGTCTCGTTGGTGTCGCCGGGGACGAGGTTCGCCGCCGAGGACTGGAAGAAGACCCAGCGGTTGTCCGCCGTGATCCGGCCGCCGGTCGAGCCGAGGGTGGTCTTCGTCCCGGGCAGGCCGGCGCTGACCAGCGTCTCGGTGCCCTGCTTCAGGTCACGGACGTAGAGCTCGAAGTGGCGGTCCCACTGGCTGTCGCCGTGCATCACCCAGGACGAGAAGACCGCGTAGCGGCCGTCCGGGCTGATCGAGGGGGTGACCACGCCCCGGTAGCCGTCCTCGCCGTCCGGGCTGGCCAGGCTCGTCCGCTCGGTGCGCAGGTCCCGGACGTACAGCGGGTAGGTGTGCGGCTTGAGGATCTCCGCGCGGGCCGCGGGCCGGAAGGAGTCGGCGACGAACTCCTGGTCGGATTCGACGGACAGCTCGGCGAGCGCCTTCGCGGAGAGAGCGCCCGGCTGACCCGGGTCGAGCATGTTGGTCGCCTTGGAGATGAAGACGACCGTGCTGCCGTCGGCGCTGATCTCCGGAGCGGAGGAGGAGCCGTTCGCCTCCTTGCCGCCCGCGCCGATGCTGACCAGGCGGGTGTCGCCGGTCCAGCGGTCGGTGACGTAGATGTTGCCGCCGAACCAGGTGACCGTGTCGGGGGCGAGGTCGGTGCGGTTGGACTGGTAGGCGACGTAGCGGCCGTCCCAGCTGATGGAGGGGACGCCGGCCAGCTTGCCCGTCTGCGGCACCCCCGTCCTGCCGACGCTGACCAGGCGGGTGTCGCCGGTCCAGCGGTCGTGGACGTAGACGTCCTCGGAGCCGATGTTGGCACCGGGCGCGAGGTTGGTGGCGACGGAACTGAACGTCACGTAGCGGCCGTTGCCGCTGATGCTCGCCTCGTAGGCGTCACCGTCGGCCTGGACTCCGCCGGGGCCGGTGTCGACCCGTTCGGTGCGGCCGGTCCACAGGTCGCGGACGAAGGCGTCGGACTTGCCGTTGGTGTCGCCGGGCACCAGGTCGGCGGCCTCGGAGGTGAAGACGGCGAAGCGGCCGTCGAAGCTCAGGCCGCCGCTGCGTGATTCGCCGGTGGCCTGCGCCTGCCCGGGGCCGACGGAGACGCGTTCGACGCGGGCGCCCGGCCAGGCGGTCGGGGCCGCGTCGGTCGGGGCCGCTTGGGCGGGGGCGGCGACGGCGACGGCCAGTGCGGCGGCCGCGAGGGTGCAGGCCGCGCGCAGCGGTCGGCGGATTCGGGTCATTGGTTCCTCCCCTGGGATCGGCCGTGCCGCGTCGGCGGTGGACGCCGAACTCCCCGGCGGCAGGCTCGGGGCGAGCCAACCGTCGGGCGGGGCGGGCGGTCAACGGTTGCGCGCCGGGAGCGGCGCATTCGGGTCGGGGGAGCGTGGACGCGATCGGGTCGAGTACGTACGGCCTTTGCTACGATCCGCCGACGTGGGGGTCGGGAGATGTGCGTACGAGGGTCGGAAGGCGAAGGCGCGGGCGCGGGCGAAGGCGTGAGCGTGGGTGCAAGGCGGCTGTTCCCGCTGTTGGGCGGGAACGAGGAGACGCGGGTGCTGACCATGCCGCCCAAGCGTGGGGCCGAGGACGTCCGGCGGCTGGGGGAGCTGATCGGCCGGCATGCGACGGCGGTCGTCCTGGACTGAGCGGCGGTCCGGTTGGTGGGTCACAGGGTGGGTTCCGTGGTGGGTCCGCTGGGCTCGGTGGTGGTGGCGGCGCTGGTCGTGGTGGTGTCCTCGGGGGCGGCGCGTTCGGACCGGTAGGCCCGCTGGTCGTAGCGCCAGAGCGCGGGAACCGCGGCGGACAGCGCGGCCGAGCTGCCGAGGCAGAGCAGGCCGCCGGTGCGCAGTGCGGTCCTGATGCCCTGGCGGGCGGCCAGGCCACCGGCCCGCAGGTCGCCCAGAGCCGGCCCGGCGGATCCGATCAGCATCTCCAACCCGGCTGCGCGGCCCCGGAGTTCGTCCGGGATCGACTGGTTCCAGATGGCGCTGCGGAAGGTGTCGCCGATCCAGTGGGCGCCGCCCGCGACGGTCAGGCAGAGCAGGACAGCCCACACTCCGGGGGCGAACGCGGCCGCCGCCGTCGCCGCGCCGACCAGGGCCGCGGAGAGCAGGACCAGCCGGCCGTGCCGGTGCACCCGGTCCGTCCACCCGCCCGTCGCGGCGGCGATCAGGCTGCCGGCCGCGCTGGCGGAGTAGAGCAGGCCGAGCGCCCAGCCGACGTCCAGGTCCGCGGCCAGGAACGGGAACAGCGCGGTGGGCAGGGCGAAGGCGGTGGCCGCGAGATCGGCCAGGTAGGTGCCGATCAGGTCGGGTCGCCGGGCCGCGTACCGGGCGCCGTCGAGGAACTCGGTGAGTCGCGGCGCCTCGGCGTCCCGCTCCGAGGGGACCGGCCGGACCCGGGCGAGCAGGGCGATCGAGAGCAGGAAGGTGGCGAGGTCGACCAGATAGGCCGCCGGGACGCCGGCGGTGGCGATCAGCAGTCCGGCCGCGGCCGGGGCGGCCACGCCGCCGATGCTCCAGCGCAGCGAGAGCAGGGCGCCCGCGGCCACCAGCTGGTCCTGGGGCACCAGTCGGGGGACCATCGCCTCGACCGAGGGCTGCTGGATGCCCTGGATCGCCGCCGCCACCCCGGCGGCGGCGTAGAGCGGCCACACGGCGGGGGTGCCGAGCAGCGCGTTGACCAGCAGCAGGGCGCTGAGCGCGGCCAGCGCGACCTCGGTCGCCAGGGCGACGGTGCGGCGGTCGGCGCGGTCGGCCAGGACGCCGCCGTAGAGGCCGAACAGGATGGCGGGCACCAGTTCGACGGCGCCGACCGCGCCGACGGCCAGCGGTGAGCCGGTGAGACCGGCGATCTGGAGCGGGATCGCGGTCATGGTGAAGATCGAGCCGAGCAGGGTGACGGTGCCGGAGGTCCAGGTCAGCCGGAAGTCCCGGGAGGAGCGCCAGGGTGTGGTGTTCGGCAGCAGTCGGGTCAGGAGGCGTCCTGAGGTCGTGCCCGTTCCCGAGGTCGTGCCTGTTCCCGAGGTCGTGCCCGTTCCGGGCGTCGCGGCCGGTTCGGAGGTCGGGTTCGGTTGAGAGGTCCGATTCGGTTCGGAGGTCGGGTTCGGCCCGGTGGTCATGAGGGGTGAGGTCCCTTCGCTGCCGTCTGCGGGGTCGCGACGGCTCTCCTTATCGCTGATAAGTTACGGCTCGGGAACTTATCGGCGATAAGGTGAATCTGGCAAGCGGATATCTCAGGAGGCCGACCGGATGGCGCTGACACGCGACGAGGTGGTGCGCACGGCACTGCGCCTGCTCGACGAGGAGGGCATCGACGGGGTCACCACCCGCCGGCTCGCCCGCGAACTCGGCGTGCAGTCACCGGCGTTGTACTGGCACTTCAGGAACAAGCGGGAACTGCTCGACCTGATGGCCGAGGCGATGCTCGCCGAGGCACTCCCGCCCGACCGTGAGCCGGACCCGGAGCGCTGGCCCGAGTGGATCGCCGCCGACGCCCGTGCCAAGCGGAACGCCCTGCTCGCCTACCGCGACGGCGCCAGGGTGCACGCGGGCACCCTGCCCACCGAGGACGAACTCCCCGCGGTCGAGGCCCAGTTGAGCGCACTCTGTCGGGCCGGGCTGCGCCCCCGTACGGCGCTGCGGCTGCTGCTGACCGTCGACCGGTACATCATGGGCTGGGTCACCGAGGAGCAGGCCTGGCGGCAGGACGCCGCGGACCGGGACCAGCCGCCGTTCCCGGACGAGGCCCTGAGTGAACTGCCGCTGTTGCGCGAGGCGGTCGACGTGCTGCGGATGACCGACCACGACACCGACTTCGAGTACGGGCTGCGGGTGCTGATCGAGGGGTTCCGGGGCGAGATCGCGCGGGAGGCGGCGGGGGGTTGAGCGGTGCGGGGTGCGGGGTGCGGGATACGGGGCCTGGTGGTGGCCGGGCCGGCGTGAGGCCTCGGCGGGCCGCTACGCGCCGGCGAGTCGGAGGGCCTCGCGGAGCCGTCCGTCGGAGCTCGTGAGCAGGCGGGCGGCGGTGGGCGCGTCCACGTCCGCGAGCAGGGCCAGGATCGCGTCCTTGGCCCGGCCTTCGGTCGCGGTCAGGGCGCGGTCGACCGCTGCCGGATCGGCGCCGGTCGCCTCGGCGACGATCCGTCGGGCGCGGTGGCGCAGCTTGTCGTTGGTGGCGCGGAGGTCGACCATCAGATTCCCGTATGTGCGGCCGAGCCGGACCATCACGGCCGTGGACAGCAGGTTGAGCATCAGTTTCTGCGCCGTACCGGCCTTGAGCCGGGTCGATCCGGCCAGCACCTCGGGGCCGACCTCCACCTCGATGCCCAGCTCGGCGGTGGCCGCCAGCGCCGAACCCCGGTTGCACGCCAGTCCGACGGTCAGCGCCCCCGTGGCCCGCGCGGCGCGGACGGCGGCCAGCGGATAGGGCGTACGGCCGGAGGCGGAGACGCCCACCAGGGTGTCGTCGGGGGTGAGCGCGAGCGCGGCCACATCGGCCTCGGCGAGGTCGGTGCGGTCCTCCGCGCCCTCGGCGGCGGCCGTGACGGCCGAGCGCCCGCCCGCGATCAGACCGACGACCAGCGTCGGATCGGTACCGAAGGTCGGCGGGCACTCGACGGCGTCCAGCACGCCGAGCCGACCGGCCGTCCCCGCGCCGGCGTAGACCAGCCGGCCGCCCCGCGCCATCCGGGCGGCCACGGCGTCCACCACGGCGGCGATCCGCTCCAGTTCCCCGGCGACGGCGACGGGCACGCTGTGGTCCTCGGCGTTCATCAGGCGGAGCAGTCCGAGCGTGGGCAGCTGGTCGATCGCGGCCCAGTCGGGGCGGATGGTCTCGGTCGCGGGTACGGAGTCATGACTCATGCGGCGAGCCTCCCCGGGTGCGCGGCGGCCGAATCCGGGCAAGCGTGAAGGGGAGGGAGGTGATGGAGATGGAACCGACCGTCGCCGAGCTGCTGGAACGGTTCGGCCGCACCTATGCGGAGGAAGCCGGGATCACGCTGCGCGACAAGCCCTCGCCGCTCTACCGGCTGCTCGTCCTGACCGTGCTGTGCTCGGCGCGGATCAGCGCCGTCACCGCCACGGCGGCGGCCCGCGAGCTGTCGGCCGCCGGGCTGCGGACCCCGCGCGCGATGGCCGACGCCCGGCGCGGGACGCTCATCTCCGCCCTGGGCCGGGCCCACTACGTGCGCTACGACGAGAGCACCGCCACCGCGCTCGGGCGGGGGGCCGGGCTGCTGCTCGACCGCTGGCACGGCGACCTGCGGCGCCTGCGGGACGAGGCCGGGGGCGAGCCGGAGCGGATCGGCGAGCTGCTCCGGGAGTTCCCCCGGATCGGGCCGGTCGGCGCCGGGATCTTCCGGCGCGAGGCGCAGGCGGTCTGGCCGTCGCTGCGGCCGTACTTCGACGAGCGGGCGCTGGTGGAGGCCCGGGCACTGGGGCTGCCGGGCGAACCGGACGGGCTGGCGGCGCTGGTCGGCCCGGGGGAGCAGGCCCGGCTGGCGGCGGCGCTGACCCGGGCGAGCCTGGCGAATGTCGGGGCCGGGTGAGGGGTGGCGTCCAGAAGGCGGGTGCGGGGGTGGATGCGGGGGCGGGGCGGGGCGGGTGCGGGTGCGGGACCGGGCGCGGGGGGGTGGGCGCGGGGTCAGGCCATCCAGAAGAAGACCGCCGTCATCCGGCGCGCGGCCAGTTCGGTGCCGTAGTAGCCGGTGGCGCTGTGGATCAGGTTGGCGTGGTAGAGGAGCAACTGGTTGTAGCGGTTGGGGACGCGCACGTCCTCGGCGAAGTGGTCGGCGGGCACGTGCCGGGTGCCGAGCGCTTCGACCAGGTTGTTGTGCGGGGCGTTGACCAGGTTGCCGCCGAGACGGCCTCCGGGGAACTGCTGGCGGTAGAAGCTGGTGCCGGCGTCCTTGGGGGCGCCCGGGCTGAGGTAGAGGACGGCGGCGTAACGGCAGAGCGCGCGGGAGTCGGTGTGCGGGCGGGACTCCGACTCGCCGGCGCCGACGACCTGCACGCAGTTGTGGTTGAGCGTGCCGCCGCCCGGGGTGCTCTGCACCCAGAGCCGGGAGGCGCCGGTGGCCTTGCGGACCAGCGACTCGACCCGGGCCAGTTCCCCGGGCTCCAGGCCCGGCATGGTGCGGAGCCCGGGCCAGGTCTCGGGACGGTGCGGGTAGCCCTCGGTCCAGTCCTCACGGGCCAGACAACGCTCCCGGACGGCGTCCGGATCGGGCAGTACCTTGTCCAGGACCCAGTAGTCCCGGCCCCTGGTGGGTTTGCGGTACGGCAGGACCGGCAGGGCGGTGGGCCTGATGGGCTGTGAGGGCATGGGCCGACGATAGGCGCGGTGATCGTCAACCTTCTGCCGTGAGCAGGTCAACCTTTCGTCAAAGGCGCCCTGAACAGGGGTGATCGCCGGCGCTCCGGTGGGTGGCGGTGCTGCGGACGAGAACTCGAGTCCGCGTCCACCAGGCGTCCCGCCAGTTCGCCGGACGCGTTCTCACCAGCACCCGGCAGGCTCGTGACCTCCTCGACAACCCGGCCCTGCAGATCCACGAAGGGAAGGGCATGACCTGCGTCTTCGACCCGGCGAAAGCCAAGTGCCGTCTGGGCGGCGGCGATTACATCCGACGGACCCCGGACCTGACCGACTGCCAGCCTGGTTGTCAGAACATCGCCCGCACCGACCGTGACCTCACCGTCGGCCACAGTCAGATCGCCGAACTGGAGGAGCTCGTGGACGATCCGCGTGAGCCCGGGTCCCCGCAACGAGCGCGAGCGCCGCGAACTGGCCCGGCCCACCTCGATCGTCACCGAACACGACCTCACTCGGCAGGTGACGCCGTGACGCCCGCCGCCGACGTCGACCGGGCCGCAATCCAGGCCGCCGCCGACCGGCTGCTGCCGGGCACCCCGCTTCGCTCCACGGGCGAACTCACCGTCGTCCAGCTGGCCGCCGAGGCCGGGGACAGGCGCCGGCTGCTGACCCACAAGCACCGCGACCTGGCCGAGCACTTCCAGGCCCGGGCCCGGTTCCTCGCTGGCGACCCGCCACCGGTTGCGGCCCTCAAGAAGAAGATCAGTGAGCTGGAGGAAGCCAATGCCCAGCTCAGAGCAGTGGAAGCCGAGCAGCGGGAGCTGACGGACTTCTACGCGCATGTCATTAACGAGCTCTCCGTCGAGCTCGACCGCGTCACCGCCGAACGCGACCAGCTCCTCGGCAACGTCCGCTCCATCTCCCTCGTCCCGCGCCGGGGCCCGCTTCGAACGTCGCCAACTCGTTGAACGGCCGCAGACGACTGCGGCATGAATAGGGGTCGGCCACTTCGGCGGCGTGACCACCCTGTGGGACGTGGCCACGGGCCGCCGGGCCGGCGAGCGCATGGCCGGCCCGAAGGATGCGTCGCACAAGGCGACGGCGGTGGAGACCGGTGGCGGGGTGGCGGTGGCCGTCAGCATCCACGCCGGCCTGGTGCGGCTCCTGGACCCGGCCACCGGGCGGGTGAAGAGCCACTGGCTCACCCCCCTGCCCATCGACGAGAACATCGGCGGGATCGCCGCCACGGGCGGGGCTCACGCCGCCCGCCCGCCGCCCGCAGCCCGTCCCCGGCCGACGGACGCGCCGGGCGGGGCTCAGGCGGCCGGGAGCATGGCACGCCGGCCGGGCGCGGCGGGGGACTGCACGGTCATCCCGCCGTCGATCACCAGGAGTTGCCCGGTCAGGTAACGCGACTCGTCGGAGGCCAGGAACACCATCGCGTGGCCGATGTCCTCGGGGGAGCCCAGGTACGGCAGGGCGTTGCAGGCCAGGAGCGACTCGACGACCTCGGCGGGCAGGTTGTCCCGCAGGGCGGGCGTCATGACGGCCCCGGGGGCCACCGCGTTGCAGCGCACGCCCTGCGGGCCGTACTGCACGGCGATCGACTTGGTGAGGTTGACGACGGCGGCCTTCACGGCTCCGTAGGAGATCTGGACGACGTCGCCGACCAGGCCGGCCACCGAGGCGGTGTTGATGATCGACCCGCCGCCCGCCGCGATGAGGTGCGGCAGCGCGTGCCGGGTGCCGAGCAGGGTGCTGCGCATGTTGAGGGCGACGGCGCGGTCGAACTCGTCAAGGTCGAGCCGGAGCAGGTCGAGGTCCTTGCGGGGGTCGCTGCCGCCCACGTGGTTGCAGAGCACGTCCAGTCCGCCGAACTCACGCACGGCGGCCGCGACGGCGGCAGCCGTCGAGGCTTCGTCGGTGACGTCGACGGTCACCGGCAGGGCACGGCCGCCGGCCGCCTCCACCAGACGCGCGGTCTCCTCAGCGGCGGCCGGGTGGTGGTCGGCGACCACCACGGCGGCCCCCTCGCGGCTCATCAGCTCGGCCGCGGCGCGGCCGATCCCACTGCCGGCGCCGGTGATCAGCGCGGTCTTGTCCTTGAGTCGGTCCATGGTTCCACTCCTCGTCGAGCCGTTTGTCATCAATGATGACAAGAGTAAGTCATCTATGATGACTTCTTCGACGAGTGAAGGAGAACCCGGCGTGAGCGAGCCACCAACCCCTCGACCGCGCCGGTCCTCGGCCCTGACCAGACAGGCCATCCACGACGCGGCACGGGAGCTGTTCAACCGGGACGGCTTCGGCGCCGTGGGCATCCGCGCGGTCGCCGCGCGGGCCGGAGTGGACGCCGCACTGGTGATCCGGTACTTCGGATCAAAGGAGCGGCTCTTCGTCGAGGCGATGAGCGTCGACCTGCCGGCCGCCAGGATCCTCCAGGGCCCGCTGGACGGCATGGGCCGGGCACTGGTCGCCCACGTGGTGGACCTGTCCTCCTCGACCGCGGGCTCGCTGGCCGTCGCCTCCCTCGCCGCCCTGTTCCGGGCCTCCGACCGTGCCGAGGTCCAGCGCAGCCTGCGGACCACGATCGAGCGGGCCTTCGCCGATCCGCTGGCCCCCCGCCTGGCCGGCGAGGACGCCGGACTGCGCGCCCACCTGGTCGCCGCCCAGATCGGCGGGCTGCTCACCTCCCTGCACGTGGTGGAGGACGAGGTGCTCGTCTCCGCCGACCGGACGGCGCTGGTCGCGCACTACGGCGACGCCGTCCAGCAGCTCATCGACGGCTGAAAGTGATCGCGGCGCCGCGATCGAGTCGCTCACGGAAGGGCGGCGTCCGGCATCTTCGCCGGCCGCTGCCCGATCAACGTGGTCAGCGTGCCGCGTCCCGCAGAGCAGGATGTGACTTGAGGAGTACCGTTGTCCGGCCCTGACACCACCCGGACCCCGGGCACTGGGCGCTCGCCCGCCGCACCATCGACCATGTCCTGTGCCCGCGCCAGCAACCGCAGTTAGCCCTGGCTTTCCCCCTGTCGGCAGCCCGGGCTTCCAATGAACCAGACCAGCCTGCTCGACCAGATCCGAGCCGCCGGAGTTCCCGTCCAGGGAGGCAGAGCCTCAGCAATCCGCGAACTGGTCCTCCAAGCCCCCGCGCCCGTGATCGCCCGGGCCCTCGGCTACCACGACAGGACCACCACCCGTCTCGTCACCAGGGCCGGCGGAACCTGGAGCCGATACGTCCCAGGCGACCGCCTCCGGTCGCCATCCGGCTGGGCTCCCCACCAACTCACCGGCGGTTGAAGCTCAGATCACATCCTGGACCGGCTGCGGGTAACCGATCTCGGCGATGTCCTCGGCCAGGTCTGCGAGGGTGACCTCCGGGTTCAGCGATGACACGAGCTTCTGGCTCAGCGGTCGCAAGGCATATACATCGCGGACCGCTTCCAGGTCCGCAGGAACCTCGTAGTAGTCCTCGGCGAAGCGCTGGAATGCTTCCGGTGAGCGGTCTACCAGGAGCCCGAACAGGCCCGTCGTCCCGTCGGGGTCGGAACACCCGGCGGGGAAGCCGATCACGCCGTGCCGCCACCCATCATCCGTCGCCTCCCGCCAGAGGCAGGCCGTCACGACGGGGACGTCGTCCTCGTCGGTGAACGCCGGCTCCTCGACGAAGGGCTTGAAGACCTCCGGAACCTCGTCGATCACTCCCGGCCAGGGCTCGCCATCGTTGTCACAGGGACTCATCGGTGCTTCGTGGTCGAAGCCACGGATATAGGCGCCGGCCACCGAGAACACGATGGAGTACTCGTCCCCCGTCCCATTGCGCATCGACGCCATCTCCTCGCCGTCGGCCCAGGCGGCATTGAAGGAGTGGTACCGGTCTTCCCAGTCCGGGCTCAAGATCGCATCGAGCATCGCCAGCGAGCGGCACAGGTTCCGCAGGTCAGCGATGGAAGGGAGCCGGTGAGCTATGTCATAGACAGTCACGTACTCATACAACCGGATGCCTCTGACACCCAGGATCTCTCCCCCCATGGCCGTCACGCTCAGTAGCAGGGCCGGAGTGAGGTGGGTCAACTCGCGACGGTTGAATACGCGAGCCCACCAGTACCGAGGCCGGCGGTGTGCTGGTGTTGCGGTGCGGGGTACGGCATGGGGGGCTTGTTCTAGGACGCCCGGACGGCGAAGTTTCCCAGGGCGCCCTCCAGGCGGTCGTAGGCCTGCACCGCCGAGGGGCGCACCGCGGCGGCGATCGCGGCGTGCTCCTCGCCGGCCAGGGTGCGGCGGAACACCTCGGCGAACACCGCCCGGTCGACGGCGGCGAGCAGTGCGGCGGCGACCCGGCACTCGAAGCCGACGGGTATCTCGCGCACCGCCTTGGCCAGCGCCTCGGCGAGTGCCGTCTCGCCCTGCTCGTGCAGCTCGCGGAGCCGGGCGGCCAGGGCGGGGCTGTCGAAGACGGTGCGGGCGAAGGCCGGTCCGGCGAAGCCGAGCCTGGCGTCGTGCCTGTCGATCCCGGCGAGGCAGTCGCGGCGCAGTGCGGCCAGTGCGGACTCGCCCGGCGCGCGCCCGGCGACCGTCCCGGCGAGCCGGTCGACGAGCTCCTCGTAGAGGTCGAAGAAGAGGTCCTCCTTGCGCGGGAAGTGGTTGGTGACGGTCATCTTGGCGACGCCCGCGGCGGCCGCGACCTCGGCGATGGTGGTCCGGTCGAAGCCCTGCTCGATGAAGAGCCTGGTCGCGGTGCGCGAGATCGCCTCACGGGTGCGGCGTTTGTTGAGCTCGCGCAGGTTCGGCGTCGGGGGCGGAGTCGGGTTCGCGGTGGTCCCGGTGTCGGTCATGGCAGGAGCGTAGCGCAGTTCGATGGGTCGGGCACAGTAATTATGCTTGACCCAATCTATTGGTCCGTCCTAAGTTTCTCCGTGACCGCAGTTCCGTCACCCGATCACCCACCGCGGGAGGTATCCGTGTTCACCAGTCACTCCGGTGGCCTGCGCCTGCTCAGCGTGCACGCCCACCCCGACGACGAGTCCAGCAAGGGCGCGGCGACCCTTGCCCGGTACGCGGCCGAGGGCGTCGACGTCCTGGTCGCCACCTGTACCGGCGGCGAGCGCGGCTCGGTGCTCAACCCGGCCATGGACCGGCCCGAGGTCCGGGCCGACATCGCCCGGGTCCGGCGCGAGGAGATGGCGGCCGCCCGGGAGATCCTCGGTGTGCGCCAGCGGTTCCTCGGCTTCGTCGACTCCGGGATGCCAGGGCTGAACGAACCGCTCCCCGAGGGCTGTTTCGCCGCCCGGCCGGTGGAGGCCGCGGCGGAGCCGCTGGTCGCGCTGATCCGGGAGTTCCGCCCGCAGGTGGTGGTGACCTACGACGAGACGGGCGGCTACCCCCACCCTGATCACGTGATGACCCACCGGGTCACCGTGGCGGCCTTCGAGGCCGCCGCGGACCCGGAGCGCCATCCGGGGCTGGGCGAGCCCTGGCAGGTGTCCAAGCTCTACTACCACCAGGCGCTGTCCCGGGCCTGGTTCCTGGCCCTGCACGAGGCCATGACGGAACGGGGTGTCCCTTCGGGGATGGGGGAGCTGCTCGCCGGCTGGCCCGACACCCCGCCCGCCCTGGCCACCACCACCCGGGTGGCCTGCGCCGAGCAGTTCGCCGTACGGGACGCGGCGATGCTGGCGCACGCCAGCCAGGTCCAGCCGGGCGTGGCCTTCATGGCCCACCCGCGGGACATCGAGCGCGAGGTCTGGCCGACCGAGGACTACCACCTGGCCCGGACCTCGGTGTCAGGGGCCGGTGGGCCGACCGACGCCGATGGGCCGACGGAGGCCGGTGGGGCCGAGACCGACCTGTTCGCCGGGCTCCGGGCGGAGGTGGGGGCGGGATGACCATCACGGCAGGCATCACGGCAGGGGTGGCGGCACGGGTTCTCGCCGTGCTGCTCGGCGCCGTCTCGGCTGCCGTCCGTTCAGCACTGGCCGTCGGCGAGTACGTAGTAGCCGGGGCCGGTCTGCTTCAGGGTGTGGGTGACGAAGGTGTTCCAGAGCCCCATGCTCTGGCCGGACCCGAGCGCGTAGGTCAGGCCGCCGCTCCGGGTGGCGCGGCCGGCCAGGACCTGGTCGTAGTTGCCGGCGGTGAAGCACTGGGGCGTACCGCCGCCCTGGGTGGTCGCCGTCACCGCGGCCGACCGGGAGCCGACGGCACCCGACGCGTCGACCGCCGCCACGGTGTAGCCGTAGGCGGTGCCGGCGGCGAGTCCGGTGTCGGTGAAGGCCGTGCCGGTCGGGCTGCCGACCTGGGCGCCGTCGCGGAGGACCTGGTACGAGGCCGCGCCGCTGACGGCCTGCCAACCGAGGCTGATCGAGCCCGGGGTGGTCGCGGTCGCGGTCAGTCCGGTCGGAGCCGGCAGCCCGGGATCGGTGGGGCCGGAGCCGCCGTCCAGTCCCCAGAACCGGGCGGTGTGGTAGCTGGAGCAGACGGTGTCGAGAAAGTAGGCGCCGGTCACCCCGCACTGGTCGGCTCCGGAGCCCGGGTGGACGGCCAGGCCGTGGCCCATCCCGCTGATCGTGAACACGGTCACGACCGGCTGTCCGGCCGCGTCGGCGTAGAACTCCTGCGTGGTGCCCCCGGGAAGACTCCGGGTGCCGGTCGGCTGACGCCCGATGCCCTGGACGTTCGTCCACTGGTCGCGCAGCTCGGTCGCGTTCACCGGCCTGACCACGGTGTCGGCACTGCCCTGCCAGATCGCGACCTTGGGCCACGGCCCGGTGTAACCCGGGTACGCGGACCGGACCTTGGCGCCCCACTGCGCCGGGGTGAGCCCCTGGTCGGAGTTCTGGCAGCTGGAGGCGGCGGCCTGGGTGGTGGCGCAGTGGGCGGGCAGGCCGGAGTCGATCGCCCCGCCGGCGAACACGTCGGGGTAGTCGGCCAGCAGGTCGGCGGCCATCCCGCCACCGGCGGAGAGCCCGGTGACGAACACCCGGCGGGCGTCCGAGCCGTACAGGGACTCGGCCTTGGTCACCATCTCGACCACCGACTCGGCCTCGCCGACGCCCCTGGAGGCCTTGTTCGTGTCGAACCAACTGAAGCAGGAGAGGCTGTTGTTGGCGCTGCTGGTCTGCGGGAACACCACCGCGAAGCCGTACTGGTCGGCGAACTTGGTCCAGCCGGAGTTGCGGTAGTAGTCGGTGGCGCTCTGGACGCAGCCGTGCAGTGCGACCACCAGGGGAGCGCCGCTGGGCAGTCCGGCGGGGGTGTACGTGTACATCGCGAGGTTGCCCGGATTGGTGCCGAACCCGGTGACCTGGCGGAAGCTCCCGGTCGTGGGGTCGGCGGCGACGGCGGCAACGTTCGTCGGTGTGGACGCGGACGCCGAGGTCGCCGTGGGGGAGGCGGCGGCCGAGCCGGGTGCGGCGGTGGCGGTGCCGACCGCGAGGGCGGCGGCCGTGAGCAGCGCCGCGACGGCGGGGCGCAGTGGCATGGGGACTCCTGGGTGGGGGAGGAGTGGGGGCCGTTCCCGTGCAGCGTGGCCCGCCCGGTGCCGCGCGGCCATGTGGTGGTCATCCGAGGTCCGCCGCCCCGGCATGGCGCGGGCCGCCATACGTCCTGAGCCGTCCTGCCGCCCCGCCCGGTGGCCTGACCGGTGGCCCGACCGGTCGTCGCACCGTGCACCGGATACGGGCGGGCCCCGGCCGCGGTGGCGACCGGGGCCCGCCCGGGGACTCCTGAGGTGGTTCAGAGGGCCGCGAGCACTCCGCAGAGGGCGATGAAGCCGCAGATCCCGAAGTTGACCAGCTTGTGCGACAGGAAGATCGCGGCGAACTCGCGGATGATGGCGCTCGGCCAGTAGTAACGGGCGGTGGGCGAGCCGAAGACGTGTCCGTTGACACCGGTCTCCCGGGCGAGCAGTGCGGCCCGGAAGGCGTGGAAGTTGTTGGTGACCACGACGCATCGGTAGCCCGGCTTGGTCTGTTCCATGATGGCCTTGCTGAAGAGGAGGTTCTCCTCGGTCGTGCGCGAGCGGTCCTCCCGCTCGATGTGCTCCGTCGGGAAGCCGCGTTCGACCAGGTAGTCGGCCATCGCGTGGGACTCCGGCAGCTTCTCGTCCGGCCCCTGGCCGCCCGAGGTGATCAGTACCGGCGGGTTGCCGCGTGCGGCCTGCCGCTCGTACACCTCGCGGCCCCGGTTCAGCCGGCTGGCCAGCAGCGGCGGAACGCGCTCGCCGCCGATGAGTCCGGAGCCGAGCACGACCACGAAGTCCACGTCCCGGCGCGGCCGGTGGCGGCCGTACAGGAAGGCGTAGCCGACGAAACAGGTGAACAGGAAGGAGACGTAGCCGACGACCAGGACCGCGGTGCCCGCCAGGGCGGCCAACTGCCTTGACTGGAAGGCGATGGCGGCGACCAGCAGTGCGATGACCCCGAGGATGCCCAGCCCGGCGAGCAGCGACAGCAGGTTGGCGGGCCGCCTGCCCTCCTTGCGGATCATGGTCAGGCCGTTGGCGAGCAGGAACCAGACCAGGGCCGCCGTGCCGACAGCGGGGAGGAGGACGATGACCGCCGCCACGATCATGACCACCATGCTGGGTGCCTTGCGGAGTTCGGCGAGCAGGGCGAGGGAGAGGAGGGAGACGGCGATGCCGAGCAGGACGGCGTTGCTGAACTGGCGGCGGTCGCGCAGTACCCCGACTCCGAACAACAGGAAGAACAGGGCGGCTGGGGCATAGGCGATCATGGGTCGTATGGTAGGCCTTCCTCGGTCTGGACCATTCGTACGAATGGAGCAGCCGCTCTCGGGGCCCGGCGCCGCTCAGGCGGCACTCCGACGGAACTCAGGCGAAGCGTTCGAGCGCGGCCAGGACTGCGTCGCCCATCCGCGGGCTCCCGGTGTGCCCGGACTCGTCGATGACCGTCAGGCGGGCGTCCGGCCAGGCCTTGGCCAGCTGCCAGGCGGTGTGGACCGGTCCGCCGAGGTCCAGTCGGCCGTGGATCAGCTCACCGGGGATGCCGGCCAGCCGCCCGGCGTCGCGCAGCAGCTGACCGTCCGGCAGGAAGGCCCGGTGCGAGAAGTAGTGTGCGGTGATCCGGGTGAAGGTCATCAGCGCCTCGGAGGGGCGGTCGGTGTACGCGTTGGGCTTGCCCAGCGTCTCGTGCGAGATGACCGCGTCCTCCCAGGTGGCCCAGGCCTGGGCGGCGGCGTACCTGACCGAGTCGTCGGCGCTGTTGAGCAGCCGGCTGTAGGCGGCGAGCAGTTCGAAGGTGTCCCCGTCCCGGTCGGCGGCCGGGAGGAAGTCCCGGAACTCCTCCCAGGGCCCGGGCAGGAAGCGGCCCACGCCCCGGTAGAGCCAGTCGGTCTCCTCGGGCCGGGTCATGGTGACCCCGCAGATCACGATCTCGGAGACCCGTTCCGGGTGGGCCTGTGCGTACGCGAGGATCAGCGTGGATCCCCACGAGCCGCCGTACAGCAGCCACTTGTCGATGCCGAGGTGCTCGCGCAGCCGCTCCATGTCCGCGATCAGGTGCGCGGTCGTGTTGTGCTCCAGGCCGGTCGACGGGTCGGCGGCCGGCGGGCGGCTGAGCCCGCAGCCGCGCTGGTCGAACTGGACGAGGTGGTAGCGCGCCGGGTCGAAGTACCGCCGGGAGGCCGGGTTGTGGCCGGAGCCGGGCCCGCCGTGCACCACCACGGCCGGCTTGCCCGCCGGGTTGCCGGAGGCGTTCCAGTGGATCAGCTGCCCGTCGCCGACGTCCAACAGGCCCTGTGCGTAGGGTTCGTAGAGGGGGTACGGCTCGGGCATCGGTGACTCCTCCGTGGTCGTACGGGCAGGGCCCGGTGAGCCTACCCCGCGGCCGGGGCCGGGGGTTCGGCCCGCAGGCGGCAGCGGCCGGAGCCCTCCCGCGGGCCGGGCGGCCGGCGCCGGGGAGTCCGGTCAGCGCCGCTCGGGCGGCAGCAGGGCCGCGAGGCCGTCGAGGATCCGGTGCACGCCGAACTCGAAACGGGCGTCCATGTCCGGTTCGGTGAGGTCGTCGGCCAGGTCGACGAGGTTGGGGAAGGTCTCGACGGGCAGGGCACGGAACAGGTCTCCGGCGGCGTCGGCGATGTCCCGGCGGCTGGTGCCGAGCACCTCGGAGGCCGAGATCGGCGACTGCTCCTGGAGCACGAAGCCCTGGACGAAGGCGCCCAGCAGGTAGCTGGCCATGGCGGCGTCGGCATCGGAGAAGCCGGCCGCGCGGAGCCGGTCCAGCTGATCCTCCATCAGCCCGAGCAGGTTGGGCCCGGGGGCGAGGCGGCCGGCGACGACCTTGGCGGCGTCCCGGTTGTCGAGCAGCAGTCGGCGGTAGCGCAGGCAGTACGCGTGGAACTGCTCGCGCCAGCCGCCCTCGCGCGGCGGGGGCTCGGCGGAGCCCATCACCGCGTCGGTGAGCAGGTCGAGCAGCTCCTGCTTGTTGCGGACGTGCCAGTACAGCGAGGCCGCCTTGACGCCGACCTCGGCGGCGACCTTGCGCATGGACAGTCCGGCGAGGCCGTCCCGTTCCAGTACCCGCAGTGCGGCCTGGGCGAGGGCCTCCCTGGTCAGGGCGGGTGTCGCGTCGTCGTTCCCGGGCGTGCCGGTGTGGTTCTGCGGCATGGCTGTGCGGACGCCTCCGGCGGTGTGGGGGGATTCTCGCTTGGTTTCCGCTTGCAATCTAACACCGTTAGGTGCACTCTGGCTGCCGCACGGCCCCTAACGGTGTTAGGGGCTCACGACCGGGAGGGAAACCATGGGCGAATCGAACGCCCGCCGCCGACGGCTCGCGCTGCTCACGCTCTGCATCGCCATGTTCATGTCCATGCTGGACAACGTCATCGTCAACAACGCCCTCCCCCGCATCGGCCAGGAGCTGGACGCCGGAATCAGCGGCCTGCAATGGGTCGCCGAGGGCTACAGCCTGGTCTACGCCGCCTTCGTGCTGACCGGCGGCGCGCTCGGCGACCGGTACGGCCGCACCCGGGTGTTCCGCCTCGGGCTCGCCCTGTTCACGGTCGGCTCCACGGTGGCCGCGCTCGCCGGGACGATCGGCGTGCTGGTCGGTGCCCGGATGCTCCAGGGCGTCGGTGCGGCGCTGCTCACTCCGGGCAGCCTCGCCCTGCTGCGGCACGTCTTCACCGACGAGGGCGAGCGGGCCAAGGCCATCGCCACCTGGTCCGGGGTCTCCGCGCTCGGCCTCTCGATCGGCCCCGTGGTCGGCGGTCCGATGGTCGAACACCTCGGCTGGGCCAGCGTGTTCTGGATCAACGTGCCGATCGGTGCCGCCGGACTGCTGCTCGCGTTCCGGGTGCTCCCGGACATCCCGCCGCGCGCCCGCCGGATCGACCTCGGCGGCCTCGCCCTGTCCGCCCCCGGACTGGGCCTGCTGGTCTACGCGCTGGTCGAAGGCCCGTCCCGGGGCTGGACCGACCCCCGGGTGCTCGGCTGCGGCGCCGCGGCCGGCGTGCTGCTGCTCGCCTTCGTGATGCTCGAACTGCGCCTGGCCGAGCCGATGCTGGAGCTTCGGCTGTTTCGCGACGGGATGCTGGGCGGCGCACTGCTCAGCGGGTTCATGGTCAGCTTCGGGATGTTCGGCGCGCTGTTCTTCCTGCCGCTGATGATGCAGGGCACCCTCGGCTGGTCCCCGGCCGCCGCGGGCTACGCCGGACTGCCGATGACCGCGATGCTGGTGGTCGCCGCGCCGCTCTCCGGCCGGCTGACCGCCCGCCACGGTCCCAGGCTGCCGCTGGTGCTCGGCCTCCTCCTCTGCGCTGCCGGCCTCGGCGGGCTGTCGCTGTACGGCGACCACGCCCGCTACCCCGAGTACCTCTGGACGCTGTTCGCGATGGGCCTCGGCATGGGGCTGACGTTCACGCCGGTGTCGATCGGGGTGATGCAGCGGGTCTCCCCGACCCGGACCGGGATGGCCTCGGCGGCCGTCAACACCCTGCGCGAACTCGGAGGTGTGCTCGGGATCGCCGTACTGGGCGCCGTCCTGACCGGCCGGCTGACCGACTCCCTGACAGCCGCCCTGCACCGGCTCGGCGTACCGCCGGACGCGGTCGGCCCGATCGCGGACGCGCCCACCGGGGCGGCGCACGGTGGCGCGGCCACGGCACTCCCGGGACCGCTCCAGGCGGCGGTGGACGGCGCCTTCGTCGACGGCATCCACCTCGCGGTGCGCTGCGGGGCGGTCGCGCTCGCGGGCACCGCCGGCCTGGTCGCCGTCCTGCTCGGCCGGGCCCGTCCGGTCGCCCCGTCGGAGGTCGCACGCCCGGTCGCCCCGCAGCAGGCCGTCCGTCGGTGACCGGCGGAGCCGGCCGGGGCCCGCTCCGCCTGACCGACCGTTCGACCGATCACCGGACCGATCGCCAGGCCGGTCATCGGACTGACCATCGGATCGGCCGTCGGATCGGCCGTCGGGCCGTCGCCGCACCGGTGGCCCGTGCCGCACGCTCACCGGTGGCTCGTCAGTGGATGCCCTCGACCGCCGCCTGCGCCGCACGGGCCAGTTCGCGCCGGGCACCGGCCCGGGTGGGCTGCGGGGCCGGCGGCGGGATCGGCGGCAGGAAGGTCACGTCGGCGACCAGCCCGCGCGCCGCGACCACCCTGGCGAGCGAGGTGAGCAGCCCGTCGTCCCCGATGAAGGCGGGGACGCTGGTCGGCCGCCCGTCCGCCAGCCGGTAGCGGATGGTCACCGGCTGGACGTCGGCTTCCGCCTCCACCGCGGCCTGGAACAGTGCGGGCCGGAAGCGGCCGCTCTCCCGCCCGCACCAGGTCGACCCCTCCGGAAAGACGATCACCGGGTACCCGGCGCGCAGCACCCGGGCCACCGCCGCCACCGTGTCCGGCAGCGTCCGCAGCCGGTCGCGGTCCAGGAAGACGGTGCCGCCCCAGGCGACCAGCGGGCCGAGTACCGGCCACTGCCGGACCTCGGTCTTGGCCAGCGACCGGCCGGGACGGCCGACGGCGAGCAGCGGTATGTCCAGCCAGGACACGTGGTTGGCCACCACGAGCACCCCGCGGCCGCCCGCCCGGCCGTCCGCACCGTCGCCCGCCCGGCCGTCCATGCCGTCGCCGGGAGGCCCGGCGAGGTGGACGGTCACCCCGAGGGTGTGCAGCAGTACCCGCGCCCAGAGCCGGATCAGCCCGTTCCTGGAGCGGTACGGGAACAGCCGGACCGGAAGGCTGAGCGCCAGGCCGGCCAGCACCACCACCAGGCAGGCCGTCAGCCGCAGCGCCCGCCGGGGGTGGGAGACCTCCGGCGCGGCCTCGGCCAGGCAGACCTCGGGCCGGCAGGTCGCCGTGGGCAGCCAGACACTCATGACGAGGCGCCCGTGGCGGGTACGCCGGACAGGAAGTGCCGCAGGTAGCGCGGGTCGGTGCGCTCCAGCGACAGCAGCACGTACAGGTCGGCGCAGTCGAAGTCCGGGTCGTGGGCGGGTTCGCCGCAGACCCAGGCGCCCAGTCGCAGGTAGCCGCGGAGCAGGGCCGGCAGCGCGCCCCGCTCGGCGCGCGGCACCCCGGTGGCGTCCCAGCGGTTGCGCGGGGTGACCCGGAACTCCGCCGGCGCGAGGTGCTTGGCGCTGACGGAGTCCCAGACCCGCGCCGCGGTCGCGCCGCCGTCCTCCAGCCCGATCGAGCAGCAGCCGCCGACCCAGGTGTTGCCGGTGTCGGCGAGGTAGCGCGCGATGCCGCCCCACATCAGGTTGATGACGGCGCCGTTGCCGCGGTGGTCCGGGTGGATGCAGGAGCGTCCGAGCTCGACCAGGCCGGGGCGGACCGGGGCCAGCGCGGAGAGGTCGAACTCGCCGTCGGAGTACAGCCGGCCGGCCCGGCGGGCGGCCTCGGGCCGCAGCAGCCGGTAGGTGCCGATCACGGCGCCGTGCTCGCCCTCGCGGACCAGCAGGTGGTCGCAGTACTCGTCGAAGGGGTCGACGTCCAGGCCGGCGACCGGGCTGTGCAGCACGGCGCCCATCTCGGCGCCGAAGACCTGGTGGCGCAGCCGCTGGGCGGCACGCACGTCGTCCTCGTCGCGGGCGAGGGAGACGGTGTAGGCGGCCGGGGCGACGGGCCGGGGGCGAGGCGCGGGGACCGCCGGGATGTCGTGGGTGGGGGCGACTGCGGACGGAGCGTACGTGGGGACGGTGGTCATGGCGGACCCTCCAGGGCAGCACGATCGGCGGTGCCGTGGATCACCAGGGCACCGTCCCGGTTCGCAGGCGGTTGGGAATGGACGCGAACCGGTCCCCGTATGTCTCTCCGAGTCGGTTGGCATTCATGTTGCGGCCCGGGGGAGCGCAGATGTGCACCTGTTGAATGGGACCACCCGTGGTCCGCCGGTCATCTGCCGGGCATCAGGCGCTCGTGTGCCGGGGGTGGACAAGACGCATCGAGAGGGCGTACGGGCTGCGCCGCACGCCCCCGGGCCGTCACGGTCGGGGCGGCCCACTCATGGGAGCGGCCCACTCATGGGGATGACCGACTCATGGGGATGGCCGACTCGTCGGGACGCGCGGCTCAGAAGGCCCGCCAGCCCTCCGGGTCGACCCCGCCGGGGACGGCGCCGGCCGGGCCGTACGGCTCACGGGTGTAGACGAAGGAGCCGACGTCGAGGTGGCTGACCGTGCCGTCGGGGTGGCGGACCACTCGCAGGGTCTCGCCCTCGTAGTAGTTCTCCGTACCGGTCCAGGTGCCGTCCGGCTCGGGACGGAAGCGCGAGCCCCGGCCCGCACCGGTGAGCGGGGTGAACTCCAGGACCCGTCCGGGCCGCAGCCGCAGGGCGGTCGGCGCGGCGCCCCAGTACCAGGGGCCGGTGAGCTCCAGCAGCTCCGGGTCCGCCTCGGCCGCCGGGCGCCACGGTTCGGGCAGCCGGGGCTCGTGCTCGGCGGTGAGCGCGATCAACTGGACGGCCAGCGTCGCGGCGCTGGCGCCGCTGGTGACGTTGGAGAGCGCGTACGCGGCCAGGCCGTCGGCCTCGCTGATCCACAGGCCCGCCGTGAAGCCGGGCATCGAGCCGGTGTGCCCGTACAGCAACCGGCCCTCGTGGCGGCGCAGTTGCAGACCGAGTCCGTAGCCGGTGGTCCACTCGGCGTCGTCCGGGGCGACGGCCGGGCGGCGCATCTCGGCGATGGTGTCGGCGGACAGCACCTTGTCGTCGCCGGCCGCCAGGAAGGCCGCCCAGCGGGCCAGGTCGGCGACGGTGGACCAGAGTTGGCCGGCCGGGCCCATCAGACCGGTGTCGGTGAGCGGCTCGGGCAGCAGCACGTCGGCCCACGGGTGGACGGCGAAGCCCCCGGCGTGCGGGTGCTCGGGCAGCAGCGTGGTGCGGTCCATGCCGAGCGGGGCCAGCACCTCGCGGCGCAGCGCCTCGCCCCAGGGCTCGCCGCGCAGCTTCGCCACCAGCGCGCCGAGCAGCGCGTAGCCGGGGTTGGAGTAGTGGTGCACCCGCCCGGCCGGATGCACCGGCGGCTGCCCGGCCTCCAGGAGGTCGTCGAGGGCGGGCCGCAGGGTGCCCTCGGTCCGCTCCCACCAGGGCGCCGGGGTCTCGGCGGCCAGACCGGCGGAGTGCGAGAGCAGTTGGGCGACGGTCGCGTCGTCGGCCGGGGTGCCGGGCAGGTGGCGGGAGAGCGGGTCGGCGAGGTCCAGCAAGCCCTCGTCGCGCAGCCGCAGCACCAGCACCGCGACGAAGGTCTTGGTGAGCGAACCGATCCGGTACTGGACGTCCGGGGTCGGCGCGTGCCCGTCGACCATGCTGCGGGCGCCGCTCCACACCGGCTGGCCGTCGCGCAGCACCCCGGCGGCCATCGAGGGCGTGCGGCCCTCGGCCTGGGCGACGGCGAGCCGGTGCAGCAGGGCTCGGCGGGTGGCGGGCAGCAGCTCGTTGGGAAGGTCGGTCATGTGGGCTTGCGGACTCGTCGACATGTCTACGGACAGTAGCCCAGTCCGGCCCCGGGCCCGAGTGAATAACCGGGCCCCGGAATCGACCCGACACCCGGCCCCGGAGCCGACCCGACACCCGGCTCCGGGGCCGACCGGACACCCGGGTCCGGGCGGGGCGGAACGCTCAGCCCGCCAGCGGCGGCAGCTCCGGCCGCTCCAGCCACGCCTCGAAGAGCGGGCCGAGCGGGGTCGTGGCGTACCGGGCGGCGTGCGCGCGCAGGTCGGCGGTGGCGACCACCCCGTGCCGGTTGGCGCTCGTCCAGTCCCGCAGCATCGCGAAGAACGCGTCGTCACCGAGCGCCCGCCGCAGCGCGTGCACCACGAGCCCGCCACGCTGGTACAGCCGGTCGTCGAACATCAGCTTCCGGCCCGGGTCGCCGAGCCGCAGGTCCTGCGGCAGCCCGGCCAGCAGCCGGTGCGCGGCGGCGGCGTGCACGGCGGCGCCCGGGCCGCCGGAGTGCTCGGACCAGAGCCACTCCGCGTACTTGGCGAAGCCCTCGTTGAGCCAGATGTGCCGCCAGTCGGCGATCGTGACGCTGTTGCCGAACCACTGGTGGGCCAGCTCGTGCGCGATCAGCCGCTCGCGCTCCCAGCCGCCGCCGAGGTGGTTGGTGCCGAAGGTGGCGACGCCCTGCGCCTCCACCGGGACGTCCAGCTCCTCGTCCGCGACCACCACCGCGTACTCGCCGAACGGGTAGGGGCCGAAGACCTCGCCGAAGTACGCCGCCATCTCCGGCTGCCGGGCGAAGTCCCGGGCGAACGCGGCGGCCAGCGGCTCCGGCACGTACCCGGTCTGCGGCACGGCCGGGCGCACCGCCAGCGGCACCGGCCGGTAGTGCCCGATCGACACCGTCACCAGGTACGTCGGGGTCGGCGCGCTCTGCTCGTACACCCAGGTGGTGCTGGACGCCCTGGTGGTGCGGGTCAGCAGCCGGCCGCTCGCGACCACGGTGAACGGGGACGGCGTGGTGACCGCCAGCTGGTAGGTCGCCTTGTCGGCGGGCCGGTCGTTGCACGGGAACCAGGACGGCGCGCCGACCGGCTGGCTCGCCACCAGCGCGCCCTCGGTCAGCTCCTCCCAGCCCAGACCGCCCCACGGGCTGCGCACCGGGCGCGGGTTGCCGGTGTAGTGCACCTCGACGGTGAACGCCGCGCCCGGCGCCAGCGCCCTGGCCGGGCGGATCCGCAGCTTGCCGCCGCGGTGGGTGTAGCGGGCGGCCCGGCCGTCGACCAGCACCCGCCCGATCCGGAACTCGGCCAGGTCGAGCGCGAACTCCGCCAGCGCCGCGTCCGCCACCGCGCTCAGCCGGGCCGAGCCGGCCAGCCGGTTGGGCCCGGGCCGGTAGTCCAGCGCCAGCTCGTAGCGGTGGACCCGGTAGCGGTGGTCGCCGCTGTCCGGGAAGTACGGGTCAGGGGCGCCGGCGGTCACGGGGGCGTGCTTGGACTTCACGGGGACGTGCACTTCCTGCGGGCCGGGACGGGGGGTCGGGGAGGTGGTCACGACGTGGTCTGCCACGCCTCGATCGGGTTGCCCAGCCACCGCGTGTCGTCGGGGACGGACTCGGCGCGCATCACCAGCGAGGCCGGGCCCAGCGTGCTGCGCGCGCCCACCGTGCTGCCGGGCAGCACGATGCCGCCCGGGCCCAGGGTGGCGCCCTCGCGGAGGACCACAGTATCCATCCGCATGATCCGGTCGTGGAAGAGGTGCGTCTGCACCACACAGCCCCGGTTGATGGTGACCCCGTCGCCGAGGGTGACCAGGTCGGCCTCCGGCAGCCAGTAGCTCTCGCACCAGACCCCGTGCCCGACGTGCGCGCCGAGCGAGCGCAGCCACAGGTTCAGCACCGGGGTGCCGGGCACCGCGCCGACCAGCCACGGCACCGCCAGCATCTCCACGAAGGTGTCCGCCAGCTCGTTGCGCCACACGAAGCCGCTCCACAGCGGGTGCTCCACCGCCCGGAACCGGCCGACCAGCAGCCACTTCGCCGCCACCGAGACCAGGCAGGCCACGGCGCCGGCCGCCAGCAGCACCAGGCCGGACAGCAGGGCGGCGGTCAGCGGCGAACCGGCCGCCAGCCAGGACATCGCCGCCACGGTCAGCAGGCCCAGCGCCGCCGAGGCCAGCACCGGCACCAGCCGGCCCACCTCGACCAGCCCGCGCGCCCACAACAGCCGGGCCGGCGGCTCGTAGGTCAGGCTCTGGTCGGCCTGGTCCGCCGAACGCGGCAGCCGCATCGGCGGCATGCCCAGGTACGAGCCGCCCTTCTTCGCCTTCGCCGGCGTCGCCGACAGCACACCCACCAGGCCGCGCTTGGGCACCGAGCGGCCCGGCGCGGTCATCCCCGAGTTCCCCAGGAACGCCCGCTCGCCGACCTTCGCCTCACCGAGCCGCACCCAGCCGCCGCCCAGTTCGTACGGGGCCATCAGGGTGTCGTCGGCCAGGAACGCGCCGTCGCCGACCGTGGTCAGGCTGGGCAGCGCCAGCACCGTGGACACCTCCGCGCCCCGGCCGACCCGCATCCCGAGGGCGCGCAGCCACAGCGGGGTGACCAGTCCGGCGTAGAGCGGGAACAGCACCTCGCGGGCCCGGTCCATCAGCTGGGTGACGGTCCACGCCTGCCAGCCCACCCGGCCGTGCAGCGGGTGGGTGCCGGGCACCAGGCCGACGCTCAGCAGCCGCACCAGCACCACCAGCTGCGCCGCGTACACCGCACCGAACGCCAGCGTCGCCGGCAGCAGGCCGAGCAGCGCGCCGCCGAGCGCCGGGCCGAGGGCTGCGCCCTGGTCGACGAACCGGGACAGCACGGCGAGCGCGGCGAGCGCGGGCGGCACCGGGAGCAGGCCGAGGATGCCGCCGCTGGCGCCGTACAGCGCGGCCCAGCGGGCCTGGCGCTCCGGGCGCTCCTTGGGCCAGACGCGCTCGGCACGGCCCAGCTTGACGGCGGGGGCGCCGCCCCAGCGCTGGCCGGTCGGCACCTGGCCGACGACGCTGGAGCCGGCCGCCACCTGGGCGCGCTTGCCGACCCGGGCGCCGGGCAGCAGCGTCGAGCGGGTGCCGACCACGGCACCGGAGCCGATCTTGACCTGGCCGATCAGCAGCCGGTCGCCGTCCAGCCAGTAGCCGCACAGGTCCACCTCGGCCTCGACCGCGCAGCCGCGGCCCAGCTTCAGCATCCCGGTGACCGGCGGCAGCGAGTGCAGGTCCACGTCGGGCGCGACCTTGGCGCCCAGCGCCCGGGCGTAGCGCACCAGCCAGGCGCCGGACAGCGAGTCCGCGCCGCTCAGCTCGGCGAGCCGCTCGGCGGTCCACAGCCGCAGGTGGACGGAGCCGCCGCGCGGGTGGCTGCCCGGGCGCAGGCCGCGCAGCAGCAGCCGGGCGCCGCCGGCCGCGATCGCCAGCCGGCCCGCCGGGGTGTACAGGGCGAGCGCGCCCGCGGCGACCCACCACCAGGACGCGGTGGGCGCCCACGGGTAGTCGCCGAGGTGGGTGAGCAGGTTCCCGGCGGCCAGCAGGGCGACCGTCCAGCGCAGGCCGACCACGGTGAACAGCGGGATCAGCAGGAGCAGCTGGAGCAGCTTGGCCCTGGTCGGCACCAGGGCGATCGTCCTGGCCTCGGTGCTCTCGCCGGCGCCGCGCTCCAGGTGCCGGGCGAGCTTGCGCAGCGTCGGGTGCTGGTAGATGTCCAGCACGGCCGCGCTCGGGTAGCGGGTGCGCAGCAGGGTGGTCAGCCGGGCGGCGGCGAGGCTGCCGCCGCCGATCGCGAAGAAGTCGTCGCGCGGGCCGCTGACCCGGACGCCGAGGATCTCCGCCCACTGCTCGGCCAGCCACGCCTCGGTACCGTACAGCTGCTCGCTCGGGCCCGCGGTCTCCAGCTCGGGCAGCGGCCAGGGCAGCGCGTTGCGGTCGACCTTGCCCGAGGTCCTGGTGGGCAGGGTCTCGACGGTCGCCAGCAGCGGGACGAGGGCGGCGGGCAGCTCGGCGCGCAGCCGCTCGACGGCCTGCTCGCGGTCGAAGCCGTCCTGGACCACCAGGTAGCCGACCAGCAGCTGGTTGCCGCCGCGGGCGGTCCGCACGGCGGCCGCCGCGCCCGCCACGCCGGGCAGCGCCTGGAGGGCCGCGTCGACCTCGCCGAGTTCGATCCGGCGGCCGCCCAGCTTGATCTGCTCGTCGGTGCGGCCGAGGAACAGCAGGCCGGCCGCGTCCGCCTGGACCAGGTCGCCGCTGCGGTAGGCGCGCTCCCAGCCCATCGAGGGCAGCGGCGCGTACTTCTCGGCGTCCTTCTCCGAGTCGAGGTAGCGGGCCAGGCCCACCCCGCCGATCACCAGCTGGCCGGTGCCGCCGGGGGCGACCGGCTCGCCGGCCTCGTCCACCACGACGAGGTCCCAGCCGTCCAGCGGCAGGCCGATCCGCACCGGGCCCTCGCCGGTCAGCAGGGCCGCGCAGGCGACCACGGTGGCCTCGGTGGGGCCGTAGGTGTTCCACACCTCGCGGCCCTCGGTGACCAGGCGCTGCACCAGCTCGGGCGGGCAGGCCTCGCCGCCGAAGATCAGCAGCCGCACCTCGTTGAGCGCCTCGGCCGGCCACAGCGCGGCCAGGGTCGGGACGGTGGAGACCACGGTGATCTCCTGCTCGGCCAGCCACGGGCCGAGGTCGGCGCCGCTGCGCACCTGGGAGCGCGGCACCGGCACCAGGCAGGCGCCGTGCCGCCAGGCCAGCCACATCTCCTCGCAGGAGGCGTCGAACGCCACCGAGAGGCCGGCCATCACCCGGTCACCGGGGCCGATCGGCTCCTCCTGGAGGAAGAGCGCGGCCTCGGCGTCCACGAAGGCGGCGGCGTTGTGGTGGGTGACGGCCACGCCCTTGGGCTTGCCGGTCGACCCGGAGGTGAAGATGATCCAGGCGTCGTCGGCCGGGGTGGGGCGGCGCTCCAGGGCGGGCGCGCGCTCCGCGGCGGCCGTCAGGCCGCGCTCGGCGCCGAGCACGGCGGCGACGGCGGCCTCGCCGAAGACCAGTTCGGCGCGCTCGTCGGGGTCCTCGGCGTCGACCGGGACATAGGCGGCGCCGGCGGCCAGCACGGCGAGGATCGAGACGTACAGGTCGTTGGTGCCGGAGGGCACGCGCACGCCGACCCGGTCGCCGGGGCCGATCCCCGCGGTGGACAGGCGGCGGCGCAGCTGCTCGACCTCGGCGGCCAGCGCGCGGTAGCTGAGCACGGTGTGGCCGTCGTCCAGGGCGGGCTCGTCGGGGTGGGCGGCCACGGTGGCGTCCAGCACGTCGACCAGGGTGCGCGGGGCGGCGGCCGGGCGGCCGGGGAACACGGCGCGGGCCGGGCCCGGCCGGGCGGGCTCTGCCGGTGCGGGCTCGGGCCGCGCGGCCTTCGTCAGCTCGACCTGCGCGGGCTCCTGCGCCGGCTCCCGCGGGGGCGTGGCCGGTGGCGGTGCGGCGGCCGGATGTGGCGTGGCGTACTGCTCCGGGTGGCTCGGTTCAGCTGTCATGGCAGCCGTGCGCTCCTCGTCCTCGCCCCGTTCCGACCGATGCCCGGCCCCTGGGGCGGTGGGAACACCGCCTGATCGGGTGACCCCACTCCGGGGCCGGAGCGGACAACCCGACCGATGGTAGCCCCGCAGTGGCGGCCCGGAAGGAGCGGAAGCACCGCCCAACTGGCGCCGGAACGGCCGAATCTGACGTCACGTCAGGCAATAACTGGGGCCGGTTGCCATGGATGTGACGGGGCATCAGTCGAATTGACGGACCGTCAGGTCGAATTTCCGACCGTGATCCACACCACATGAATACTGCTCCCTCCGGGTGGCGAGCCGGGCCTTCCCGGGTGTTCGCGGGGATTCCCGGGCCGGTCCGGCCGGTCCCGGCCCGGCCCGCCACGGCGTCCGGCGGTCAGCCGAACAGGTGCAGGTGCTCGCCGAGGAACGCCTCCAGCGTACGTGGAGCGCGCCCGGTGAGGCGGTGGAAGGCGTCGTCCGGCGCCTCCTCGCGGACCACCGCGAGCTGCTGGATCTCCACCACGTGGGCGGCCAGCCAGTGCGGCATCCCGGCCCGGCCGACCAGGTGGGCGTGCAGCTCGGACGGGCTCAGGTCGAGGTAGCGGACCGGCCGGCCGAGCAGCTCGCCCAGCAGGGCGGTGAGCTCCGGGTGGCTGTAGGCCCGCCCGCCGGTGAGCGGATAGGTGCCACCGGCCGGCCCGGGGCGGGTGAGGACCTCGGCCGCGGCGTCCCCGATGTCCCGGGCGTCCACGTAGTTGCAGCGGGCCTGCCCCATCGCGCCGTGCATCACCCCGGCGGCGATGCCGGGCGCCAGGAGCAGCAGCTTCTGCATGAAGGCGTACGGTCGCAGGACGGTGGTGGTGACGCCGGAGGACCGCAGGCGCTGCTCGATCAGGTGGTGGCCGCGGGAGACGGCGACGGGGGAGTCGGGCTCGGCGGCGGGCGCGGAGATCTTGACGATGTGCTCCACGCCGCAGTCGAGGGCCGCCTCGATCGCGTTCAGCTCGTACTGGACCTGGTGCGGGCCGTTGGCCATGGTCAGGAGGAGTTGCCGCGCGCCTCGGAAGGCCTCGCGGAGGGAGGCTGGGTCGGCGGCGTCGGCCGCGTGGGGCGTGGTGCCGGCGAGGGTGCGCTCGTCGAGGGTGGCGGCCAGTCGGGCGGGGTCGCGGCCGAGGGCGCGGCTGGGCACGCCGAGGGCGGTGAGGCTGCGCAGGGTGGCGCCGCCGGTGGCGCCGGTCGCGCCCATGATGACGATCATGAGGTCTGCCTTTCGGGCTGGGGTGTGGTGGGGAGTCGGTGCTGAGCCGCGGGGGCCGGGCGGCTGCCGCGCCAGCGCCAGGTGGTGATGGTGGCGGCGATCGCGGAGGAGAGCGCCAGGTCGAGCGGCAGCCGGGGAGGCCACGGGCTGTCGGCGAGGGCAGGGATCTGCGGCAGCCAGCGGGTGGCGGCGAGTCCGGCGGCCAGGCCCAGTGCGGCGGCGGCCAGGCCGAGCACGGCGGCCGCGAGGGCGCGCGGGGTGCGGACGGGTCGGGTCCGGGGCGGGCGGCGGCGCAGGCTGGCGCCGAGCGCGGCGGCCACCAGGGCGGAGGTGCCGCCGATGGTGGTGAGTGCCGCGGTCACCAGGTGCGGCTGCCGGGTGATCGCTCCGCCGAGGCCCGCCGTCACGGCCGGCATGGCGTAGGCGACCAGCACCTCGCGCCACAGGACGAACGGCGGGGGTGCGCCGGGGGCCTTCTTGCTCATGGGGTTCTCTCCTGCGGTATCTGGTTAGGAACCTAAGTATTTGTGCTTAGGTGCCTAACTATTAGGCTGAAAGGGAGGCGGGCTGCTCGGGCAGCCCGCCTGGGTGCGGATCAGTCCTCGGTGAGCGCGTCCATGCCCGCGACCACCCGGGCCAGCAGGTCCAGGAAGGTGGCGCGCTCCTCGGTGGAGAGCCCTCCGACCAGTGCCTGCATCCGGGTGAAGTGCTCGGGTGCCAGTTCGCGCAGCTTGTCGGCGCCGCGGGCGGTGAGCAGCACCACGTTGCCGCGGCCGTCCTCGGTCGACGGCCGGCGGGCCACCAGACCCTCCCGCTCCAGGCCGTCGACCAGGCCGGTCACGGTCGCCCGGGAGACGCCGAGGCTCGCCGCGAGCTGGGAGGGCGACTTCTCGCCGCCGTGGTCCTCCAGGTCCGCCAGCAGCCGGTACCGGCCGGTGGAGAGGCCGAAGCGGCCGAAGTGCACCTCGCCGGCCTGGCCGATCCGGGCGCCCGCCGCCATCAGCCGGGCCGCGACCAGGATCGCCTGCGGGTCGGCCGTGAGGCCGTAGCGGGCGATCTGGCGGCGGGCCTGGTCGAGGCTGGGGGCGATAGGACCGGTCTCGGGGGGCTGGGGCACGAGAAGTAATATGGCCCCTAATCAAATCTCCGGTCAAGTCGGTTCGCCGAGCCGGTTCGCCACGCGGGTTCGTGAGGCCGGTTCGTCAGGCTGGTTCGTCGTTCCTGGTTCGTCGTTCCTGGTTCGTCGCGCGCAGGGGCGTCCGGCCCGCTCGTCATGCCGGGTCGGGGGCACCTGTCCGCGCGGCCCGGGGAGCGATCCGGGGCGGTGTCCAGTCGGCGTGCCGCAGGACGGTCCGGACCATCGCGCCGGGCGGGGTGAGCCGGATCGCGGCGTTGCGCAGGCCGACCGCCAGCGGGTGGGCGAGCTGCTGGCCCATCCAGCCGGCCCTGCGTGCGTCGCGGGCCACGGTCTGGCTGCGCGGGCGGCGGACCGCGTCGTAGCGGGCGAGCGCACCCTCGACCGTCCGCGCCTCGGCGAGCATCGCCGCCAGTGTCACCGCGTCCTCCAGGGCCTGGCAGGCGCCCTGGCCGAGGTGGGGCGTCATGGCGTGCGCCGCGTCGCCGAGCAGTGCGATCCGGCCGGAGGCGTAGGACGGCAGCGGGGTGGCCAGCTCGTTGACGTCGTGGTGCAGCACCGCCCCCGGCCGGGTCGCGGCCAGCAGTGAGGGGATCGGCTCGTGCCAGCGCGCGAAGCGGCGGCGGACCTCGGCCAGCGGGTCCCGGTAGCGGACCCCGGCCGGGGCGTTCAGGACCGCGTGCCACTCGGCGGTGCCGTCCGGGAAGGCGATGTGGCCGAACTCGGTGCCGTGGCCCCAGGTGAGCTCGAAGTCGGCCTCCAGTCCGTCGACCGGGTGCGCGGTGATCGCCCGCAGCACCGTCGAGCCGCTGTAGGCCGGCCCGGGGTGGGCGGGGAAGAGCCGGCGCCGGATGCGGCTGTTGATCCCGTCGGCGGCCACCAGGAGATCGGCCTCCAGGCGGCCGGGCTCCGGATGGCCGGGCTCCAGGCGGCCGGCCTTCAAAGGCGCGGCCTTCGGACGGTCGGCCGCCGGATGGCCGGTCTCCCGGGCGGCGGCTTCGTAGCCGACGCCGACCCGGAAGGGTCGGCTGGTGTCCACCTCCGTCGCCTCGGCGCCGATGACGAGGGACTCGGCCGGCAGTGCCTCGCGCAGGACACGGTGCAGGGCCGCGCGGGGGATGCCGACGATCGGGGCGCCCAGCTCGCGCTCCAGTGCCGCCCCGTCCATCGCGGCGAGCCGGCGGCCGTCGGGCGTGCTGGTCCCGCCGGTGTACTGGCGGCGCGTGGCCCTCTCGACCGCCTCGCCGACCCCCAGGGCGGCGAGTGCCCGCATCCCGTTGGCGGCCAGCGAGATGCCGGCGACGGCATCGTCCAGGGTGGCCGCCCGTTCGATCACGGTCACGTTTTACCCCGCCAGCCGGAGCCCGATCGCGGCCGCCAGCCCGCCGATCCCGCCACCGACCACCACCGCGCTGTTGCTGCTCATGCCCGGCCCCCTTCCGTCTCGCGGCACTGCTTTCTACAGCTGTAGAAGGAGCGTACTACGGGCCTCCGGGCGACGGGCGGGGGCGGGTGAGCGGGCGCGCCGACGGCTGAACGGCAAGGGCGGCCGCTGCCGGGCCGGTCCGCCACGAGGGGGTGCGCCGGGGGAGCGGCGGTGCGGGTAGAAAGGGGGGATGCGGCGAAACGAGGACCAGAAGCGGGACGAGGCGGGCCGTCCGGACCGGCGGACGGTGCTGGCGGACGCCGCGATCGGGGTGCTGGCGGACCTGGGCGTGCGAGGGCTGACGCACCGGGCGGTCGACGCGGCGGCCGGGCTGCCGGTCGGAACCACCTCGGCCTACCTGCGGACCAGGCAGGCGCTGCTCACCGCGCTGGTGCGGCGGCTGGTGGAGCTGGACCAGGGCGAGCTGCACGCCATGGGGGAGCGGATGCCGGTCCGCTCGGCTACGGAACTGGTGCACGGCATCGGTGAGTTGGTGCGCCGACGGCTGGCCGGGGACGGGCGGCGGCGCTCGCTCGCCCGGTACGCCTGCGCGGTGGAGAGCGTGCGCGATCCCGAGCTGCGCGAGATCCTCGTCCCGCGGGACAACGCGGGCCGCGCCGCGGTCCGGGCGTTCCTCGCCGAGCAGGGCGTGCCGGACCCCGACCGGCGGACGGCCACCCTGCTGGCCTGCGTCGACGGCCTGGTCTTCGATCACCTGGTGAGTGGCGGCGAGCCGGGGGCGGACGAGATCGAGGGGCTGGTGGCGGCCGCCCTGCGGGGAGCGTCGGCGAGTCAGGAGCCGTACGGGCCGCGGTGAGCGGGCGTTCGAGGGTGTTCCGCTCCCGGTAGGGGCGCGCCGCCGGCCTCCACCTCCGGCAGACCGTCAGGGACTCGTCCTCCCTGGCGCCGCGACTGGGACGCTCCGGACCCCCGCGATGCCGATGATCGCCGAGTGCTCCTCCCAGGTCCGTCAATGGGCGACCGCCGTCCTCGAAGCCGACCCCGCCATCCAGAGCACGCAGTACATGCCCGGCGTCGGGCACCACATGGGGAACGGCCTCGACGACAACGACGACCGGGCCGCAGTCGTGATCACCGCATTCCTCCGGGACGCGCCCGCGCCCCTGCCGAACTCCCCGACCCGCGAAGAGATCCCGGCCTTCGCGCGCGATCACAGGTGACGGTTCTCCGAAGGACCGGCCACCACCTCGGAGCGGCCCGGTCGGCCCGGCCGAACCGGATGGCCGGCGGCCGATTGACGGCTTCGAGTGACAGGGCATCAGGTCAATGAACCGTCAAGTCGGTTCATTCACAGAATGTTCCGCGCTGTTCCCGAACATCAGGCGAAGGATTTCCGCTGCTCCCAGGTCTTCACACGGAGATCTCCGGCTGACAGGCTGGGGCCGCCATTTCAGTACGGAGGAGGTTCCTTGTCCCGCATATCCACGTTGGCCGGAGCGGTCACCTGCGCTCTCGCACTTGTCACCGGTACCGCCGTCGCCGCGTCGGCGGCGCCCTTCGACCAGGCCCCCGGTCTGGCCGAGGCGAAGGTCGCACCCGTCGCCTGGACGCCGTGCAACCCCGACCCGAGCAAGCCGGACCCCGGCATCTACGACTGCGCCGTCTACCCCGTGCCGCTGGACTACGACAACCCGTCGGGCGAGACGGTCGGCATCGCCATGATGCGGCGGCGCGCGAGCGACCCGTCGAAGCGGATCGGCTCGCTGTTCCTCAACCCCGGCGGGCCTGGCGGCAGCGGCTACCTGTGGGCGACGACGTCCCGCTTCGGCGCCGAGGTGCAGTCCAAGTTCGACCTGGTCGGCTTCGACCCGCGCGGCGTGGCCCGGAGCAACCCGCTCAAGTGCTTCAAGACCCAGGAAGACGCGGACGCCGTCAACAACCGCATGGTCGGCGTGCCGGTCACCAAGGCCGAGATCAACGAGACGCTGGACGCGGACCAGGACTACACCGACGCGTGCAGCAAGAACGCCGGCCCGCTGATCGAGCACATGTCGACCATCAACGTGGTGCGCGACCTCGACCGGATGCGCCGCGCCGTCGGCGACTCCCAGCTCACCTTCGCCGGGTTCTCCTACGGCACCCTGATCGGTTCGACGTACGCCAACATGTACCCGAACAAGGTCCGCGCGATCATCGTCGACGGCAACGTCGATCCCAACCTGCGCCTGCACAACGGCATGGAGTACGACCGCCAGCGGGCGGGCGGCTTCGAGCTGGCCCTGGACGAGTTCCTGAAGCGCTGCCAGGCAGCCGGCGCCCCGCGCTGCGCCTTCGGCGAGGGTGACACCCGGGCCAAGTTCGACCAGCTCCGCGACCACCTGCGGACCAGCCCGATCACGCTGCCGAACGGCTCCCAGGTGACCCTGAGCACCTTCACCGGCGAGGTGGCCAGCGCCCTGTACTCGCAGGCCAAGCTGGCTCCGCTGGCCAAGTCGCTCCAGGCGGCCTACCAGGTGCTCCAGAAGCCGAACGCGGCCGCCCTGCCGGCCCCGCAGGCGAACGTCTCCGACGAGGACGCCAACCTGCTCTCGGTGAACGTCCCGCGGGCGGCGCTGCGGGAGGCCCCGGTCGACTCCGAGTACACCGCGGACGACTCGTACATGGCCGTCAACTGCCAGGACAAGCCGTACCCGTCCAACGACCGGGTGTTCGCGAACGCCGCCAAGACCTGGGAGAAGGAGTCGCCGACCTTCGGCCGCTACCAGGCCTTCGACGCGCCCGCCTGCGCGAGCTGGCCGGCCCCGGCCAGGGACGCCGAGCGCTTCTCCGGCCCGTGGAACAAGAAGACCTCCAACACCGTGATGGTGATCGGCAACCTCTACGACCCGGCCACCCAGTACAAGTTCGCCCAGCGGATGCAGGAGCAGCTGAGCAACGCCGTGCTGGTCAGCGTCGACTCGATCGAGCACTGCGCCGTCGGCCGCAGCAAGGCGCTGAACGATCTGGTCACCCGCTACCTGGTGGACGGCACCGCGCCGAAGCCCGGCCAGCTGCTGAAGCCGGACGCGGAGATCTTCCCGGCGGTCTGACGGAACTGCCCCCGGTGGCCCTGGGGACGAGGTGACGGTCGTGGTGGTCGGCGGTGCTGCCGGCCACCACGACCGTGCTTTTCTGGCCAGTTCCCGGAAGGCCGGGACAATGCGGCAGAAGATCGTCATCGAACCTCCCGTGGGACGGATTCCGGCGCGTCGTCGGCGCGTTGTCGGCGACCATAGCCCAGGCCACTGACAATGGGCCTTCGCCGGGGCGTCCGAGGTCATGGACGGGAAGAATCACCGGAAATGACGTACTGTCACACTATTCATTAAGCGATTCCCGCGGCTTGATTTCCGTGTTAGCGTGCGGCCCGCCGGCTTCTCTCGGACTCGGGAAAGTGGGGACGGGTCATGCAGTGCGAATTCTCCCGGAGGGGATTCCTGGGCGGTGCCGGTGCGGCGGCCGCCGGGATCACCGTCGGGTCCACGGGCGAGGCGGCGGCCGAGGGCGCGCGCCGGGAGCTGCCGGAGGGGCGCTCGGTCCTGCCGGACGATCCCCGCTACCGGACCCTCAGTCAGGGCTTCAACCAGCGATGGACCAGCAGCCCCGCGTACATCCGGCTGGTGGGCAACGAGGCGGACGCGGTCGCCGAGCTGAACCGCGCGCTGGACCACGGGCTGCGGCCGACGGTCCGCGGCGGCGGACACTGCTACGAGGGATTCGTCGACAACGACCGGGGCGTCATCCTCGACCTCGGCACGATGCGGGGCGTCGCCGCCTCGACGGACAAGTTCGGCCGGCCCACGTACGGCGTCGAGGGCGGCGCGACCAACTGGGACGTCTACACCACGCTGTTCCGGGAGTACGCCGTCACCCTGCCCGCCGGGTCCTGCTACTCGGTCGGGGCCGGCGGCCACGTCTGCGGCGGCGGGTACGGCCTGTTGTCCCGGCGGCACGGGCTCACCGTGGACCACCTCGTCCAGGTCGACGTGGTCACCGTCCGGGGCGGCACGGCCGTGGTGACGAGGGCGCACCGCGAGGACGCGGAGGGCTCGCCCGAGCGGGACCTCTTCTGGGCGCACACCGGCGGCGGTGGCGGGAACTTCGGGGTGGTGCTGCGGTACCACTTCGCGTCGGACGTGCCCCAGCCGCCGCCCCGGGTCTGGCTGAGCAGCGTGGCCTGGCCCTGGGCCGAACTGCTGGAGCGCCCCGCCGACTTCGAGACGCTGGTGCGGAACTTCGGTGCCTTCATGGCCGAGCACAGCGGCCCGCAGGAGCAGGTGTACCAGGGGCTGTTCGCCATCCTCAAGCTCACCCACCACTCCAACGGGAACGTCGTCCTGTTCAGTCAGTGGGACGGCGAGGACCCGGCCCCGCTCGACGCCTTCGTGGCGGCCGTCGAGCGCGGGATGACGACGCCCGCGGCGGTGCAGACCCGGGCGGCCGGCGGGCTGTTCCTGCCCTACCCGGACAAGCGCCGCCAGATGCCGTGGTTCCATGCCACCATGACGCTCAACCCCTCGGGGGACAACCAGCGCGGCAAGTACAAGTCGGCCTACCACCGGGAGCCGTTCAGTCCGGCGCAGATCGCCGCCTTCTGGGACTGGCTGGTGCGGGACGTCGAGGGGGTCGACCTCACTGACACGCTGGTCCAGGTCGACTCCTACGGCTGCCGGATCAACACCCGCCGGCCCGAGGAGACGGCCGTCCCCCAGCGCGACTCGATCATGAAGCTCCAGTACCAGACGTACTGGACCGACCCGGGCGAGGACGACGAGCACCTGGCCTACCTCGGCGGGCTGTACCGGGACGTCTACCGGGACACGGGCGGAGTCCCGGAGGTCGACACCGCGACGGACGGCGCGTACGTCAACTACCCGGACACCGACCTGGGCACCGCGAACCAGCCGGACCCGGCCTACCCGCGCCTCTACTACAAGGGCAACTACCCGCGGTTGCAGCGCACCAAGGCCCACTGGGACGGGGAGGAGGTGTTCCACCACGCCCAGTCGATCATCCCCGCGAAGGCCTGAGGCCGGGCGCCGACGCCCTGCCCGGGCTGAGCGCCCGCGCCCGGCCCGGGGCCGCTCGGCCGTCCAGGTCGGCGGGTGTGGGGACGCACCCCGCATCCCCACACCCGCGTCCCCGCGCCCGTGACCCGGCTCAGCCCGGCCCGGTCCGGCGGCCCGCTCCGCTACGCGGCCTGCTCGGCGACCTCGTCGAGGATCCGTCCGTCCCGGACCTCGATCACCCGGTCGGCGAGCCCCATCAGCGTCGGGTCGTGGGTGGCGACCAGCACGGTGACGCCTTCGCTGCGCACCACCGCACGCAGCAGCTCCATGATCGAGCGGCCGGTCTCCGAGTCCAGCTGACCGGTCGGCTCGTCGGCGATGATCAGGCTGGGCTCGTTGGCCAGCGCCCGGGCGATGGCGACGCGCTGCTGCTGGCCGCCGGAGAGCTCGCCGGGGCGCTGGTTGGCGTGGTCGGCCAGGCCGACCAGGGCGAGCAGGGTGTGCGCGCGCTCCTCGCGCTCGGCGGCCGGGGCCTTGCGCAGCCGCATGGGAACGCCGACGTTCTCGGCGGCGGTGAGCATCGGGATCAGCCCGAAGGACTGGAAGACGAAGCCGATCCGCTCCCGCCGAAGGGCGAGCCGGCCGTCCTCGTCCAGCCCGGCGAGGTCGACGCCGTCCAGGGCGATGCTGCCGCCGGTCGGCGTGTCCAGGCCGCCGACCAGGTTGAGCAGGGTGGTCTTGCCGGAGCCGGACCGGCCCTTGAGCGCGGCGAGTTCGCCGCGGCCGACGGTGAACGAGACGCCGCGCAGGGCGTGTACGGCCCGCTCGCCGGTGCCGAAACTCCGGCGGAGGTCGGTCACGGCCACCATCGGCCGGGTGGTCGGGTCGGCGGTGGCGGCCTGATGCTGCGTCATGCGGCGTCCCCCCTGTGGGCGTGGTGACCCGGTGAGGATCCGGGTCCCTTCGGTTCTACGGATATGGCCGCTCCGGTGGTTCACGTTCCCGGACGGTGAATCCGAGAAGTCGTGCCCCGCGCCAAAGGAGCGGACCGAAGCCGGGGTTGTGAAGTGTGCATGGCATTCAAGTGGGGTCATCCCCGGCCGTGGATGCTACCAATGATGGAATTTGCTCACCGCATACTTGATTCGCGCAAGTCCCTTCCGTTCCTCGATCGAATCTGACAGCATCGTCCGCTATCCGGCGACCGATTGCCGGTGATCAATGCACCGGTGTGCTCGCGATGTGTCCGTCTGTAGCAGATCTGTGCTCGGACCGGATCGATGAGCGAAGCCCCGGGATGCAACCGGGGATGTGAATCCGGGGGAGGAACTTGATGCTCGGCTTCGTCGTGCGCCGACTGCGCGGGCGAGTGCCGCTGGCTGCCGCCGTCCTGTTGGCGGTGCTGATCACCACGTCCGTGCTGACCGCCTTGGTGGCCTTCAACAGCAGCGTCGGTGAAGCCGGCCTGCGGCAGGCGCTCCAAGGGCCAGGTCACGCCCGGACCACGGTGGCGGTGACCGGCGAGCACGGACGCGACCAGCGGACGAAGGACGAGGAGGCGATCGCCGCCTACCGGCAGAAGCTCTTCGGCGATCTGCCCGTGCACACCGACAGCCTGACGCGGAGCCGTTCCTACGGCCTGCCGGGGTCGGCCGACACGGCGGCGGGCAGCGCGGGAGCGGGCAGCGCGGCGACGGGCAACGCCCCGGGCGCCGCCGGAACGGCAGCCTCCACCGGAGCGGCCGCGTCGACCGGAACGGCGGCCCCGGCCCCCTCCGGCCAGACCCCCGGTGCCCAGTTCGACCTGACGGTCCTCGCCGACCTCGACCGGGAGCGGGTCCAACTGCTCGCCGGCGCCTGGCCGGCCGCCCCCACCGGACCGGTCCAGTCCGCCGCCCCGGAGACGGTCGTCCCGCAGAGCCTGCTGCGGCGGCTCGGCCTGACCGAGCAGTCCCTGCCCGCGGAGGTCAGGCTCGCCGACCGGCTCGACGGCAAGTCCCTGACCGTCCGGATCACCGGCGTCTACCGGGCCGTCGACCCGACCGCCCCGTACTGGCGGATCGACCCGGTCGGCGGGCACGAGATCGAGGTCGGCGGCTTCACCACCTTCGGTCCGATGATGGTCGACCGGAGCGCCTTCACCACGGGGGGCCTGCTCCAGGGCAGCCTCGGCTGGTCGCTGGACGCCGACTTCTCCGGCGCCGACCAGGCCACCGCCCAGGCCGTCGGTGACCGCTCCCAGCGCCTCGCGGAGGAGCTCAGGAACACCGCCTCGCTCGGCGCGAAGACCGAACTGCCCGACATCATGCGCGAGTTGTCCGACAGCATGGTGGTCGCCCGGTCCACCCTGCTGATCGGCGCCCTCCAACTGGCCGTGCTCGCCGCGGCGGCCCTGCTGCTGGTCGTCCACCTGATCTCCGCCCGGCAGGAGTCCGAGAACGAGATGCTCGCCGCACGCGGCGCCTCGGCCCTGAGGCTCGGCTCCTTCACGGCCCTGGAGTCGCTGCTGCTGGCCCTGCCCGCAGCCGTGTTCGCGCCCCTGCTGACCCCGTTCCTGGTCCGCGCGCTGGCCGGCCTCGGCAGCGCCCACCAGGTCGACCTGGAGACCGGCATCAGCTGGACGCTCTGGCCGGTGGCCGTGGTCTGCGCCCTCTCCTGCATCCTCCTGGCCACCGTGCCCAGCGCGGTGCGCGGCGTCGGCGCCGCCCTGCGCCGCCGGACCGGCCGCCGCCAGGCCGTGGTCTCCGGAGTCGCCCGCAACGGCGGCGACCTCGCCGTGCTCGCCCTGGCCGCGCTCGCCTACCAGCAGCTCGACCAGTACGGCGGCGGGCTGTCCCCCGACGCCTCCGGCCGGCTCGACGTCGACCTGCTGCTGGTCGCCACCCCGACACTCGCCCTGTGCGCCGGCACCCTGGTGGTGCTGCGGGTGCTCCCGTTCGTCGCCCGGTTCGGCGCCCGCGCCGCCGCCAGGGGCCGGGGCCTCGGCCCCGCCATGGTCGGCTGGCAGCTGGCCCGCCGGCCCGGCCGCGCCACCGGCCCCGTGCTGCTGCTGGTCATGGCCGTGGCCACCGGCGTGCTGGCCCTCGGACAACACGCCACCTGGACCGCCTCGCAGCGCGACCAGGCCACCTTCACCACGGCCGGCGGCCTGCGCATCTCCGGCTCGCACAACTCCCTGATGGGTCAGGGCGGCCGCTACGGCAGCCTGCCCGGCGGCGACCGGCTGGTGCCGGTGGTGCGCGACGAGCAGCCGATGCAGGGCGGCGCCGGCAGTCAGCTGCTGGCCGTGGACGCCGCCGCCTTCGCCGACCGCGTCCCGGTCCGCGACGACCTGCTCGACGGCCACAGCAGCGCGGAGGTGTTCGGCGCGCTCGCCGCGCCCGCCGGGGCGAACGCCGGCATCCCCCTGCCCGGCCGCCCGCTGCGGATCGACGCCGACGTCGCGGTGAGGCAGGACGACAGCCAGGCGAGCAAGTGGAGCAGCCCGGTCCACCCGGAGGTCCGGCTGCTGCTGCGCGACCGCTTCGGCCTGGTCCACAAGGTCCCGTTCAGCGAGCTCCCGCTGAACGGCCAGGTCCGTTCCTCGATCTCGCTCGGCGCGCTGGTCGACGCCCCGGTGGGCTCGGTCGCCGTTCCGCTGACCGTCGTCGGGGCGACCGTCGCCTTCGGCGACCGCAGCGAGGGCGAGGTGGCCGTGCGGAACCTGGCCGTCTCCGAGACCGCCGACGGGCCGTCCGTCGCCGTCCCGGCGCCGGCCGGCACCGGCTGGACCCTCAAGTCCCCGGTCTCCCGCCGCGGCACCTCCAACTCGCCGGTGGCCTCGCTCGCCTCCGAAACGGCCACCGCCGACGCGCTGTTCACGGTCCGCTACCAGTCCGCCTTCGGCATCGGCGACGCGGTGCGCGCCGTCGTGCTCCCCTCCGGGGCGCCCGCTCCCGCCGTCGTCAGCGGGGTCGCCACCCGTGACTACCTGAAGGCCGTCGGAGCCTCCGCCGGGGACACCGTCCAGGTGCCGTTCAGCGGGGTCGTCATCCCGGTCAAGGTGACCGGCGTGGTCGAGGCCGTCCCGGTGGCCGGCCGACGGGCCCTGGTGATGGACCTGGGCAGCGTCGCCCGGATGCTGTCCGCCGAGGACCGGCCGCTTCCCACCCGCACCGAGTGGTGGCTGCCCGCCGCCGGGCCGGACGACCGCGCCCCGGCCGAGGCCGCCGCCGCCCTGCGCGGCGCCCCGGGAAGCCAGGACCTCGCGCTCTACGACGAGGCCGTCGACGGGCTCCTCAGCGACCCGGTCGGCGCCGCCCCGCAGAGCGCGCTGATGGCCATCGCGATCGTCACCGGCGTGCTCGCCGCGATCGGTTTCGCCGCCGCCGTGGCGGGCTCCGCCAACGAGCGGTCCAGGGACTCCGCCCTGCTGCTCGCCCTGGGTGCCCCGCGCAGGCAGGTCACCAGGACCGTCGCCGCCGAGAACGCGGTGCTGGTCGGGCTGGGCGGGATCGTCGGCCTCGTCCTCGGAGCCCTGCTCGTCCGGCTGATCGTGCCGTTCGTGGTACTGACCCCGGCGGCGAAGCGGCCGGTGCCCGAGGCGGTGATCGAGCTGCCGTTCGGTCAGGCGCTGCTGTTCGCGGCCGCGATCGCCGTCGTCCCGCTGCTGTCGGCCTTCCTGATCGGACGCCGGCGTCGAGACGTGGCCGCCCGGCTGCGCCACGTGGAGGAGATGTGACCACCAAGGCGGGCGCCACCGCGCCCACCCCCACGCCGGAGCCCGTGCCCGCGCGCGCCCACCGGCCCGCGCCCTGGGTCCGCACCCGGCTTCGCGCGATGCCGCTGGCCGCGCTGCTCACGGCGGCCCTCGCGCTCGTCACGGTGTTCCTGGCGGCCGCCTTCCCCCGGATCGCGGACCGGGGCGCGGACACGGCGCTCCAGGAGTTCACACGCAGCCTGGGCACCAACGTGACGAACCTGGAGATCACCTCCGAGTCGGGCCGCAACGACAACGCCGCCGACCTCGAAGCCGTGCAGCACAAGCTCGACGCGCAGATCGGCCGGCAGCTGCCGCTGAGCCGGTCGGGCCAGGTCCACGGCACCCGGGTCAAGACCGGGCGCCAGATGTTCAACCCGGGGTTCACCCGGCTCTCCGACAACGCCACCCCGGGGCTCGGCCTGTTCTACCTGAACGGCCTCGCCGACCGGGTGAAACTGACCGCCGGTACCTGGCCCGGCCCCGCCCCGGCGGACGGTCCGCTGCCGATCGTGCTGAGCCGGCAGGCCGCCGAGGCGATCAAGATCAAGATCGGTGACGTCATCGAGAGCGGCACCGACGGCCCCGTCGCGCTGCGCGCCACCGTGACCGGCCTCTACGAGGTCAACGATCCCCAGGACCCGTCCTGGGAAGGACTCGGCTGCCCGGACCGGGCCTGCCTCGGCCTCAAGGGCGACGACGCGTGGTACTGGACCAGCGGCTTCGTCGACGGCGGCAGCCTGCCCGCGCTGGCCCGCTGGGGTTCGAGCGGCCAGGACTTCTGGCGGCTGCCCGTCGACGCCGGCGCCCTGCGCGCCGACCGGCTCGACCAGACCCGCCAGGCCATCGGCTCGTACACCTCGGGCCCCGGCATGACCGCCCTGATCGACACGACCCTCCGGGCCGACCTGCACGTCACCTCGCAGATGCCGGACGTCCTCGCCAGGGCAACCGCCCGCTACCAGGCCGCGGCCCCGCTGGGCGCCGTCGGGCCGGCCGGTGTGGCCGGTGTCGCGGTCGTGGTGCTCTGCCTGGCCGCGGCGCTCAGCACGGACCGGCGCACCGCCGAGATCCGGCTGCTCCAGGCCCGCGGCGGCTCGCGCAGCGGAGTGCTGCTGCGACTGCTCGGGGAGGGCGCCGTCACCGTGCTGCCCGCCGCCGTGCTGGGGACGGCCCTCGCGCTGGTGCTGCTGCCCACCCCGCGGTGGAGCGGCCCGCTGCTGCTGGCGCTCACCGTGACGCTGCTCGCGATCCTGGCCTTCCCGGCCAGGGCCGCCCTGCTGTGGGCCCGCCCGCGGCGGGCCGGCGGGTGGCGCCGGGTGATCGGCGAGCTCTCCGTGCTGGCCGTGACCGCCGCGGCGGTGGCCGAGGTCCGCCGCCGGGGCGTGGGCCACGCCGGCGACGGCGTCGACCCGCTGCTGGTGGCCGCCCCGCTGCTGCTCGCCGTCTCCGGCGGCCTGGTGCTGGCCAGGATCGAACCGCTCGTGGTCGGCTGGCTGGCCGCACTCGCCGGCCGCGGCCGCGGGCTGATCGGCTTCCTCGGTCTGGTGCGCGCCGCCCGCGACGACTCGGGCCGGCGCCGCCCCTCCGCGCTGCCGCTGCTCGCCCTGCTGATCGCCGTCACGGCCACCGGCTTCGGCGCCACCGTGCTCGACACCGTGGAGCACTCCAGGACACGGGCCGCGCGCATCGCCACCGGCGGTGACGTGTCCGTCGGCATCCCGGTCTACGCGACCCTGCCGGAGGCCTTCACCAAGGCGGCCGGCGAACTGCCCGGCGTCCGGGCCGCGACCGGTGCCTGGATCCAGGAGCGGTCCACCTTCATCGGCGCCGACCGGGGCACCACCGACGCCATCCTGGTGGTGGTCGAGCCGAACGCCTACGCGGAGATCTCCCGCACCGCCGGGGTCGGCGGGTACGACCCGGCCAAGCTGGCGGGGCAGGGCGGCAAGGACGACCCGGTGCCGGCGCTGTTCAGCCGGGACCTGGCCGAGCACCTCGGCGCGGGCGCGCCGCAGGTGCGCACGCCCAGCGGCAGCCAGATGACCACCAGCGTCGCCGGGGTCGTCGCGGCCACACCCGCGTTGCCGGACCCCGGCAAGCCCTTCGTCGTGGTGCCGGCCGGCCCCGCCGCGGAGCACCTGCCGGAGCTCAAGCGGGCGAACCAGGTGAACAAGTGGTTCGCGGTCGGTGACGTCGACCCGGCGCAGGTCCGCGCCCTGCTGATGGAGCGCGGCATCGGCACCGGCAACCAGGCGACGGGCCTCGCCAAGCTGATCGCCGACGAGGCCAGGGCGGCGGGCAAGAGCACCGCGGGCCTGCCCCCCGGCTACGTGGTGCACAGCAGCCGCGAGACCGTCGCCGCACTCGCCGACGACCCGGTGCAGCGCGCCGCGGGGCGGCTGTTCTGGTACGCGGGCCTCGCCGCCGCCGGGTTCGCCCTGCTCGCCGTGCTGCTGACGCTGATGCGGGCCGCACCGGACCGCACGGCCGTGCTCGCCCGGCTGCGCACCATGGGCCTGCGGCCCCGGCAGGGCCTGGCGCTGATCATCGCCGAGGCGCTGCCGCAGACGCTGGCGGCGGCCGTCGGCGGTGGGCTCGTCGCCCTCGCCGCGGTCGCCCTGATCGGGAGCGCCTTCGACCTCTCGGCGCTGGTCGGCGCCCCGGTCGGCGACACCCTGGCACCCGCGGTGGTGCCGGTGCTGCTGCCCACCGTCGGCCTGACCCTGGTGGTCTGCCTCGGGGTGGTGCTGGAGACGCTGGTCGCCGGCCGGCGCCAGATCGCCACCGAACTGAGGGCGGGGGAGCGGCAATGAGACCGGGAACAGCGGCCGGTGCAGCGGCGGGCACGCCGGGACCGGCCGGGAGCGGGGTGCCGGCAGTGAGAGCGGCACGGGCCGCGGGGACAGTGGAGAGCGGTGCGATGAAGCAGTCAGTCGAGACAGGAGACGAGCGGTGATGAGCACTCCCCAGGAGCGGACGGTCGTCGAGGCCCCCAGCCTCCAGGAGCTCCGGCAGCGGGCCCTCGCCGCCGCTTCGCCCAAGGCGTACGGCGAGGGAGCGGCCATCGTCTGCGACCGGCTGGTGCGGATCTTCAGCGCCGAGGGGGTGGAGGTCCAGGCGCTCCAGGGTCTGGAACTGACGATCCGTCAGGGCGACCTGGTCGCCCTGGTCGGGGCCTCGGGCAGTGGCAAGTCCACGCTGCTCACGATCCTCGCCGGGCTGGACGTGCCGACCGCGGGCACCGCAACGGTGGCGGGCTGCGACCTGCTGGAGATGTCCGTCAAGGAGCGGCTGCGCTACCGGCGCGAGGTGGTCGGCTTCATCTGGCAGCAGACCGCCCGCAACCTGCTGCCCTTCCTGACGGCGGCCGAGAACATCGCCCTGCCGATGCAGCTGCGCGGCCGCCGCTCGGTTGCCGGCGGCGCCAGGCAGCAGGCGGCCAGGGTGGCCGAGCTGATGGAGGCCCTGGAGATCGGCGAACTCGCCCACCGCAAGCCCAACGAGCTCTCCGGCGGCCAGCAGCAGCGGGTGGCGATCGCGGTGGCGATGGCCAACAACCCGCCGGTGCTGCTCGCCGACGAGCCCACCGGTGAGCTGGACTCGGAGACGGCCGGGATCATCTTCGAGTCCTTCCGCACCGTCAACCGCGAGCTGGGCGCCACCGTCGTGATCGTCACCCACGACCCGATGGTCGCGGGCGAGGTCCGCCGCACGGTCGCCATCCGGGACGGGCGGACCGCCAGCGAGGTGCTGCGCCGCACGGTGACGGACGAGCACGGCGAGGAGTCGGTGAACGAGCGCGAGTACGTGATGCTGGACCGCGGCGGCCGGGTGCAGCTGCCGGTGAAGTTCCTGGAGTCGCTCGGCATGGAGCACCGGGTGGCGGTCGACCTCGCGGCCGACCACATCGAGGTCCGGCCGGACGACATCGCCGGGCACTGACCGGAGCGCTCCGACGGTGGACCGGTGTCCGGGAGGCGGCCGTCGCCTCCCGGACACCGGGAGCCGGCGCCCGCCGCCGGCGTGGTCAGCTGTCGCCGCCCATCCGCTGGAAGAGGCCGCTGCCCTCCGCGTCGGTGCGGAGGTCGGGCGGTGCCTCCTCCGCGGCGCGCTCGCCGCGGGAGGTGGCGGTGCAGAGGGCGAAGACGATCAGGGCACTGGCCGCCACGGCGAGGATGCCCAGTGCGGTCAGGACGCGAAGCCAGGTCAAGGGAGTGCCTCCTGGGGGACGGTGCGGCCCGCACCGGCGTGCACATCGCCGCCGTGGATGTATCGGCAGATCGGGCCGCACGATCGAGTGCCCACGGACGGTTCTTCCCGCCGGGTGGCGCACGAGAGGTCGCCCGCGTGGGCGCTCGAAGCACTCGTGGGGCGCGTCACACCTCTTCGCGCGCCCCTGCGGTGGCGGCCCGCCCGATCCCGTCGCCCAGCTGGGCCCGCAGGGCGTCGAGGTCCGGCTTGCCGAGGCCGTTCAGCGGGATCACGGGCAGCAGCAGGAGGGTGTCCGGGGCGCGGCGCCCGAGGCCGTGCTCGCGGCCCCAGCGGTGCAGCTGTCCGGCCGTCAGCCGGGAGCCGGGGACGAGGGCGACCGCGGCGTGCACCCGTTCCAGCCGGTCCGGGTCGGCGGTCGTGAACATCACCGCCTCACGCACCTCGGGGTGGCCGCGCAGCGGCTCTTCGATCTCGCGGGGGAACACATTGTGCCCCTCGACGACGGCCATCGGGTCCCGGCGCCCGGCCACCGTCAGATAGCCGGCCGCGTCCACGCTGCCCAGGTCGCCGGTGTGCAGCCAGCCGTCCCTGAGCACCCGTTCGGTCAGCTCCGGGTCGCGCCAGTAGCCGGCCATCGCGGTCGGCGTGCGGACGAGGATCTCCCCGGTCGTCCCCGGCGGCAGCTCGGCGCCGTCCTCGTCCACGACCCGCAGACCGGTGTCCGGGTACGGGCGGCCGGCGGTGGTCAGCAGCCTCGGGGCCAGGTGCTCGTCCGGGCTCAGCCGGGCGACCGGCCCGCACTCCGTCAGGCTGTAGGTCTGGTGCAGCACCCGGCCCAGCCGCCGGGTCGCCTCGGCCAGCCGCCGCGGCGAGGGCGCGCAGCCGGTGTAGCCGACCCGGCGCAGGCTGCCGGTGTCGGTCGAGGGCAGCAGCGGGTGGTCCAGCAGCCGGTAGAGCAGGTGCGGCGGCAGGTACATCCGGGACACCCGGTGCCGCTCCACCGCCGCCAGGACGGCCCCGGCGTCGAACCCGTCGTGCAGCACCACCGTGCCGCCGGCCGCCAGCGCCAGGTCGGCCGTGGTGCCGCCGCCGTGGCAGAGCGGGGTGCAGAGCAGGAAGACCGAGCCGGACAGCAGCGGCGGGCGCGGCGGCCGGGCGAAGCGGCGCAGCACCCCCTTCGGGCGCCCGGTGGTCCCGCCGGTGAACCGCACCGCCATCACGTCCTCCGGCCGGTACCGGGGTTCGAGCGGGGCCGGGGAGCAGTCGGCGGCGAGGTCCAGGAGGTCCGCCCCGGGCCCGAGCGGCGACGGGCCCAGGGAGAACAGGGCGGCCGAGGGCACGGCCCGGGCGATCCCGTCGGCGGCTGCCGCGCACCGGAGCGGGTCGTAGACCAGTGCGGAGGTCCCGGCGAACGCCGCCAGCGCCACCTGCTCCGCGACCGGCCCGTCCGGGAACGGCAGCGCCACCCGGCAGCCCAGCTGGTTCGCGGCCAGCCGCACCAGCAGCGCCTCCGGCCGGTTCCCGGCCAGCACCGTCACCCCGTCCCCGCGCCCGAGCCCGGCCCGCTCCAGCGCCCGGGCGGTGCGGTGGACCAGGTCCAGGCACCGCTGCCCGGTCCACGTGCCGCCCCCGAACCGGATCGCCACCCGGCCGGGATCGCGCGCCAGCCCGTCCAGGATCAGCCCGGTGTACGTCGGACCCGTCTCCGCCATGGCCCGCCTCCTGTCTGACGGTCCGTCAGCGTAGTGGATCCCCGGCCCCACCAATGCCCCGCGGTCGATCCGGGCCACCCGGGCACCGCTGGGCCGGGGCCCGGGCGCGGCCGGGGCGGGCGGACCGTCGGACGCTGTTGTTAGGGTTCCCGGGCGGAAGTGAACGGAGGCTCGGGCTGGTGGGCAGCGTGGTGGATGCGGTCGTGGTGCCGAGCGGCGTGGTCGACCTGCGGGGCGAGGCCGGGGCGGGGTTCGTCACCGCCTACCCGGCCGACGCCGTCGTGGTCGTGTCGGGGCTGCCGGGAGCCGGGAAGAGCACGTTGCTGCGGCGCTGGTCCGGGGCGGCCGTCAGGGCCGTGGACCCGCGGACGGCGCACGAGGCCTGCGAAGCCGTGATGCCCGCGGCCCTGCCGTACGCCGTGTACCGGCCGTGGGCCCGGCTGGAGCACTTCCGGCTGCTGCGCGCCTCGGTGCGCGGCGGCGGTCCGCTGCTGGTGCACGACTGCGGCAGCCGCGCCTGGATGCGGCGCTGGCTCGCCAGGGAGGCGGGACGCCGGGGCCGGGAACTGCACCTGGTGCTGCTGGACGTCGGCGCCGCCACCGCGCTGGACGGGCAGCGGGCGCGCGGCCGGCACGCCTCCACCCGGGTCTTCGCCCGCCACCGCCGCGGCCTGGAGCGCCTGTTGGCCGCCTTCACCCGGCACGTGCGCTCCGGCGGGCCGATGCCGACGCCGGAGGCCTCCTCGGTGCTGCTGCTCGACGCCGTCTCCCGCTCCCGCGCGACGACGGTGCGCTTCGGGTCGGCGGGCCGGGCCGAGCCGGGCGGGCACCGGCGGAAACCGGCCGACCAAGGGCCATGATCGCCGGAACGCCCCCGCGGCCACTCCCGGCACTGCCAGACTGGGGCCAGCAGAGTCCGCCACGGAGAGAGGTCACACCCCGCATGCCCAGCGCCGCCGTCGACAATCCGTGGTTCCGCCGGTTCAACCCGTCCGACTCCGCGCCCGCCCGGGTCGTGATCTTCCCGCACGCCGGCGGCTCGGCCAGCTACTACCTGGAGTACTCCAACGCCCTGGCGCCGCACGCCGACGTGCTCGCCGTCCAGTACCCGGGCCGGCAGAACCGGATCGGCGAGCCGACGATCGACTCGGTGACCGGGCTCGCCGAGCAGCTCTACCGGGAACTGCGGGACTGGACGGACCTGCCGCTCGCCTTCTTCGGGCACAGCATGGGCGCCGCCGTCGCCTTCGAGACGGCCCGGTGCTTCGAGCGCGACGGCGTACGGGGGCCCGACCGGCTGTTCGTCTCGGCCGTCCGCGCGCCCTCGGTGCCCCGGGAGAGCCGGATGCACCGGCTGCCGGACGGGGAACTGCTCGCCAAGGTGATCGAACTCGGCGGCACCGACGAGCAGATCCTCGCCTTCCCCGAGCTGCGCGACATGATCCTGCCGAGCCTGCGGGCCGACTACACGGCCATCGAGACCTACCGCTGCGCCCCGGACGCGACCGTGTCGCTGCCGATCACCGCCCTGGCGGGGGACGACGACCCGAACGCCACCATCGAGCAGGTCTCCCGGTGGGAGGGGCACACCACCGGTGCCTTCGACCTGCGGGTCTTCCCCGGCGGGCACTTCTACCTGGCCGACGAGACCGAGGCCGTGGTGCGGGTGCTCACCGCGCACCTGCGCGGCTGAGGGAGTGTCGGGCAATCGATCAACCGCGTGGGGTGACTTTCGGGTGGTGATCTTCGCGGGCGCCTCGACCGCGAAGACCACCACCCTGTGCACGTGTTCGTGCGAGCCGTTCACGATGCCCTGCGCGAGCGGGTGCGGGTGGCCGACGGCCGGGACCCGCAGCCTCGGCCGCCGTGCCCGGCGGGGCGGGAGCGGACGGACTTGCGGACGGGACTGAACCTGGTGGGGACGACAGCGCGTCGAATGGTCAGTAGCGCTTGACCACCACCACGGAGGAGACACGGATGATGAGGATCAAGAAGGCCGCCGCCGTCGCGACGGCGCTCCTGAGCGCGACGCTGGGCGGCGCGGTCGCCACCGCGACGGCGGCCCAGGCCGTCCCCGCGAAGTTCCCCCGGGTCCACTGCAGCACCACCAAGATCGAGGTGAGGTCCCTCGACGTGGCCGGCGGCCCGGTCAAGTGCGGCGGCGCCCTGGGCGACCCTCTCTACTACACCGTCAACGGCGTCGACCACGTCTTCGCGGTCGGGACCGACAACGCCATGTGGGTGCGGTGGATCAGCCCGTCGGGCGTTCTCAGCGACTGGGTCTCGTTCGGTGGCAACCTCACGAGCGAGATCCGGCTGTACGTCGACGGCTCCGGCACCCTGGACTTCCGCGCCCGCTGGGCTGACGGCCACCTGTACGAGATCACCCGCAACGACAACGGCTCATGGATCAACTGGCGTCGCGTCGACTGAGAAGGCGCCGGGTGGCCGGGCGGTCACACTCGTTCTCGAGGTCGCCGGCGGGGCGGCGTGCCGCTTCGGTCCCGATGGGGCCGGCGACCACCCGGCCGTCCGTCGAACGGATGTGTCCGCACCGGTGACCGGAGCGTGGCCGCTCGACTACTGTGCCTGGTTGACGGACAGTCAGCGGAACCCCAGGAGGACATGTGCGCCGGATCGCCGTCGTCGGAGCGGGCCAGGCGGGCCTCCAGCTCGCGCTCGGGCTGGTGGCGGACGGGTGCCGGGTGACGCTGGTCGCCGAGCGCACCCCGGAGCAGCTGCGCGGCGGCCGGGTGCTCTCCACCCAGGCGATGTTCGGCCCGGCGCTGCGGATCGAGGCGGCGGCCGGGCTGGACCTCTGGGCGGACCGGGCACCGGCCGTCTCCTCGGTGGCGGCGGTGCTGGCGGCGCCCCCGGGCGTACGGGCGCTGGAGTACACCATGACGCTGGACGAGCCCGCCCAGTCGGTGGACCAGCGGCTCAAGCTGGCCGGCTGGCTGGAGCTGCTGGCCGAGCGCGGTGGCGAGATCGAGTACCGCGCCCTGGACCGCGAAGGGCTGCACGAGCTGGCCCGCCGGCACGAGCTGACCGTGGTCGCGGCCGGGCGTGGCGCACTGTCCGGGGTCTTCGCCCGCGACGCCGCCCGCTCGCCCTTCGACCGGCCGCAGCGGTCGCTGTCCTGCCTGTACGCGCACGGCGTCGCCTCGCCCGATCCGGCCACCGGGCCGCAGGCCCGGATGAACGCCCTGCCCGGCCTCGGTGAGCTGTACCTGCAACCGGCGCTCACCCTCTCGGGGCCCTGCGACATCCTGCTCTGGGAGGCACTGCCCGGCGGCCCGCTGGACGCGTTCGGCGACGCCCCGCCGCCGGACGTCCACCTGGCCAGGATCCGGGAGCTGTTGGCCGAGTACCTGCCCTGGGAGGCGGAGCTGTGGACGTCGGCCGAGCCGACGGACGCCGGGGCCGGGCTGTCCGGTGCCGTCACCCCGGTGGTCCGGCACCCGGTGGCGGAGCTGGGCTCCGGCGTGGACGCCGTCCACGTGCTGGGCCTCGGCGACGCGGTGGTGGTCACCGACCCGATCACCGGGCAGGGCGCCAACAACGCGGCCCGGGCGGCCGAGGCCTACCGCCGGGCGATCGTCGAGCACGGCGACGCCCCCTTCACGGCCGACTGGATGTGCCGCACCGCCGAACGGTTCTGGCAGCAACAGGCCCGCCACAGCGTGGAGTTCACGGCCGCCATGCTGACCGTGCCGGACCACCTCCAAGGCGTGTTCGCGGCCGCCGCCGAGCACCCGGAGGTCGGCCGCCGGCTCGCCAACACCTACGCCGAGCCGAGCGACCACGCGGCCTGGCTGGCCACCCCGGAGCTGACCGCCGCCTACCTGGCCTCCCTCGGGAACCGGAACTAGCGTCCCGCGCCGCGGATCCTCCGGCAGGCTTCGGGGCCAGCGGTCGCGTTGTCCCTAGCGTCCGCACGGTGAGATCGAGGGCCCGCCCCGCACTTGCCCCCGGGCGGCCCGCGGGACGACGCTGGAGGGAGGACGGCAACGGGTGCGGGAGGTGTCGCTCGTGGCAGGACACCAGCCCGCGGGCCGGTCCGGGCGCGGCCACCAGAGCGTGCCGCACACGGCGGACCTGCGGGTCGAGGCCTGGGCGCCGACGGCCGAGGGCTGCATCGGCGAACTGGTGCACGCCGTCGTCGGCAGCTTCGCCGACCTCGGCGGCGCACGAATCGTCGGCGAGCGCGCCTGCACCGTCCTCGCGGTGAGCGACCCGGACCTGCTCGCGGGCGTCCTGGAGGAGGTCGTCTACCGGATGGACGCCGACGGCGAACTGCCCGTCGCGGTGGCGATCGGCCCGATCGAGGGCCTGGACGGCGCCCGCAGGGTGACCGCCCGCTTCCGGATGGCCGACGCCTCCACCGCCGCGCTGGTCGGTGCCGTGCCCAAGGCCGTCTCCCTGCACGACCTGGACCTGAGTGCCGGGCCGGACGGCTGGACCTGCCGGGCCACGGTGGACGTCTGAGCCGGCCGCCGGGACGAGCGGACGGGACGAGCCGCCGGGACGAGCGGGCGGGAGCGGGAGAGCGGAGCGGGGTGAGCGAGGTGGAGATCGCACTGGCCGAGGCGGGCCGGTACCGGTGGCGGATCGAGCCGCGCCCGCCGATGCGGGTGCCAGGGGTGGTGTTCGCGTCCCGCGCGCTGCTGCCGCAGGCCGCCGGGGACAAGGCGCTGGAGCAGGTGGCGAACGTGGCGACGCTGCCGGGGATCGTCCGCGCCTCCTACGCGATGCCCGACGTGCACTGGGGCTACGGCTTCCCGATCGGCGGGGTCGCCGCCACCGACGTCGAGCGGGGCGGGGTGGTCTCGCCCGGCGGAGTGGGCTTCGACATCTCCTGCGGGGTGCGGCTGCTGGCGGCCGGCGTCGGCCGGGACGAACTCGACCCGGAGCGGATCGGGCGCCTGATGGACCTGTTGGACCGCACCGTCCCGCGCGGGCTGGGCCGGGGCGGCCTGTGGCAGCTGTCCGGATCGGAGGAACTGGACGACCTCCTGCTCGGCGGCGCCCGGTACGCCGTCGAGCACGGCCACGGCGTACCCCGCGACCTGGAGCGCTGCGAGGACCGCGGCGTGCTGCCGGGCGCGGCCCCCGGCGAGGTGAGCACCCGGGCCGTCGAGCGCGGGCTGCACCAGGTCGGCAGCCTCGGCTCGGCCAACCACTTCCTGGAGGTGCAGGCCGTCGACCGGATCCACGACCCGGCGACCGCCGCCGCCTTCGGACTGCGGCCGGGACAGGTCTGCGTCATGATCCACTGCGGCTCGCGCGGCCTCGGCCACCAGATCTGCACCGACCACGTCCGCGCCATGGACCGCGAACTGCACCACCACCGGATCGAGCTCCCCGACCGCCAGCTCGCCTGCACCCCGGTCGACTCCCCGCGCGGCCGCGCCTACCTGGGCGCCATGACCGCCGCCGCCAACTACGGCCGGGCCAACCGGCAACTGCTCTCCGAAGCGGCCCGCCGCGCCTTCGCCACCGCGCTCGGCGTCGGACTGGAGCTGGTCTACGACGTCTCGCACAACCTCGCCAAGCTGGAGACCCACGAGGTGGACGGAGTGCCCCGGACGCTGTGCGTGCACCGCAAGGGCGCCACCCGGGCACTGCCGCCCGGCGACCCCGACCTGCCCGCCGACCTGACGGCGGCCGGGCAGCCGGTGCTGGTGCCGGGCACGATGGGCACCGCCTCGTACGTCATGGTCGGCCTGCCCGGCAACGAGGCCTTCCGCTCCGCCTGCCACGGCGCCGGGCGGCTGCTGAGCCGCCACCAGGCGCTGCGCACCGTGCGAGGGGAGGAACTGAAGCGCGATCTGGAGGCCAGGGGCATCGCGGTGCGCCCGGCCTCCTGGCGGGCACTGGCGGAGGAGACGCCCGAGGCGTACAAGGACGTCGACGCGGTGGCCGCCGTCACCGAGGCCGCCGGGCTCGCCCGGCAGGTCGCCCGGCTGGTGCCGTTGGGCGTCTGCAAGGGGTGAGCCTCGGGGCGGCCCGGGCGCGTCCCTCGACTCGCCCGCCCGGGCACGCTTGGATGCGCATCGGACGCGTCGCGGACGCATCGCTCGCAGGGGGGCGCGGCCCGCACGGGAGCGCCAGCCGTCCCAGGAGGTGGTCATGCCGGGGAACGCCGACGCAGCCGTGGACCGCCGGGGCCCCGGCGACGGCCCGGTGATCGAACTGCGCTCGCTCACCAAGCGCTACGGCAGCACGGTCGGCATCGAAGAGCTGGACGTCTCGGTCGAGGCCGGCGAGGTCTTCGGCCTGCTCGGCCCCAACGGTGCGGGGAAGACCACCACGCTGCGCTGCCTGGTCGGTCTGCTGGGCCCCAGCGACGGGCAGGTGCGGGTGCTCGGCCTCGACCCGGTGGCCGACCACGGCCGGCTCGCCCCCTCGATCGGCTACCTGCCGGGCGAACTGCGGCTCTACCCCGAACTCACCGGGCAGCAGACCCTCGACCTGCTCGCCGCCCTCCAGGGAGCCCCGGTGCCGCGCCAGGGCGAGCTGTGCGGGCGGCTGAAGCTCTCCCGGGCCGACCTGGCGCGCCCGGTCGGGGAGTACTCGCGGGGCATGAAGCAGAAGCTCGGGCTCGTCCAGGCGTTCCAACACCGGCCCCCCGTGGTGGTGCTGGACGAGCCGAGCGAGGGGCTCGACCCGCTGGTCCAGGAGACCTTCTACGAACTGCTCGCCGAGGAGACCGCGGCCGGGCGGACCGTCCTGCTCTCCAGCCACGTGCTGCCCGAGGTGCAGCGGACCTGCGGCCGGGTCGCCATCGTCCGCCAAGGCCGGCTGGTGACCGTCCGCTCGGTGGCCGGACTGCGCCAGGCCCGGGCCCGCAGGGTCCGGCTGCTCCTCGCCGACGGGCGGGGCGCCAGGCCGCTCGGCGCCGCCGAGCGCTGGGCACCGCGCTGGGACGGCCCGCGGGTCGAACTGCTGGTGCCGCCGGACGAGGTGGTCGGGGCGGTGCGCACGCTGCTCGCCGAGCAGTCGGTGACCGACCTGACGGTGGAGGAGGCGGGCCTGGACGAGGCCTTCCTCGACCTCTACCGCTCGGTCGGCGCCGAAGGCCGTACGGACGAAGACGGCACGGAGAAAGACGGCCCGGGGAAGGACGGCACGGACGAAGACGGCCGCCCTGACCAGGAGGAGCGGCCGTGAACCCGGGCACCGTCAACCGCCGCCTCCCGCTGGTCTGGCTCGCCCTGCACCGGCGGCGCCGGATGCTGCTCTCCCTGCTGCTCGGCATGGTCGTCTTCGAGACCCTGATCGTGGTGATCGCCGGGACCGTCCCGCCCGGCGACCTGTTCGGCGCCGAACGCCGCAACCCGCCCGGCGCCTTCCGGGCCTTCAGCGGTTCCAACGGCGACGTCTCCATCGCCAGTTACCCGGGCCTGCTCGGCGCGGGACTCACCCACCCGTTCTGGATCGCCCTCCAGCTCACCGTGATCGGCTCGCTCGGCGCCGCCGCCGTCGCGGCCGACGTCGAGTCCGGCACCATCGAGCTGCTGATGACCCGTCCGCTCTCCCGCCGCAGGCTGCTCGCCGAACGGGCCGGCGCCCTGGTCGCCGCCACGGTGCTGCTCAACGCCGCCGCCACGCTCACCCTCGTGCTCGGGGTGGCGTTCTCCGTGAAACTGCGCGAAGCCGTCCCGGTGACCGCGGTGCTCACCGCCGGACTGCTCGGCTGCGCCCTCGCGTTCTGCCTGACCGGACCGGTGCTGGCGGTCTCCGCGCTCAGCCGGCGGCGGGCCCATGTGATCGGCGCGGCCGTCGCCTTCGGCGCGGTCGGCTTCGCGCTCAACTTCGTCGCGCTGGCCTGGTCCCCGGCCAGGCCGCTGCGTTACCTCAGCCCGTTCCACTACTACGCGCCCGGCGACGTGCTCGGCCACGGCGGGGTGCCGTGGGCGTCCTTCGGGGTGCTGCTCGGGGTGGGGCTGCTCGGGCTGGCCGCGGCCTTCCGGCTGCTGGAGCGGCGGGACCTGGCGGTCTGACGCGGGGGCGCGCCGTGATGGTCAGTCCCAGCTACGGGCGGTGGCCAGCAGGCGCTCGCGGACCAGGGCGACGTGCGGGTTGGCCGGGCCGGCCGGGCGGCGGACCAGGTAGGCGGTGTTGATCGGCGGATCGGCCGGCTCGTGCAGCAACCGCAGCGCCCCGGAGGCGAGTTCGGCCCGGCACAGGTAGCCGGGCAGCACGCTCCAGCCCGCACCCGCGGTCACCGCCGCGAGCACCGCCCGCAGGTCCGGCACGGTGACCGCCGCCCGGGTGTGCAGCCGCCGGCCGAAGACGTGCCGCCAGTAGCGGCGGGCGATCGGCAGGTCCTCGGCGTAGCTGAGCAGCGGGACCTCGGCCAGCGCGTCGGGCAGTTCCCGGCCGGCCAGCCGCTCGGCCCAGACCGGGGCCGCGACCAGGACGAACTCCTCGTCGGCCAGCGGTTCGGCGAGCAGCGTCCGGCCGCGCGGGCGCCGGGTGGCGACCACCAGGTCGTGCTGTCCGGCGCGCAGTTCCGCCAGCAGCGGGTCGGTCAGCCCGCTGCTCACCCGCAGCTGGACCCCCTCGGCGACCAGCGGGGCCAGCTCCGCCAGCAGCACGGTGCCGAGGAACTCGGCCGGCCCGGCGAGGTGCACCGGCTCCGGCACGCCCCCGCCGCGCCCGTCGGCGAGCCCGGCGAGCCGGTCCAGCGGTCCGGCGAGCCGGGCGGCGAGGTCGTCGGCGTACGGCAGCGGGCTGACTCCGCGCGCCCGCCGTTCGAACAGCTCCCGGCCGAGCCGCTGCTCCAGGGTCCGGATCTGCGCGGTCACCGTGGACTGGGACAGGCCCAGCAGGTGCGCGGCCGCGGTGAAGGAGCCCGCGCGGTGCACGGCGAGGAAGGTGCGCAGCTGGTTGAGGTCCAGGGGACCCGAGCCGGTGGCCGGCCGATCGCTCATGCCGGTGAGCCTACGGGATTCCGATGGCTCGACGACGGGCTGGAAGGTGAGGTCGTCGGCCGGTTCGACGGTCGGTGCGTCGCCCGGTTCGACCAGTCCGGGTGAGGTATCGGAATCCCGATGGCCCGCATCGCGTGGCCCATTGGTCCCCGCGGGCCGGGCGCGTCTAGCGTCGACGCCGTGAGCGCCGCGGCGGGCCCGTCGCGGCACAGACCGCGGCACCCCTGGAGGCATCGCCCATGGCCGACATCCTGTTCGTCCTGACCGGTTCGAGGTCCTGGACCCTGAACGACGGCACCGCGCACCCGACCGGCTTCTGGGCGGAGGAGGCGGTCGTCCCGTACCGCGCCTTCACCGAGGCCGGCCACCGGGTCACCGCCGCCACCCCCGGCGGCGTCGTCCCGGTCGCGGACCGGGCCAGCCTGACCGACCCGGCGATGGCCGACGAGGTGGAGAAGATCGCCGAGTTCCGGCAGCCGCTGGTGCTGGCCGAGGTGGACCCGGCCGACTACGACGTCGTGTACTACCCCGGTGGCCACGGCCCGATGGAGGACCTGGCGGTCGACGCCGACTCCGGCCGGCTGCTCACCCGGGCGCTGGCCTCCGGGCGCCCGCTCGGGGTGGTCTGCCACGGCCCGGCGGCGCTGCTCGCCGCACGGACCGAGGACGGCGGCTCGCCCTTCACCGGGTACCGGGTGACCGGCTTCACCAATGCCGAGGAGACCCAGGCCGGCCTGGCCGACCGGGCGCCCTGGCTGCTCCAGGACCGGCTGGTCGGGCTCGGCGTGGACTTCGTGGAGGGCGAGCCCTGGGCGCCGCACGTGGAGGTCGACCGCAACCTGGTGACCGGTCAGAACCCGGCCTCCTCGGCCCTGGCGGCCACCGAGCTGCTGAAGCTGCTGGACGCCTCGGCGGCGTAGCGGCCGGACGGGTGGGGCCCGGCGGGTGGTGGACCCGCCGGGCGGTGGGCTCCGCCGGACGGGCGGGCGAGCGGTGCGTACGGGTGTGTCGTCCGTACGAACCGTTCGCCCGGTTCGGGCCGGGGGCTGCCGTCAGTGCAGGTCGTAGGCGGTGAGCGGGTGCCCCGCCCAGATCCGGCGGGCGGTCTGTTCCGGGTAGCGGACGGTCCGGGAGCGGGCGTCCAGGACCCGGGTGAGCTGCTCGTCCGGATCGAAGGCGGGCCACCCCGGGTCGCCGGTGGTGGCGAACCGGACCCAGGCCTGCCGCAGTTCCGCCGAGACCCGGACCACCTCCGGCGCGGGCGGGTCGCCGAGGAACCGCCGCGCCGTCGGGCTGTCCAGGGAGCCGAAGGCGAGCGGTACGTCCAGGCTGTGGCAGGCGCCGAAGACGCCGTCGAGGGCGGCGGCGGGCAGGGCGAGTTCGAAGAGGTACGAGGTGCCGCCGGCCGCCGCGTTGGCCTCGGCCAGCCGGAGGGACGGCACCCGGAACAGGGCGTCGGAGCAGACCGCTTCGAGGAGTTCGGAGGGGGTCGCCCCCGGGAGGGCGGCCCGGTAGGCGTCCGGGCCGTCCGGCGCCGGGGCGAACAGCTCAAGGGCGAGGCGCGCCTCCTCCTCGGTGAAGCCGCCGTGCCGGCCGCTGAGGACGCTGAACAGGCGGAACTCGTCCCGGGTGTGACCGGCCAGCAGCTCGACGCCGTCGCCGAGCGCCGACCACGGGGACCCGGGCAGCACCTCGCCGTCGACCACCGGGACGGTGGCGATGCCGCTGTGCGCCAGCCGACCCCAGCGCGCCAGGTGCTCCGGCAGCGCGGCGCCGAGTTCGGTGACCGCCGCGGCCAGGCGCCAGGGGTGCACCTCGGCCAGCGCCGTGGCGGTGGGGGCCGTGCCGAGCAGCCTCGCGAGCCCGGCGGTGACCTCGGCGGCCAGCGCGGGGGTGCAGTGGGTGCCGGGGACGGTGTGGGCGACGGCCCGCCGGAACAGGCCGCGGGCCGCGTCCATGGTCAGCAGGGCGGCGACCGACCCGGCGCCCGCGGACTGCCCGGCGACGGTCACCTGCGCGGGGTCGCCGCCGAACCGGGCGATGTTGCGCCGCACCCACCGCAGGGCGGCGATCTGGTCCAGGAAGCCCCGGTTGGCGGGCGCGCCCTCCAGCAGGACGAAGCCCTCGGCGCCCACGCGGTAGTTGATGCTCACCACGACCAGCCCGGCGGAGGCCAGGGCGGTCGGATCGTAGAGCGGGTCGCCGGAGGCGCCGGCCATGAACCCGCCGCCGTGGATCCAGACCAGGACCGGCAGCCCGGCCGCGCCCGGATCGGGCGTGCAGACGTTGAGCGTCAGCCAGTCGGTGTCCTCGGACGGCTCGGCGGGACCGGTGGGCATCGGCCCGGACTGCGGGACGACGGGGCCGAAGGCGGTGGCCTCGCGGACGCCCTCCCAGGGTTCGGGCTCGACGGGGGCGGCGAAGCGGAGTTCCCCGACCGGCGGCCGGGCGTAGCGGATGCCGCGGAAGACCGCGAGCCCCTCACTCTCCTGCGGCTCCCGGCCGTGTGCTTCCCGGCCGTGTTGTGCCTGCCCGTACCGTTCCTGCCCGTGCCGCGGCTCCCAGCGGCCGCGGACGAGTCCCTCGGTGGTGCGGACGACGGGTTGCTCCGGCATGGGGGGCTCCTCCCTCGGAAGGCTTTCCACGTTATAGGTCGGCTGTATTATGTCAAGCGTATGGAAAAGAGTCCGAAGCGTGTGGAGAGAACCCGAGGAGCCGCCGCGCATGCCGAAGCAGGTCGACCACAGGGAACGCCGCGAGAGGATCGCCCGAGCGCTCTGGCGGGTCGTGGAGCAGCGCGGCGCCACGCACCTGACGATGCGCGAGGTCGCGCAGGCGGCCGGCATCTCGCTCGGACAGCTCCAGCACTACTTCGGCTCCCGGGCGCAGCTGCTCGCCTTCGCGATGGACTTCGCCGGGGAGCAGAGCGCGCTGCGGGTCGGCCGGGCGCTGGAAGCGCTCGGCGAGGCACCGCACCCGCGTGAGGTGCTGCGGGCGATGCTGGTCGAACTGCTGCCCCTGCACGCCGACGCGCGGACGACCAGCCGGATGAGTGCCGCCTACGTGCTGGAGGCGCTGCACGACGAGGAGGTCCACGCGCGGGCGCGCGGCGGACTGCTCCAGGGGCGGGCGATGGTCGAACAGGTGGTCCGGCAGGCGATCGCCGACGGGTGCCTCGCGGCCGACCGCGACCCGGCGGTGGAGACGGACCTCCTGCTCGCGCTCACCGGGTTCACCGCGCTGCTGGAGCTGGACGTGGTCGGGCCCGCCGCCGTGCTCACGGCCGTCGACCGGCACCTGGACCGGCTGTTCGCGGCGTAGGGCGGTTGCACGGGCCGGAGCGCCGGTCACAGCGCGGGCCGGGGTGCGGGCCTGGGGACGGACTGGAGCGGGCGGGGCGAGCGTCGAGGGGTGGCAGGCTACCCGGGTAGCACCGCCGCCCGCGACCAGGAGCACCGCCATGGACCGACCCGCCGCCCTCCGCCTCGACGCCATCGCCTCCGGACACCCGGCGGGCATCCTGGACGCCGCCGAGCAGGCCGAACGCCGGGGCATGGACCGGCTGGTGGTCGCCGAGACCGCGTACGACCCGTTCCTCCAGCTCGCCCGCGCGGCCGACCGGACCGAGTCGATCGAGCTGGCCACCGGCATCGCGGTGGCCTTCGCCCGGACCCCGATGACGCTGGCCTACCAGGCCTGGGGGCTGCACGCGGCCTCCGGCGGACGGGCCGTCATCGGGCTGGGATCGCAGGTCAAGCCGCACATCGAGAAGCGCTTCGGGATGCCCTGGGACCGTCCGGCGGCCCGGATGCGCGAGTACGTGCACGCGGTGCGGGCGATCTGGCACAGCTGGCAGACCGGCGAACGGCTGCGCTTCCGGGGCGAGTTCTACACCCACACGGTGATGACGCCGGTCTTCTCGCCGGACCCGGTGCCGGCCGGGGTGCCGCGGATCCTGCTGGCGGGCGTCGGGCCGCTGATGACCCGGACCGCGGGGGCGGTGGCGGACGGCTTCCTGAGCCACCCGTTCTCCTCCACCGCCTACCTGGCCGAGCAGGTGCTGCCCGGTCTGACCGAGGAACGCGCCCGGGCCGAGGCGGAGGGCGCCACGTGGACGGCGTGTCCGTTCGAGATCGTCGGCAGCGTGCTCACCGCCACCGGCCGGACCGAGGAGGAACTGGCGGCCAACCGGGCGGCCACCCGCGAGCGGCTCGCGTTCTACGCCTCCACGCCGGCCTACCGCCCGGTGCTGGCGCAGCACGGCTGGGAGGGGCTCCAGGAGGAGCTGCACGCCCACTCGGTGCGCGGACGCTGGGCGGAGATGGCCGCGCTGATCGACGACCAGGTGTTCGACACCTTCGCGGTCTGCGGCCCGGTGGAGGAGGTCGCCCGGGAGATCCACCGGCGCTACGCGGGCCTGGTCACCCGGCTGTCCGTCAGTCTGCCCGAGGACGCGGACCCGGTGCTCGGCCTGGACGTCCTGGCGGCGGTGCGCGCGCTGGGCTGAGGCGCGCGCCGTGCCGATGCGCGCGCCGTACTGATGCGTGCACTGGGCCGATGCGTGCACTGGACCGATGCGTGCACCGGACTGACCGGAATCGGGCGTCTGGTGATCACGGCAGGCCGCCGGTCGGGCAACGGATGGCGAAGTACGGGCAGATCCGTGCAATGAGCCCTCGGCGGCGAGGCGGGGCGGCAGGATCACGGTGGCAGAGGGGTCCGTCCGCGGAACCGGGCGGTCCCCGCCTGCCGCGTTGCGAGGCCTGTCGCGTCGTACGGACCGTCGTGCCGTACGGCCTGTCATGCCTCGGCCACCCGTTGCCGATCGTGGGGGTGCCCGCGTGTCCGTGTCCGACAACCGCCCGGCCGACTACGACCTGGCGGAGTGCTGGGACCCCGTCGCGAACGCGTACGTCGACGCCCTGGCCGACCTGGACGAGTTCCTGCGCGTCTGCGCCGAACTGACCGGCTTCGACGTACCCGAGCTGCGCTCCACCGGCATGGCGGACGAACACCACCGCACCACGCTGGCCCACCGGGTGCGCGACGAGCACGCCCTGGTCCACCTCTGGTACGTCGGCGCCTGGCCGGGGGAGGCGCCCTCCTCCGCCCGTGCCCACGACCAGGGACTCGTCTGGCGGACCTTCCACGCCCGCCCGCCCGGCGCCGCCGCCCCCGGACACGGCAGCTGGGCCGCGCCGCCCCGAGGGGCGGAGGTGCCGGGCCAGGCCGGTCCGCAGGACGGAGCAGAGGCGGGCCGGGGGAGCGGGACGGCCCAGGGAAGTCCGGCCCCCCGGGGGACGGGCGCGCCGCGCCGGGGCGAGGGCCGGTGAGCGCGCGCTGGGACGCGATCGTGGTCGGCGCGGGCTTCGCCGGGACGCTGGTCGCCCACCGCCTCGGTGCCCAGGGCTGGCGGGTCCTCGTCCTGGAGGCCGGCCGGGCCGCCCCCACCGGCGCCGAGGCCGCCGCCACCCACCGCGCGGCCGGCGGCGGACCGCCCACCTCGCCCTACCCGCACAGCCCCGAGGCGCCGTCACCCGACGTCACCGACCTCACCGGCCACCCCGGGGGCGGCTTCACCGCCACCGGCCACCTGCGCCAGTACGGGCCGCTGCCCTACGCCAGCGGCTACCTGCGCGCCAACGGCGGCACCGGACTGCTCTGGACCGGGCTCGCCCCGCGCATGCACCCCGAGGACTTCCGCACCGGCGACCTCGGCCACGGCCGCAACTGGCCGATCGGCTACCACGACCTGGAACCCCACTACCGCGAGGCCGAACGCGAACTCGGGGTCGCCGCCGACGCCGAGGAGCAGCGCAGCGCCGTCGGACTGCCCATCCCGGACGGCTACGACTTCCCCATGCGGGCCCTCCCGGCCAGCTTCCTCGACCGGGAAGTGGCCCGCACCCTCGACGGCCGGACCGTCCGCGACCCCGCCGTGCCGGGCCCCGCCCGGCTCGCCGTCACCGCCACCCCGCACGCCCGCAACGGCGTGCCGACCCGTCCCGGCTCCGCCGACGGGCCGCTCTGCGCGGGCAGTTCGAGCTGCGTCCCGGCCTGCCCGAGCGGCGCCAAGTACACCCCGCTGCGCACCCAGGCCCGCTGGGCACCCGGGGTCGAACTGCGGACGGACGCCGTCGTCAGCCGGGTGCTGGCCGATCCGGAGACCGGGCGGGCCCGGGAGGTCGAGTACCTCGCGGGCGGCACCGCCCACCGGGTGGAGGCGGACCTCGTGGTGCTCGCCGCCCATGCGATGGAGAACGCCCGGCTGCTGCTCCTCTCCGGCCTGGCCAACCGCAGCGACCAGGTCGGCCGCAACCTGATGGACCACCCGGCCCTGCTCACCTGGGGACTGATGCCCGGCCCGGTCGGCCCCTACCGCGGACCCGGGTCCACCAGCGGCCTGGAGGCCTTCCGCTTCGGGGCGGGCCGGGACCGCCGGGCGCCGTTCCGGATCGAGATCGGCAACTGGGGCTGGTCCTGGGCGGGCGGCGCGCCGGAGGCCGAGACGGCGGCACTGCTCGCCGCGGGCCTGCGCGGCAAGGAACTGCGCGAGCGGCTCGGCGACCGGCTGGGGCGTCAGTTCTCGCTCCAGTTCGAGCTGGAACAGCCCGCCGACCCGGCCAACCGGGTCACCCTCGACCGGGACCGGCGCGACCCGCTCGGCCTGCCGGGCCCGGCCGTCCGCTACGACCTCTCGGAGTACGTCCGCGAGGGCATGGCCTCGGCCCGGGCCGTCTCCGCCCAGTTGTTCGCGCTGCTGGGTGCCGAGGACCACACCGCCTACCCGGCGGCCGGGTGGCCGGGGCGCCTCGAACACCGGGGCACCGTCCACGGCTACCGGGGTGCCGGCCACGCCGGTGGCACCCACGTCATGGGCGCCTCGCCGGCCACCTCGGTGGTCGACCACTGGCAGCGCTGCTGGGACCACCCCAACCTGTACGCGGTCGGCTGCGGTTCGATGCCCTCCCTCGGCACCTCCAACCCCTCGCTCACCATGGCGGCCCTCGCGCTGCGCAGCGCCGAGCGGATGCACCGGGACCTGCTGGCGCTGCACAGCCCGGCGGCTTCCCGCGCCCCCGTCGCCCTCTCGTCCTCTTCCTCGCCCTCGGAGTCCTCATGACCGGCCTGCCGCTGCCGCCCGTCCCGGAGCCGTACCACCTGCCCTTCCACTACGGGGCGTTGCACAACATCGGCGTCGACTACCTGGTCGACCCCGCGCGGGCGCGCGAACTGCTCGCCAAGCGCCACCCCGGGCTGAGTGTCGCCGCCTTCGACGGCGGAGCCTGCGTCTCGCTCAACTACCAGCTCTACTTCGCCCAGTATCCGAACGGCGGCGGCATCACCCAGGAGCTGGAGATCAACCTGATCGCCCACCCGCTCTTCGCCGAGGACCGGATGCCGGTGGTCGACTACGGCCAGTTCGCCCGGGGTTACGACCAGACCAAGCTGCTCGGCATCGCCCGGCTGCACGTGCTCTGCGACAACCCGCTCGCCATCGACGCCGGGCGCCGGCTGTACGCCGAGCCCAAGCACCCGGGCTGGTTCGAGACCACGCTGCCCTCCCTCAACGCGCCCGCCGTGCGTGAACGCTGGTCCGTGTCCTGCCGCCGGGCCACCCTCGGGGCGGACGGGCTGCGCCGCCACGACGAGGAACTCCTCGCCCTGGACGTCAACCTGCTCGGCCTCACCCCCGAGTCCGTCAACAACACCCCGATCACCGGCTACGGCACCGACGACGAGGGCAAGCTGCTGGCCGGGCCGCTCAACGTGTACCAGCCGTACCGGTACTACGCCCTGGACGACCGCGCCGCCGAACGCGTCCGGATCGACCTCGGCAACCCCGCCGAGGAGTCCGCGCGCGACCTCGCCCACCTGGTCGCCGACGCCCCGGCCGCCGGAGTCTGGACGTACCAGTCGCCGCCGGTCGCCGCCCACAACCGGGCCTACTACGTCCGGTGACGGTCCGGGTGTTCCCGCCGGGCGGCACCGCCGTCCGGCGGGACGTCGTGCACGGCCGGGTCTGGTCGGCCATGCCGTACACCGTGCTCGCGGACGACGGAGCCATGCTGACCCTCACCGCCCGGCCGGGGACGGAGACGCTGGCTCCGGCCAGTTGGACCGCCGCCGCACGCGGGGGAGGCGACGCCGCCCGGCTGGACTGCATCCAGGACCTCGCCTCCGGCCGGTGGGAACTCGACCACTGGACCTGGCGCGACACCGTGGTGCTCAGCCGCTTCACCGCCGGCGCGCCGTTCAGCGTGCACCGCTTCCTGACGCCCGAGGGGCGTCCGCTGCGCTGGTACGTCAACTTCGAGCGGCCGTACCGGCGGACGGCCATCGGCATCGACACCTTCGACCTCTTCCTGGACCTCGTGATCGCCCCGGACCTGTCGGCTTACAGCTGGAAGGACGAGGACGAGTACGCCCAGGCCCGGCGTCTGGGCGTCGTCGACGAGGCCACCCACCGGCAGATGGACCGGGCCCGCGAGCTCGCCCTCGCCCAGCTCCGGGAGCGCACCGGTCCGTTCGCCCCCGACCCGGATGCCTGGACGCCGCCGCCCGAAGGTCCGCTGCCGACCCTTCCGGCCACCGCCCTCAGCACCCCGACCGCGGAGGCGGCGCACTGAGGGCGGCTGGGCAATGAGTGTGGCCGGGCGCTGAGAGCGGACGGGCGCAGGTCCTCGACCGGGCCGGTGCCGAGGTCACGTCCGACCGGGCCTCCTCAAGGCGGTGCCGAGTCTTCGGTGGCTGGTCATCCGGACTTTGCACAACTGCCATATGGCAGTACTGCCACTTCGGGAATGGTGTGCGGCGTCGGCGGTCGCGCCCCCGGACGACTGTCCGCAGACCCGGGCGCACCGTCGGCTGCCACCGGCCGTCGGCCGGCCGAACCGCCGAGAGGACCCCCCGTGAAAGCCATCATGGTCATGTTCGACAGTCTGAACCGGCGTTTCCTGCCGCCTTATGGTGCGGACTGGGTTCATGCGCCGAATTTCTCGCGGTTGGCGGAGCGCAGTGCGACGTTCGGGAACTGTTATGCGGGGAGCATGCCGTGCATGCCGGCGCGGCGGGAGCTGCACACGGGGCGGTACAACTTCCTGCACCGCGGGTGGGGGCCGTTGGAGCCGTTCGACGACTCGGTGCCGCAGATGCTGGGGGAGGCGGGGGTGTACACGCATCTGGCGACCGACCATCAGCATTACTGGGAGGACGGGGGTGCCACGTACCACGGCCGGTTCCGGACCTTCGAGTTCTTCCGCGGGCAGGAGGGCGACGCGTGGAAGGGGCGGGTCGCGGATCCGGAGATCCCGGAGAGTCTCAAGCTGTTGCGTGCGGAGTCGTTCCGGCAGGACTGGGTGAACCGGGCGCACCTGGCGGACGAGGCGGATCATCCGCAGACGCGGACGTTCGACGCGGGGCTGGAGTTCATCGACGCCAACCGTGGCGAGGACGGGTGGTTCCTGCAGATCGAGACGTTCGATCCGCATGAGCCGTTCTACAGTCACGCGCGGCACAAGGAGTTGTATCCGCACGCGTACGACGGTCCGCATTTCGACTGGCCCGACTACCGCAAGGTGCTGGAGTCGCCGGAGCAGGTCGAGCACGGGCGTCTGGAGTACGCGGCGCTGCTGTCGATGTGCGACGCCTCGCTGGGGCGGGTGCTGGACGCGATGGACGAGCACGGGCTGTGGGAGGACACGATGCTAATCGTGTGCACCGACCACGGGCTGCTGCTGGGCGAGCGCGGCTGGTGGGGCAAGAACGTCCAGCCCTGGTACGACGAGACGATCCACACCCCGCTGTTCGTCTGGGACCCGCGCGCCGGCGTCCGGGGCGAACGCCGCGACGCCCTCGTCCAGACGATCGACCTCGGCCCGACCCTGCTGGAGTACTTCGGCGTCGACCGCACCCCCGACATGCAGGGCCGGCCCCTGCGCGACACCGTCGCCCACGACACCCCCGTCCGCGACGCCGCACTGTTCGGCGCCTTCGGCGGCCACGTCAGCATCACCGACGGACGCCACGTCTACATGCGCTCCTGCACCACACCGGACAACCGCCCCCTGTTCGAACACACCCTGATGCCCACCCACATGCGCGGCCGCTTCCGCCCCGAGGAACTGCGCACCGCCGAGCTCGTCCCGCCGTTCACCTTCACCAAGGGTGTCCCGTTGCTCAAGGTGCCGGGTTTCACGTTCGCCGGTCCGTACGCCTTCGGCACCCTGCTGTTCGACCTGCACACCGACCCCGGCCAGCAGAACCCCCTGACCGACGACGACCTCGAACTGCGCATGGCCCGACTGCTCGTCGACCAGCTGCGATCGGCCGACGCTCCCGAGGAGCAGTACCAGCGTCTCGGCCTGCCGCACGAGGGCCCGGTGACCGGCGAGCACCTGCTCGCCCGCCGCCAGCACCCCCAAGCCCTCGCCGCCCTCCAACCACCCGCCCGTGCCGAGGAGTACCCGGACCGGCCGCTCGGCGTCAACACCCCGCTGACCGCGCTCCTGGCCGACCCCCGAGCCTCGGAAGTCCTGCGCCGCTACCTCGGCCCCCTGATCGACAGCCCGGCCGCCACCGTCATCGCAGGCCTCACCCCGGTGCAGTTCGCCTCCTTCGCGCTCGGCGCACTGCCCAGGCAGCGGCTGGACGCCCTGTCCGGCGAACTCGACGCCCTGAACGGGCCGGACGGCGCGACGGATCCGGCAGGGTGAAGGAATCCGGCGGGGTGAAGGGACGACCCTGCCCCGGGGCGCGGCCGGAGTGGAGCGGCGGGGCCTGATCGCCGCCCGGGACAGGACTGTGGCGGGACTGCGGCCGTGCGCCGGGGCAGGCGGGAGGCCCGGCCGGTCAGGGCCGGGCCTCGGCGAGAACGCCCGCACGCGGGCCGGGCCTCGGACCCCGACGCGCTGCGCCAAGAGGCCTCGGCCGTTTCCTGCGGATCACCCGCTCGATGGTTGACGGGTGTCGTCGACCGGTGCCCAGCGGGCGCGGGTGGATAGCCATAGGCCCCCGGGAGTACGGTCCTGTGCCCGGCCCCGGCCCGGAGCAGGTTCCCGGGTGCGGTCTCGTCCTGTGCGCGGACGGATTGACGGTCCGTCGGATGGTCTTCTTGGAGGGCGCCGAGAAGAGGTCCGGCGCCCTAACCAGGGGGTATTCCCGTGAACGACACCGCATCGCAGCACCACCGTCCGAACCGTCTCGGCGGTCGCCGGCGCGGGACGGCGGCGACCGTGACCGCCGTGGCCGCCGCCGTGGTGGCCGGCATCCTGGCACCGGCCGCGGCCTCCGCCGCACCGCGGCCGGACGTCGTGCAGCAGCGCCTCGACGCCCTGGTCCAGAAGGACGGGGTACCCGCCGCCCTCGCCACCGTCAAGGGCCGCGACGGCCACACCCGCACCTACACCGCCGGTGTCGGCGACGTGGCCAGCAAGGCCAAGGTCCCGGTGGACGGGCAGGTGCGGATAGGCAGCAACACCAAGGCGTTCACCTCCGTCGTCGTCCTGCAACTGGTCGCCGAGGGCAAGGTGGACCTGGACGCGAGCGTGGACACCTACCTGCCCGGCCTGGTGCGCGGCGACGGCTTCGACGGCCGGAACATCACGGTCCGTCAGCTGCTCCAGCACACCAGCGGCCTGCCCGAGTACGTGAACCGCGACGGCGTGCTCAGCAACCCCAAGCAGTACCTCGAACCCCGTGAACTCCTCGACGCCGCGCTGGCCCAGAAGGCCCACTTCGCGCCCGGCACCCAGTGGGAGTACAACAACACCAACTACCTGCTGGCGGGAATGATCATCCAGAAGGTCACCGGCCGCCCGCTCGGCGAGGAGATCACCAAGCGCGTCATCGACCGGATCGGCCTGCGCCACACCTACTTCCCCGTCCCCGGGGACATGACGATCCACGAGGCCCACCCCAAGGGCTACCAGCCTGCCGCGGACGGGTCGCTGCGCGACTACACGGAGCTGGACCCGTCCTGGGGCTGGGCGGCCGGTGCGATGGTCTCGACCAACACCGATCTCACCCGGTTCTACAGCGCACTGCTCGGCGGCCGCCTGCTGCCCGCAGCCCAGCTCGACCAGATGCGTACCACCGTCCCCGCCGACGCGATCGCCCCCGGGGTCCGCTACGGCCTCGGCCTGATGAGCCGCCCGCTCTCCTGCGGCGGGCTCTCCTGGGGGCACGGCGGGGCGATCCCGGGCTACGAGACCTTCGGCGGCACCACCGAGGACGGCCGCTCCGTGAACATCGCCGTGACCACGATCGCGGGCGACGGCGGCGGCGACGGCGGCAAGCACGCGGACCAGGCGGTGGACGAGGCGCTCTGCCGCTGACCGTCCCCCCCGGGTGGCCTGCGTCGGCCTTCGGTCCAGGCCACCCGGCCGCCCCGCCTCGCACCCGCCCCTCGTCCTTCCCAGCAGTGGAGTCCCGATGAACGAACACACCCCGCAGCGCACGGCGCGCCGCATCCGCATGGTGCGGTACGCCACCACGGCCACGGCTGCCGCCGGGCTCGCGCTGACCGCCTTCGCCCCGACCGCGGCCTCCGCCGCACCGCGCCCGGACGTCGTGCAGCAGCGCCTCGACGCGCTGGTGAAGGAGGACGGGATGCCCGCCGCCCTCGCCACCGTCAAGGGGCGCGACGGCCGCAGCCGTACCTACACCGCCGGTGTCGGGGACCTGGCCACCGGGGCAAAGGTCCCCGTCGACGGGCAGATCCGGGCCGGCAGCAACACCAAGGCGTTCACCTCCGTCGTCGTCCTTCAACTGGTCGCCGAGGGCAAGGTCGGGCTCGACACGGACATCGACACCTACCTGCCTGGTCTCCTGCGCGGCGACGGCATCGACGGCCGGAACATCACGGTCCGCCAGCTGCTCCAGCACACCAGCGGCCTGCCCGACTACATGGACGCCCCCGCGCTGACCGACTTCACCACCATCCAGTACCGCTACTTCGAGCCGCGCGAACTCCTCGACGGGGCACTGGCGCAGAAGGCACTGTTCCCCGCCGGGACCGACTGGTTGTACAGCAACACCAACTACCTGGTGGCCGGCCTGCTGATCCAGAAGGTCACCGGGCGCCCCTTCGGCGAGGAGGTCACCAAGCGCGTCATCGACCGGATCGGCCTGCGCCACACCTACGTCCCGGCCACCGGGGAGACCGCCCTCCGCGAGCCCCACCCGCACGGCTACCTGACCACCGGCCCGGGCGTGCCGCTGATCGACTACACCGCGATGGACTCGTCGATGGCCTGGTCCGCGGGGGCGGTCGTCTCCACCAACACCGACCTCAACACCTTCTACAGCGCGCTCCTGACGGGCCGTCTGCTGCCCGCCGCCCAGCTCGCCCAGATGCGGACCACCGTCCCGGCCGAGCTCCTGGGCCCCGGCGTCCGTTACGGGCTGGGGATCCAGAGCAGGCCGCTGACCTGCGGCGGCCTCGTCTGGGGCCATGGCGGCACCTCTCCGGGCCACCGGACCCGGGGAGGCGTCACCGAGGACGGCCGCGCCGTCAACATCACCGTCACCACCATCCCGGACGCGCCCACGGCCAAGCGCCTGACCGACGCGGTCGACACGGCCCTCTGCCGCTGACCCTGACCCGCATCGTGGGGCCTGTCTCCTCGGTACGGATCCGGGTCAGGATGAGAGCGGCGGCGAGAGGGAGTGCGGCCTGGCCGGCGGTGGGAACTCGTCGCAGCGCACCACCAGGCCGGGCCTCTGCCGGGCGGCTGTCCGTGCGCCCGGCACACGATCGCTCGCGATGCCGCCGCGATCACCGACCGGCTCGCCTCGCCGGACGCTCGGCGCAGCAGCACGTGGAACGACAACTGCCTCCTGCGGATGGTCGCCGCCCACCCCGCCCTCACACGCGAAGCGTTGGACGGGCGGGTGGGCGGGTGGGCGACCGCCTGGCGGAGGGCCACCACCCGTTCGCGGTGGTGCTGGAGCCGACCCGGAGGCCCGAGCTGTCGGCCGGACGTGCTCACCGACTCGGCCGGCAGCCCGGTGCCTCGGCCAGGCTGCGCCGGGGGATCACCCGGGCGCCGGCGGAGCGTCCGGTCCCGTGAGCGCGGCCGGTATCCGGCCGGCCGGGGCGGTCTCCGGTGCCCGCGACCAGCGACCGGCCAGGACCGTGCCGACCACCAACTGGAGCTGGTGGTAGAGCATCAGCGGCAGCACCATCAGCCCCGCGCCCGTGCCGAACAGGACGGTGGCCATCGGTAGCCCGCTGGCCAGGCTCTTCTGCGAACCGCAGAGCACCGCCGCGACGGTGGACGGCCCGTCGAGCCCCAGCAGCCGCGCGCCGAGCCCGGTGGCCGCCAGGGCGACGGCGAGCAGGGCGAGCAGCACCGCGAGCAGTCCGAGCAGGGCGAGGGGTGTGGCCAGGTGCCAGATGCCCTGGGACACCGCCGCGCTGAACGCCGTGTAGACGACCAGCAGGATCGAGCCGCGATCCACCGGAGTGAGCACCCGCTTGTGCCGGGACAGCAGGCCGCCGATCCACGGCCGCAGCAACTGCCCCAGCAGGAAGGGCGCGAGCAGTTGGAGCCCGATCCGCAGCAGTCCGTCGGCGGACAAGGCGGTGTGTGAGCCCAGCAGCGACGCCGCCAGCAGGGGCGTCAGCACCAGCCCCGCCAGGCTGGAGTACGTGCCCGCGCAGATCGCCGCCGGGACGTTGCCCCCGGCGGCGCCGGTGAGGGCCACCGAGGACTGCACCGTCGAAGGCACCAGACAGAGGAACAGCACCCCGGTCTGCAACGGCCCGGTGAGCGGGACGGGCGTGAGCAGCGCGGTGGCCAGCCCGAGCAGCGGGAAGAGGCCGAAGGTGGCGGCCAGCACCAGCCCGTGCAGCCGCAGGTGCCGCAGCCCGGCCAGCGTCTCGCGGGTGGAGAGCCGGGCGCCGTAGAGGAAGAACAGCAGCGCCACCGCGAGATCGCAGGCCACCTCGGCGACCCGTGCCGAGGCGCCCGAGGCCGGGAACAGCGCGGCCAGCCCGACCGTCCCGGCCAGTGCCGCCATGTACGGGTCCAGCCAGCGCGGCAGCAGCCTGGGGGAGCGGGGGCCGGAGCGGGACCTGGAGCCGCGCTCCGGCTGCGCCCGTTCACCGCGCGCCCGGAGCCCTGGTGGCTGCTCCGGGCACGCCGGCCGGTCCGTCACGGGCCGCCCCCCGCCACCGGGCGGAGCGAGGGTCCGGACGAGGATCCCGGCCCCAGTAGTCCGCCCACCAGCGAGCCCGCGCCGTCGTGGTCGCTGCCCGCCGAGCCGCTGCCGTTCTGGAGGTTGGCCGTCCGGTCGATCTCCAGCCACGAGTCGGCGTTCGAGTTGTCCACGACCGTGATCAGCCCACCGCCCGCCGCAGCGGGGGTCGCGGCCCCCGCGAGCAGGGCGCACGCCCCGGCCAGCCCCAGGACCGTGGCCCGCAGAGCGGCGGCCGGCGAGGGCGGGGCGGGCCCGCGCAGCCCGGCGCTCACGCCGTCACCGCCATCAGCCCGCGGGAGCGCGAGATGTTGCGCTCCAGCAGCTCGGTGGACTCCCGCACGCCGACCTGCTCGCGCTCCCCGGCCGGGGCGGGCAGCCGGCCGTCGGCGCTCTTCAGCCCGGCCAGCGCGTCGTCCATCGCCCGGTGCGCCGCGAACAGGCACGGCGTGCTGTAGATGGCCACGTCCACCCCCAGCCCCGACAGCTCCGAGAGCGACAGCCGGGGCGACTTGCCGCCCGCGATCTGGTTGAACAGCAGCGGCTTGTCGCCGACCACCTTGCGGATCCGCCGGATCCACTCCTCGCTGCGCACGCCGTCCACCAGCACCACGTCGGCGTCGGTGGCGGCGAGCGCCCGGGCCCGGCGCAGGATGTCGTCCTCCTCGGTGGCGTCGGTGCGGGCGACCACCACCAGGTCCGTCCGGTTGGCGAGGACGAGCTCCAGCTTCTCCAGGTACTCCTCCAGCGGCAGCACCATCTTGCCGTCCGCGTGCCCGCAGCGGCGCGGCCGCTTCTGGTCCTCCAGGATCACGCCCGACGCGCCGATCCGTTCGAGCCTGCGCACCACGTGGCAGGCCACCTCGGGATCGACGTAGCCGTCGTCGATGTCGACCAGCAGGTGGTGCCGGGGGAAGGCGCCGCGCAGCCGTTCGACGAAGGCCACCATGTCGGGCCAGGCGATGAAGCCGATGTCGGGCAGCCCGTAGTACGAGGCCGCGAAGCCGAAGCCGGAGACGAACATGCCGTTGTAGTGCTCGGCCGCGATGGAGGCCGAGTACATGTCGTAGACGCCGATCAACGGCGTCGTCCCGGGGCCCGCGATCTCCTCGCGCAGCCGCTGGCCGGGGGTGTTCGATGCCGTGATTCCGTGGAACAAGGTCTTCTCCTCACTGGGGATGACTTTGCCTGAACTTGGTGTTCGCCAGACCAAACTGAGGTGTCATCACTATGCGCCCTTTAACGTTCCGTGGGCAAATCTTTAAGTGAGGTTCCCTCGTGTGAGTGAAGACATGTAGAAAATATTTTTAGCCGAGAAATTGGCACCGTTCTGGACGGAATGATGCTCGCCCGGCGTCGCCGCAGGGCTGGGCCCCGAGGCGGGGCGGCGGTGTTCGCGGCACGGCCGGCCGGGGCGGGCGGGGACGGCAAGCGGGGTGATGGCGACGCGGCGAGGCGGCCTTCGACGGGCCGGACCGGGCGCTGCTCGCCGCCGCGGCGGCGGGGGCACCGGGTGTCGGCCGCGGTGGTCGTGGGTGCGTGCGGGAGGAGGGTGATGCCGGGGCCCGACCGGTGAGGGGTGGGCCCCGGTGGGGGTCACGCGCTCGGGACCGGGGGCACGGCGCGGCGCTCGCGCAGGGTCCGGAGCATTCTGCGGGTGGCCTTGGTCGCGACCGGGGGCAGCAGTTCCATGGCGAGCCGGCGCGAGGCGGAGCGCTGGACCGGGGCCTTGACCCGGTAGTTGAGGCGCAGCACCCGGGTGCCGGCGATGCTGTCGTCGTCGACGGTGTAGCCCTCGGCCTGCCAGTCGCGCTCCAGCAGGACCGCCCGGGCGGCCGCGGCGTCGCCCCAGGTGCCGTAGAACTTCATCGGGGTGAGCAGGACCGGCCGCAGCCCGCCGGTGAAGACCGCCTCCCAGACCGCGGCCGAGACCCCGGGGGTGTGCTCGGAGCGGTAGTCGTCCAGGGCGACCAGGCCGTTCCCGGCGAGCGCGGCGCGGGCCACGGCGATGTCCCCGGCGACGTGTTCGTAGAGGTGCGAGGCGTCCACGTGGACGAAACGGCAGCTGCCCGCGGGGATGCGGCCGTCGGCCAGCGCGGAGGTCGGCGCCTGCACTATCTCGGGCAGCGCGCCGTGGAAGGCGAGGTAGTTGGCCTCGAAGGCGCTGCGGGTCAGGGTCTTGCGGTAGGACATGGCCATCTCGGCGGCGTTGTCCGCGTCGCCCGCGTCGGAGTCGAACAGGTCGCAGACCGTCAGCCGCTCGCCGGGCCGGAGGTGGTCGCCGAGCAGGACGGCGCTGCGGCCCAGGTAGCTGCCGAGTTCCAGGATGTCGCCGGTGAGGCCGGCCTCGCTCTGGGCGGACAGCAGGTGGACGAAGGCGGCCCGGTCGAGGCTGAAGAACCAGCCGGGAATGTCGTCCCGCTTCAGGGGCGCGGGGTGGACGGCGGCCTCGGCCGCGGTCTCGGCAGTGGGCACGGCGGCCTCCAGGGGGATGGCGGAGCGCGGTGGCGGATCACGCCGCGGAGGGACGCCGAGGACGTGAGGCCGATCATCATAGCGATGCGGGGGCCCGGTGGAACCAGATGTGGAACGGCCCGAATCCGCTTCTTCGCTCCGCTGTTCGGCAGGGGTGCGTCCCTTCGTTTTCGCTACCGGTTCACCTGGTCCGCCTGGCGTTCCGAAGCCCCGGGTTCCCTCCGTGTGCGGGGGATTCCGCGGGCTCCGTCCCGCCCGGCCGCTCCAGCTCCGCGACGGTGCCGGTCAGCCAGGCCCGCTCGGCCGCCGTGGAGGCCCTGGCGACGAGCAGCATTCCGCGCCGGAAGGGGTTCGGCTCGCGTTCGGCGGTCACCGGCAGGCCGGCTCCGTCGTGGAAGAAGCTGCTCGGTGCGTCGAGGAAGGCCAGCCGGCGGCGCAGGACGGCAGCCTGCCGGGACGGGTCGGCGAGGTGGTGCAGGAAGGCGGTGACGGTGAAGAAGCGGATCTGGTCGGTGATCTCCGACTGCTCGGGGTCGGCCAGCCGGCGCAGCAGTTCGGCCCGTCCCGCCGGCGTGGGCTCCAACGTCTGCCGCGGTGCGGCGCCGCTGCCCGGTTCGGTGTGGCGGTGCAGCATCCCGGCCTTCTCCAGCCGGGCGATGGCGGGGTAGAGCGCGCCGTCGCTCACCGGTCGGACGTGGCCGGTCAGCGCGGTGATCCGGGACTTGAGTTCGTAGCCGTGCATCGGCCGGTCGTACAGGAAGCCGAGGATCGCGAGCGTCAACACGGCTGGAGCCCTTCGGTCGGAGTGCGCACTGCGGGGCGCTCATGCTACCTCTTGTCGATGTGCATCGAAACGATGCATCTCTCTCCGGTGCCGGGCGGGCCGGCCGGCGGGAGGGCCGTGAACTCGCAGCCTCGGCGGGGCTGTTCGGGCCGCCGGGATCTCTGAGGTGCGGCCCGGTCGGAGGCGGTGGGAGGTGTGCCAGAGTGAAGGCCATGGCAATCACTCCGGACGGGCGGCCGATCCCGCCCCCGCACGCCGCCGAACGCGCCATGCTGGAAACCTGGTTGGACTTCCAACGGGCGACGCTGGCGGGCAAGGTCGCCGGGCTCGACGACCGGCAGGTGCGGCTGGCGGCCGTCCCGCCGTCGACGATGACCCTGCTGGGTCTGGTCCAGCACCTCGCCGAGGTCGAACGCAACTGGCACCAGCGGGTGTTCGCCGGCCGGGAGGTTCCGCCGGTGTACGGCCAGGACAACGCGGACGGCTACGGACTGGACCCGGCGCGCGGAATGGCCGAGGCGCTGGCGGACTGGAACGCGGAGGTCGACCGGGGGCGGGAGCTGATCGCGGAGGAGCCGCTGGAGGCGGCCGGCCCGCTCTCCCCGCAGGCCGCGGCGGTGCTCGGCGCGGACAGCGTCTCGCTGCGCTGGATCCTGGTGCACCTGATCGAGGAGTACGCCCGCCACAACGGCCACGCCGACCTGCTCAGGGAGTGCATCGACGGCGTCACCGGCGTGTGACGGCATGGGCGCCGGGCGCGGCCGGGTGACGCGCACCGGCCCGGTCGCGTGACGGTCGCCGGCCCGGCCGCGTGACGGGCGGGGCGCCGGGTCACGGATGCGCGACGGGCTCCGGCCGGGCCGCCGGAACTGCCGCCCGGCCGGGCAGCCGTACGGCGAGCAGCGTCCCCAGGGCGGCCGGCACCGCCATCGCGAGGGCGGCCGGTGCGAGCGCCGCGCCCGGGGCGGTGTGGCCGGCGACGGTGGTGGCCAGGGCGATGCCCAGTGCCGGTCCGATGTTCAGCACGGTCTGCTGCAACCCGCCCGCGACCCCGGCCCGGGCGGCGGACACGCCACGGACCACGACAGCGGTGGCGGTGGCCATCACGGCGCCGAAGCCGGCGCCGAGCAGCGCGAAGCAGCCACCGATCGCGACCGTCCCCGAACCGGGCCCGAGGCACGCGGTCAGCAGTGCCCCCGCGGTGACCAGCGTCATTCCCGACAGGACCACCGCCCGCTCGCCGTGACGCCTCGTCGACCAGGCGGAGCAGGAGGCCGCGAGGATCATCGTCAACGCGAGCGGCGCCGCCCGCACGGCGCTCTGCAAGGGGTCGAGCCCGAGCACGTCCTGGAGGAAGTAGGTGGCGGGGAAGAGCGTGCCCTGGAGCGCCGCCGAGGCCGCCAGCAGCACACCGAGCGGCGGTGCGACCGCCGTCGAGCGGAGCAGTTCTGGAGGCAGCAGCGGGTGGGCGGTGCGGCGCTCGTGCCGTGCCAGGAGCAGGGCGAGGGCGCCCGCCGCGGCGAGGCCGAGCACCGGGCCCGCCGGCCGGCCGGCGTCCGGCATCGCCACCAGGCTCTGCACCAGACAGGCCAGGGTGAGCCCGAGCAGGGCGGCGCCGGGCAGGTCGAGCCCGGCGCCGGGCGCGCGCCTCGCGGGGCGGGCCTCGGAGGTGCCGGCCCCGGCGGGTACCGCGATGCCGGCGAGCAGGGCGGCCGCGGCGGGCAGCAGGCCCAGCACGAAGACCGACCGCCAGCCGAAGTGCGCGGTCAGCGCCCCGCCGACCAGCGGCCCGGCCGCCGCCGCGAGCCCGATGGCGGCGGTGCGGACCGCGATCGGCCCGGACAGCCGGTCGGCGGGCCAGGTGGCCCGCAGCATGCCCAGGGTGGCGGGTTGCAGCAGCGCGCCCGTCATGCCCTGGACCACGCGCAGCGCGATGACCCAGCCGATGCCGGGCGCGAGGGCGATCCCGAGCGAGCAGGCGGCGAAGCCCGTCACCCCGAGAATGAACACCCGCCGGTGTCCGTAGCGGTCGCCCAGCCGGCCGGCGAAGACCAGCAGGGCGGCGACGGCGACCAGGTAGCCGGTGCCGGCCCACTGGACGGCCGTGACGGAGGCGTGCAGGTCGTGCTGGAGGGCGGGCCGGGCGACGGTCAGCGCGGTGCCGTCGACGGCGACCAGGGCGGCGCCGGTGATGCTCGCGGTGAGGACGAGCCCCCGGCGGTGCCGCGGCCTCACCGGGCGGCCGGGCCGAGATGCGCGTCCAGTACGGCGCTCAGCAGCGGCTCGACGGACTCGCTGCCGGTGATCAGCCGCAGGCTGCCCCAGGTGCGCAACTGGGCGAGGCCGTGCAGGTTGGACCAGAGGGCCGCGGTGGCGGTGGTCGGATCGTCCGACCGCGGGTGCGCCTCGGCGACCAGCCCGACGAAGGTCAGGAACAGCGGCAGGGTGGTCCGGCGCAGCTCGGCGCCGCTGCCCTCCAGCAGGTCGTGACGGAACATCAGCTCGAACATGCCGGCGTTGGCGGCGGCGAAGCCGAGGTACGCGCGGGCGAGCCCGTCGAGGCGGGTGCGCGCGTCGCCGCCGGTGCCGGCGGCGAGCGCGTCGGCGCCCGCGAGGGTGTCGGTGAGCCTGCCGAAGCCCTGCTGGGCGATGGCGGCGAGCAGCTCGCGGTGGGTGGGGAAGTAGCGGCGGGGCGCGCCGTGCGAGACCCCGGCGCGGCGGGCGATCTCGCGCAGGCCGAGCGCCTGGACGCCGCCCTCGGCCACCAGCTCCACGCCGGCGGCCACCAGTCGGGCCCGCAGATCCTGCTCCTGTTCGGCCATGAGACACTGTTTACCAGCTGCCGTAGACAGTGTCTACTCGCGCTCGTGAGGATGCCCCGGCAGAATCGACGGCATGGACGAAGGCGGCGAGCCGGCCTGCTGGCTGGACCGGGTGTGCCCGGAGTGCGGACGGCTGCGCGAGCGGCCGGGCCCGGACTCCTGCGAGAACTGCGGGACGGGCGACGGGAACTCCGGTCGCGACGGCGCCGACGGCGGGAACACCGCCGGGAACGGCGTCGGGAGCCGCCCCGGGGAGCCGGACCCCGGGAGCCACGAAGCCTGACCCCGGCCCGGCCGGGCGGCCGGGCCGGGACGGAGGGCCGGGGTGGAGCGCCCGGACGGAGGAGCGGCCGGGCGCTCCGGTAGCGGCGCCGGTCGAGCCCGTTACTGCTGCGACGGCGGCTGGTCGCGGAACTGGTTCTTCAGCTGCTCCTGGGCGGAGTCCACCTGACCGCTGTACTTGCCCTGAGTGCGTTGGTCGACGGCGTCGCCCGCCTTGTCGACGGCCTTGTCGGCCTGGTCCTCGTGGCCCTTCAGCAGGTTCTTGAGCTTATCCATCATGGACATCTGGTCACACTCCTGGATGAGACGCCCCCACTCCTCCAATATCGCCGCGCGAGCGGGAGTCCGCATCCCGCAAGGTGTGCGTAAAGGCTTGGCAACACGATTCCGATCATGTCAAATCATGACCTCACGGCCCGTCGGAAGGAGTTGCCTTGATGCTGCGCACCCGTCGCTCCATTTCCCCGTTCGACCGTTCCACCCCGTACGACCGCGTCACGCCGACCGGACGCCCCCGAACCGCCGTCACCCGGCGAGGCGCGGGCGCCGCGTTGACCGTCGCCGCCCTGGTCGCCCCGCTGCTGCTGGCCGGTGCGGGCAGTGCCTCGGCCGACCCGGACCCGGCGCGCAAGGGTGCCAGGCTGGCCTCCCGGCTGGTCGAGGCCAGCAGCGCCCGCGACGCCCGCGCCACCCTGGCCGCGCTCCAGCGGATCGCGGACCGCAACGGCGGTACCCGGGTGGCCGGTTCGAAGGGGCACGACCAGTCCGTGGACTACGTCTACGAGCAGGCCCGGCGGGCCGGACTGAAGGTGTCCAAGCAGGAATTCGTGTACACCTTCTTCGAGGCCCGCTCGGAGCGCCTCGACGTGGTGTCCCCGAAGGCCGAGTCGGTGCCGGTGGTCGCGATGACGTACTCGGTGAGCGGTCCGGACGCGGGCCTGACCGCGGACCTGGCGGTCGCTCCGGTCGGCGCTGCCACCGGCTGCACCCCCGCCGACTACCCGGCGGGCGCGTTCACCGGGAAGATCGCCCTGATCCGCCGCGGCGGATGCAGCTTCGCCGAGAAGCAGGCCGCCGCGGCCGCCGCGGGCGCGTCCGGGGCGATCGTCTACAACAACATCGAGGGCAGCCTCAACGGGACGCTCGGCGAGCCGACGGCAGGGAAGATCCCGACCGGCGGGATCACCATGGCCGCGGGCGAGGCGCTGGCCGCGCAGGCAGCCGCCGGGCCCGTCCGGGTGACCCTGGACATCCGCACCTTCATGGAGCAGCGCAGGACCTGGAACGTCCTCGCCGAGACCCGCGGCGGAGACCCGGACAACACCGTGATGGTCGGCGCGCACCTCGACTCCGTCCCCGAGGGACCGGGCATCAACGACAACGGCTCCGGCACGGCCGGCGTCCTGGAGGTCGCCAAGAACCTCGGTGCCCACCCGGTGAAGAACAAGGTCAGGTTCGCCTGGTGGTCGGCCGAGGAGTTCGGCCTCAAGGGTGCCGAGGCGTACGTCAACTCCCTCTCCGACGCGGAGAAGAAGAAAGTCAGCCTCTACCTCAACTTCGACATGATCGCATCCCCCAACTACGCGCAGTTCGTCTACAACGGCTCCGGCAGCGCCGGTGGCGACGCCGGGCCCGAGGGCTCGGCGCAGCTGGAGCGGGACATCAACGGCTACCTGGACGGCCGGCGCCTGCCGCACGACCCGACCGCCTTCGACGGCCGCTCCGACTACGGTCCGTTCATCGACGCGGGCATCCCGGCCGGCGGCACCGACACCGGCGCCGAGAAGTTCAAGTCCCCCGAGCAGGCGGCCCGTTACGGCGGCACGGCCGGACTCGCGTACGACTCGTGCTACCACAAGGCCTGCGACAACCTGGGCAACATCGACATGCGCGTCTTCGACGTCAACATCGACGTGATCGCGAACGCCGTCGGCACCTACGCCTGGGACCTGTCCTCGCTCCGCAAGCCCGTCCCGGCCAAGCCCCCGGCGGCCAAGGCGGCGCCCGGCGAGGCGACGGGTATCAGCGGCCCGAGCGGAGGCAGCTCCCACAACGTGACGGCCTGACGCCCGGGTGGGCCCGCTGCCGCTTCCGGCCGGCGGGCCCACCCGACCGCCGTACGCGACGACTCCATCCGGGACCTCCCTCCGGCATCGCCCCTGGTGGGTGCGGGTGCGGCCAACGTAGCGGAGACCACTGACAATCCGGCCCGGGGCCGGTACGGTGCCGCCCGGTGCGCATCCGCCGGGACCCGATGGGTGCGCCGAGCCCGGTCCTGACACCATGGGACCGAGATCACGACACCGTGACACCCTCGGAGGAGTCAGCAACATGAGCACGCACTACGACGTCGTCGTCCTCGGCGCGGGCCCCGGCGGCTACACCGCCGCCGTCCGTTCGGCCCAGCTGGGTCTGAAGGTCGCGGTCATCGAGGCCAAGTACTGGGGCGGCGTCTGCCTCAACGTCGGCTGCATCCCCTCCAAGGCCCTGCTGCGCAACGCCGAGCTCGCCCACATCTTCACCAAGGAGGCCAAGACCTTCGGCATCAAGGTCGAGGGCCAGGTGACCTTCGACTTCGGCGAGGCCTTCCGGCGCAGCCGCTCGGTGGCCGACGGCCGGGTCAAGGGCGTCCACTACCTGATGAAGAAGAACGGCATCACCGAGTACGACGGCTGGGGCACCTTCGTCGACGACCACACCCTCCAGGTCGCGCTGAGCGGCGGCGGCTTCGACGTCGTCACCTTCGACCACTGCGTCATCGCCGCCGGTGCCACCACCCGCCTGCTGCCCGGCACCAGCCTGAGCGACCGCGTGGTGACCTACGAGGAGCAGATCCTCACCGAGCAGCTGCCGGAGAGCATCGTCATCGCGGGTGCCGGCGCGATCGGCGTCGAGTTCGCCTACGTCCTGCACAACTACGGCGTGAAGGTCACCATCGTCGAGTTCCTGGACCGCGTGGTGCCGCTGGAGGACGTCGAGGTCTCCACCGAACTCGCCAAGCAGTACCGCAAGCTGGGCATCGAGGTGCTGACCTCCACCCGGGTCGAGTCGATCGACGACAGCGACCCGAACGCCAAGGTCAGGGTCACCGTCACCAAGGACGGCGAGCAGAAGGTGCTGGAGGCCGACAAGGTGCTCCAGGCGATCGGCTTCGCGCCGCGGGTCAACGGCTACGGCCTGGAGAACACCGGGGTCAAGCTCACCGACCGCAACGCCATCGCGGTGGACGGCCGCGGCCGCACCAGCGTCGAGCACATCTTCGCGATCGGCGACGTGACCGCCAAGCTGATGCTCGCGCACGCCGCCGAGGCGATGGCCGTGATCGCCGCCGAGACCATCGGCGGGGCGGAGACCATGGAGGTCGACTTCGCGATGATCCCGCGCGCCACCTACTGCCAGCCGCAGATCGCCTCCTTCGGCTACACCGAGGCGCAGGCCCGCGAGCTGGGCCACGACGTCAAGGTCGCCAAGTTCCCGTTCACCGCGAACGGCAAGGCGCACGGCCTCGGCCACCCGATCGGCTTCGTCAAGGTCATCAGCGACGGCAAGCACGGCGAGCTGCTCGGCGCCCACCTGATCGGGCCCGAGGTCACCGAGCTGCTGCCGGAGCTGACGCTGGCCCAGCAGTGGGACCTGACCGTCCACGAGGTCGCCCGCAACGTGCACGCCCACCCGACCCTGGGCGAGGCGGTCAAGGAGGCCATCCACGGCCTCGCCGGGCACATGATCAACATGTGACGTTCGCTGCCCCGGGCGCCCGCCGCACCCCCGTCGAGCCGTCGCTCGGCGGGGGCGCGGGGGTGTCCCAGTGGAGGAGGCGCCCGTCGGCCCTCAGACGCGCCCCGAGATCAGGCCGAGCCCGCCGTCGAAGCGGCGGTAGAGCACCCGGCCGCGCCCGCTCGCGGGGTGCGCGAAGAACAGGAACGGCAGCTCCGCGGCCGCCAGCCGGCCCACGGCCTGCGCCTCCGTCAGTCGGGGCGCGCCGTACGGGCTGAGGGTGATCGGCGAGGTCCGGCGGCCGGCCGGACCGGCGGCGACGGTACGGGCGAGACGGTAGCCGGTCGGCCCGACCCGGTAGACCACGGCGTCGGTCTCGGTCGCCGGATCGGTGAACAGGTGGATGTCGTAGTCCATCGCGTCCATGGTCCGGGCGGCTGCCTCCGGCGAACACCACACCAGCGAGGGCTCCTTGCGCCGGACCACGGTGAGCTCGGTCTCCCCGGCCGGCCCGGCGGGCGCCGCCGCACGGTGGCCGGGCCAGGGGCGCGGGGCCCAGGCCCCGGTGACGGCCCTGATCCTGCCGCGCAGCGCCTCGCTGACCCGGTCGAGGGAGTCGCCGGGCCCGGCCGCGGCGGCCTGGACGCGCACCCGCCGGCCGTCCACCTCGGCGTTCACCTGCGCCAGCACACCCCCGGCCACGGCCGCGAGCCTGATCCGCAGGGCCTCCACCAGTGTCCCGACCCCCGGAGCGGCCGCCGCGGCGGCCACCCGGGCCCGTGCCTCGGCCAGCACCTCGCCCGGCAGTCCGTCGAACGCCCTCACCATGACCAACTCGCCCATCACCAGGCCCTTCCACTCCCAGTCGGCGCAATCCGGCGACCAGGATCTCGGCCCCACGGCCTCCGGCCAAGGGCCCAACGACCCCACCTCGGGGCCGGGTGAACCAGTCGCACGGGCCAGTCGGACGGGCCGGACGGGCCAGGGCCGGGCGGTGCCCCGGGCCCGTCCCAGCCGGGAGTGTCCGTACAGCCGGGTGCGTCAGTACCGCGGCGAGTGTCAGTACAGCCGGGTGCGCAGCCAGCCCTTGACCTCCGGGGTCACCGGGTCGGTGATGTCGCCGAACTCCTCGTGCTTCAGCAGGAACTTGGCGACGTACGGGCAGATCGGCACGATCCGCTTCCCGGTCGCGCGCACGTCGGTGAGGGCCTCCCGCACCAGGCGCGAGGCGAGGCCCTGGCCGGCGAAGGCCTCGTCGATCTCGGTGTGGAAGAAGACGCGCTGGGCGTCGTGGTCCCGGTACTCGGTGAAGCCGGCGAGCTTGCCGTCGACGAGGATCTCGTACCGGTTCCGGTCGTCCGCCCGCTCGACGACGACGGTGGTGGGAGTGGTCACGGGGTGGTCCTTCGGTTGCGGGGAGTGCCGATCGGAGAGCCGCCGAGCGGCCCCCCGCGACACCGGTCAGCGGGAATCCTGCCAGGTCAACCGGTCCCCGGCCATCCCGGACCCGGCCGCCCTGCCCGCGTCACGGACCCGCCGGGCCGGGCGGCGCCGACGCCCGCTCATCCGCCGGGCCGGCCCTCCTCGCGCCGGCCCGGGCGCCGGCCCTCGTCCGCTCCGCCGCCCGGCGGCCCGCCCGACGCGGGGGCCCGCGCCCTCGACCGGCCTGCCGAGCCGCCGTCGCGAAGCTCGCCGAGCACCGCCCAGCCGACCGACACCACCGGCACCGCCACCACCGCACCCAGCACCCCCGCCAGCACCGCCCCGCCGGCCACCGACACGGCGATGGCCACCGGGTGGATCCGTACGGACCAGCTGAGCACCAGCGGATGCAGCAGGTGGCCCTCGATCTGGCCGATGACCACGATCAGCGCGAGAACCAGGAGCGCGATCACCGGGCCGCGGGCGGCGAGGGCGACCACGGCGGCGATCGCCAGAGCGATCGGGGAGCCGATCAGCGGGACCAGGGTCGCCGCGAACTCCAGCACCATCAGCGGCATGACCAGGGGCACGCGCAGGATCGCCAGCGCGATGCCGACCAGCACGGCGTTGGAGGCCGCCACGATCAGCACGCCCCGGGTGTAGCCCGCGAAGGTGCGCCAGGCGACGCGACCGGCCCGGTCCCAGACCGAGCCGCTCCGCACGGGCAGCTGCTGCTGCGCCCAGGACCACATCCGGTGGCCGGAGTGCAGGAAGAACACCGAGCAGAACACCGCGAGTGCCAGCCCGGTCACCAGCTCGACGATCCGGCCGGCGCCGCTGAGAGCGGTGCTGAGCAGCGTGGAGCGGTGGGCGGAGATGAACTCGCCGATCTTGGCCCGCAGATCGGTGACCGTGCCGGGCCGCAGGTGGAAGGGGGCGCCGGTGAGCCAGTGGTCGATCCGGGCCAGCCCGCCGCGCAGTTCGTTGCCCAGCCGGCCCCACTCGCCGGCGACGGTCGTGCCGACCAGCGCCAGGATCCCGCCGACGAGCGCGATGGTGCAGAGCAGGACGAGCAGGACGGCGAGCGAGCGGGGCGTCACCCGGGCCAGCAGGTCGACCGGCGGGCGCAGCACGGAGGTGATGACCAGCGCGATGAACAGCGCGACCACCGGCAGTTCGAGCCGGGTGAGGACGTCGACGAGCAGGTAGACGGCCAGCCCCAGCAGCACCAGCCGCCAGGTGTACCCGGCGGCCGTCCGCAGCCCGGCCGGGACGCGCTCCACAGCCGGGCCCGGGGCTCCGGCCGGGGCCCGGCGTGCCGACACCCGGGGACGGCGGCTGCCCAGCGGCACGGGCCGTCGGCCGGGTCCGGCGCCGTTCACTCCCACGGGCGGTCTCCTCGGGCTCGGCCGGGTGTCGTCTCACGCCACGATGGCCCATGTCAGGGCGGTCCGCTCTGCGGGCCGCCGCATCCGGTCGACCGGATGCGGCGAGGTTTTCCGCTCAGCGGTGTGTCATCGCGCCGGGGCGGGGCAGACGCGGATCGACACGGGTCCCCCGTGCACCGGCGGATGGCCGGCGGAGGTCGCGGACACCGGGTGGGGAGAGCAGGAGGCAGTGATGAGAAGCCTCATCCGCCGTTACGCGGTGACGCTCCCCGGCCCGGTCGGCGGGCACGCGCCGCCGTCCGTCGTCGTCGTGCACGAGACGCAGACGCTGGGACCCGACGGGAGCTTCGTCTGGGAGAGTTCCGACGGCTGCCTCCGGGTGGAGATCACCGGTGAGGTGGCCACCGTCCTGGCCGCTCCCGGAGCCGGCAGTCGACACCCGTGCCTGCTGGCGGTTCCGCTGCCGTGAGCCGTGAGCCGTGAGCCGTGAGCCGTGAGCCGTGAGCCGTGAGCACGCCGCCGTGCCGCGTGCCGGAAGGGCGTCGGACGGTCACCGCGCGGTGGCGGCCAACGCCTCGCGCACGGTGACCAGGCAGGGGTCGCAGTACCGGTCAGGCCCGGCCGCACCGGCACCGTCCGCCGCCGGGACGACGCGCTGGGAGGGTTCGAGGAACCGCCCGCACAGCGAGGAGGACGCGTCGTCCTTCGCCACCACGTGCCACACCACGGCGGGCGGGGACACCGCCGGGTCGTGCTCGGCCCACATCTCGTACACGGCGCTACCTCCGGATCGCTGGGGGCTGGGTCAGTCCATGCAAACCCGGGCCCTGCCGAACGGCCACCGGGCCAGACCCGGTGGGATGGTTGTGGCCCGCCGGTGGCCGTGGCCGGGTGCCGTCCGGTCCGCCCGGCCCGATTCCGCCCGGCCCGTTCGGTCCGTCCGAGAGACGGTGTCCGGCCCGCTCGTGGGATCACCGGGCGCGACCGCCCGGCGCGGATGCCCGTTCAGCGCCGCCGGTAGGCGCCGGGCCGCCCCGGGGTCCCGGTCCGCGGCGTGCCCGCGGGGCCGGCCCGGTCGCGGCCCTGGCCCGCTGCCAGGCGGCGCCGGATCACCAGGAGGTCGAGCGCGGCGATGCCGGCGAACCCGGCGCACAGGGCGGCGAAGAAGGCGTAGCTCCCCTGGTTCGGGGCCGGGCCGGGGTTCGCCAGCGCGGCCAGCACGGCGAAGGCGACCGTCCCGCCGACGAACAGGACCAGGAAGACCCGGGACAGCAGCCGCCGCAGCTCCAGGTCCGAACGGGCGGTCACCGGTTCGGTGCCCCGGCGCACCGTCTCCTGGGGTCTGAGCTGCGGTGTGGTCCGGCCGGGGCCCTGCGGGGCGTGCGGGAAGTCGTGGCGCTCGCCGGTCCTGCGCTGGGCCCTGCCCCCGTGTCGCGTGTCTGGTCTGCGGTGTACGGCCATGACGGCCCCCGAACGGAGTCGGCCGGTGGTCTTCCGCCGACGCGCCTACCCGGGCCCGGCGTCGGCACACCCCCGCCGGGCACTCACCCGGGAGCCCCGAGCCGCAGCCGGACCGCCAGCTGCGGTCCCTGTTCCGCGCGGCCGCGCTCCCGCGTCCGGCAGAGTCCGGAGAGGACGCGCAGTACCCGCTCGACGTCCTCGGGGCGGCCGAGCAGGTCCGCGGCCACTTCGCCGGCCAGCGTGACCGGCGGCCCGGACGAGCCCGCCCGGTGGGCGTCGAAGGACTGGGAGAGGCTCGTCGAGGGAATCGGCGCGGGGCCGGTGGGGGTGCGGGTGATCCGGGGCCGGGCCACCACCCGGGTGCCCTCCGAGGTCACGGTGGCCGGGTCCTCCCAGACGTTGCCGATCCGGGTCCGGCCGCGCCCGGTGTGGGTGGGGAACGCGGCCTCCAGCGCGTCGAGCACCGCCTCCGCCGACTCCTGGGGGCCGTCGCCGAGCCGTACCAGCACGTGCCCGGCGGCCAGGGGCAGTCCCACGGCAGCCACCTCCTCCGTCTCTCGGCGGACGGCTTCGTCCCGGTGACGACTCCGTCCGTGGCCTTCCCCTCCGTTCTACGGCCGGTCCGTGCGGCTGCGCACCCCGGGCGCACCGGCCGGGCAGGTCGGCCGGACGGACATGAGCACCCGTCGGGTTCGGCCGCTGTTCAGCGGAGCGTGGCCCGGCCGACGGTCTCCGACCAATCCCGGTACCTACCGTCAGGGCCCAAACCACTTCCGGGAGCGAACATGCACGACGACCAGGGGACCGAGCACGAGTGCGGCTGCCCGCGGACCGCCGACCTCGACGGGGAGGGGCCCGCCGCGGCCGGCAGGCGCCGGTTCCTGCGCGGGGCCGGCCTGGTGGGCGCGGGGGTCGGCACCGCCGGGCTCGGGCTGCTCGGCGCGGTGCCCGCGCAGGCGGCCGGGCCCGACGCGGCCGGCGGGCCCGGCGCGGCCGAGAAGAAGCCGAAGAAGGGCAAGGGGCACGGGCGTTGGCAGCCCGACCCGGACGCCCGGCAGTTCACCGTGGTCGTCATGCCGGACACCCAGTACCTGTTCGACCAGGACCGGATCCACCCCGCGCCGCTGGAGGCCTCGGTCCGCCACGTGCTGGACGGCGGGGTCAACCGGGAGGACGGGACGGACGACAACATCGTCTTCCTGGCCCACCTCGGCGACGTCACCGAGAACGGGCTGGCCGTCGAGTACGCCGCCGTCACCAAGGTGTTCGGCCTGCTGGACGACGCGGGCGCGGCCTACGGCGTGCTGGCCGGCAACCACGACGTCCGCTCCTCGACCGACGACCAGCGCGGCAGCACCCCGTACCTGGAGACCTTCGGCAAGGCCAGGGCCGCCCGCACCGCCGGGTACCGCGGCTCCAGCCCGGACGGCTACAACACCTGCCACGTGTTCCGGGCGGCCGGGCGCGACTGGATGGTGCTCTCGCTCGACTGGAGGCTCTCCGACGCGGGCTTCGCCTGGGCGAACGCGGCGATCGCGGCCGCCCCCGGGCTCCCGGTGATCCTCACCACCCACGACCTGGCGCACGCCGACGACAGCGGCCGCGCCGAGCTGTCCGACTACGGGAAGCGGCTCTGGGAGCGGCTGATCAGCGGCAACGACCAGATCTTCCTGACCGTCAACGGGCACTACTGGCCGCCCGGGCGCACCGTGCTGAAGAACAGGGCCGGCCACGACGTGCACGTCCACATCGCCAACTACCAGGACCGCTACTACGGCGGCGCGGCGATGATCCGGGCGTACCGCTTCGACCTCGACCGCGACACCGTCGACGTGTCGACCTTCTCGCCGTGGATCCAGCAGATCGCCGCCGAGGAGCGCAACGCGCTGGCCGCCCAGCACGCCGAGCTGACCTCCGACGTGGACCGCTTCTCGTTGGCGATCGACTTCGACCGCCGCTTCGCCGGCTTCGCGCCCGTCCCGCAGCGCCCGGCGCGCCGGGCCGGCGAGCTGCTGGTCCGGGACACGGTGGCCTACTGGCGGTTCGACAACGGCGGCGGCGACGGGACGGCCGTCTCCCCGCAGCAGGTCGTCAAGGACCTGGCCGGGCAGGGCAACGACCTGCTCTGGCAGTGCGCCCCCGGTACGCCCGACGGCGCGCTCAGCTGGTCCGCCGAGCACCACCCGGACCAGCCGGGCCACGGCAGTCTGCTGTTCCGGGGCACCCGGTCGCCGGTCCGCGGCGGCTACCTCCAGACCGCGCCCGGCGCGCCGCTGAACCGGGAGACCTTCGAGCGCGGCTTCACCGTCGAGGCCTTCTTCAAGCTGCCCGCCGACTGGGACTCGGCGCGCAGCCGCTGGTCCGCCCTGCTCAGCCGGTGGGGGATGAGCGGCGAGGCGGGCAAGAACGGGCCGGGGACGGACGCCGAGGAGCCGCTTGTCACGCTCAGCGTCTCCGAGGCGCCGGCCCTCCAGTGGTGCGTCTACCCGCTCAACCAGACGGGGGCGTCCACCTGTTGGGGCCACCAGCTGCCGCTGGACCGGTGGTGGCACGTCGCGGTGGTCAACGACGGGAAGCTCAGCCGGATGTACGTCGAGGGCTGCGAGGTGGCGCGCAACCCGGCGACGCCCGCCGTCGGGCTGACCACGCTGGGGCGGCCGTGGATGCTGGGCGGTTACTCGTACGCGGGGGTGCTGGACAAGGTGTTCCACGGATACGTCGGGGACGTCCGGATCGTGAAGCGGGCCCTGCGGGTGGGCGAGTTCATGAACGCCTGATCGCACCCCCTCGAAGCGCGGACACCGCCGGGCCCTGGTGGGGGCCCGGCGGTGCCGCTTTCCGGGACGCACAGCGGAACGGCACCGGCCGTCAGCGGCGGGTCTCGATTCGCAGGCCGCCCGTGGTCACCTGGCGGATGGGCTCGCTCGCCAGCAGGTCGTGCGGCTGGCCGAGGGCGATCGCGCCCGCCGCGTCGAGCCGGGCCAGTTCGGCGTCCGAAAGCTCGACCGCCAGGGCGCCCAGGTTGTCCTCCAACTGGGCGGGGGTGCGGGCGCCGAGCAGCGTGCTCGTCACGCCCGGCTTCCGCAGCGTCCAGGCCAGCGCCACCTGGGCCGGGGTGTGCCCCAGCTCGCCGGCCAGCTCCCGGACCACCCCGGCCACGCCGAGGCTGCGTTCGGTGAGGGTGCCCAGGGCGAGGTTGTGGCTCCGACGGGTGCTCCCGTCGGGACCGGCGCCCGTCGCGCCCACGTCCTGCCGGCCGTACTTGCCGCTGAGCACCCCGCCGCCGAGCGGCGAGTACGGGACCACGCCCAGGCCCAGCTCCCGGGCCATCGGGATCAGGTCGCGCTCCGCGGTGCGTTCGATCAGGCTGTACTCGACCTGCAACGCGACCAGCGGTGACCAGCCGCGCAGGTCGGCGATCGCCTGCATCCGGGACACCTGCCAGGCCGGGGTGTTGGAGATCGCCACGTACAGCACCTTGCCCTGCCTGACCAGGTCGTCCAGGCCGCGCAACACCTCCTCCACCGGCGTTCGGAAGTCCCAGACGTGCAGGTACAGCAGGTCGAGGTAGTCGGTGCCCAGCCGCCGCAGGCTGCCCTCCACCGAGCCGAACAGCGCCTTGCGGTGCCCGCCCCCGGAGTTCGGGTCGCCGGGGCGACGCAGTGTCGAGTACTTGGTCGCCAGCACCAGGCGTTCGCGCTCCTCGTGGGCGAACTCGCCGAGCAGGCGCTCGGAGCTGCCCTCGGTGTAGGTGTCGGCGGTGTCGAGGAGGTTGCCGCCGAGCCCGACGTAGCGGTCGAACAGCTTTCGGGCCTCGGCCCGTTCGGCGCCCCACCCCCATTCGGTGCCGAAGGTCGCGGTGCCCAGGGCCAGCGGTGAGACCCGCAGTCCCGAGCGGCCCAGCAGCCGGTAGTCGTCCAGGGCCAGTGCCATCAGGTTCTCCTGTGCTCGCGTGTGCTCGTGTTCCGTTGCCGGGACCGAGTCTGTGGCGGCGGCCGGCCCCGGATAAGGGAGGGCACTTCCTGGGAAGAGCGGTCCCACCCTGGCGGTTGGACCGGTCATGACGACCCGAACCATGGACCCCGCCCAGGAGTTGGCCGCGTTCCTGCGGAGCAGGCGCGAAGGCCTCGACCCCGGCCGGCTGGGCCTGCCGTCGCATCGGCGGACCCGGCGGACGCCGGGGCTGCGCCGCGAGGAGGTCGCCGAGCTGGCCGGGGTGAGCACCGACTACGTGGTCCGGCTGGAGCAGGGCCGGGGGCTGCGGCCCTCCGCGGGGGTGCTGGCGGCGCTGGCCCGGGCACTGCGCCTGGATGCGAGCGAACGGGACTACCTGTTCGACCTGGCCGGACGCCGCCGTCCCGGCACCACCGGCGGGCCGGCCGCCAGTGCGGCGCCGTCGCTGGCCCGCCTGGTCGGTGACCTCTCGCCGCTGCCGGCCATGCTGCTGGACCACCGTTACGACATCCTCGCCTGGACCCCCGAAATGGCTCGGCTGCTACCGGGTTTCGAGGCCGTTCCGCCGTCACGGCGCAACGCGATGCGGCTGTGCCTGCTGCACCCGGCGATGCGCGGCTTCTACGCCGACCGGGAGCAGGCGCTGCGGGACGGGATCGCCCACCTGCGCGCGGCCTGGGCCGCTCACCCGGAGGACCGGGAACTGTCCGGCCTCATCGACGAGTTCGTCACACAGGACGAGGACTTCGCCCGCTTGTGGTCGGAGCGGGAGGTCAGCGTCAACGGACGCGGCCGGAAGGTGCTGCGGCATCCGGTCGAGGGTGTGATCACCGTTGACTTCGAAGTCCTGCTACCGCTCCAGGACCCGGGACTGCGCCTTCTCGTCTACCGCGCCGCGGACGAGGAGAGCCGCGCGTCCCTGGACCGGCTGTGCGCGCGATGACCGGCCCCGACTCACGAAGACCTTCAAGGGGCTGACCGACCGGAAGCTCGCCTGGCAGACCGCCGAATCGCTCGCCCGGGAGACCGGGCGGGACGCCCCGACGGTGCCGGTCCGGCCGGAACCGGTCGCCGAGGTCGCCTTCGACGGCCTCCAGCGCAGCCCCCGCTACCCCACCGGGCCGGCCCCGCGGTTCGCCCGGGTGGTGCGCCACCGGCCGGACAAGAGCGCCGCCGAGGCCGACGCGGTGGCCTCCGTACGGGAGTTGGCCTCCGTCGAAGGCCTGTGAGGCCGTCCGCGCGGCCGGGTCCGCAGACCCGTCCGGCGAAGTACCGCGGGTTGAAACGCATTACGCCGCAAGGGGGGTTCACGCACAGGGGCCGAATCAGCCATTCTCGATCCGGCCACCGTACCCCTCCGTGAACGGACCGGCGACGGCTAGGTTGACCGTGACAACGAGAGGTGGCCGCCGGCCAGCCGGCGCCGCCCTGGCGAAAGGTGCCCGACATGCAGGTGAGCGTCGACCGGGACCGTTGCTGTAGCTCCGGCATGTGCGTGACGAACGCCCCCGCGGTCTTCGACCAGGACGACCGGGACAGTCTTGTGAGACTCCGTCAGATCGTGTTGCTGCCCGAGCAGTTCGAAGACGTCAGACTCGCCGCCGACCTCTGCCCGGGCCGGGCGATCAGCGTCACCGGGGACCAGCCCGCGCAGACCGGGGCCTGACCGGCCCCGCCGCCGGCCCCACAGGCCGCCGGGGACTCCCTGCACCCCGACAGCCCCACGAGGACCCCGCGACATGAGGAGACCCCCGCCGTGACCGCCACACCCACCGCCCCCGCCGTCCCGCTGCTGCCGGCCCGGCACTCCGGCGGCTGCCCGTTCGGCCCGCCGCCCGCGTACTCCGAGGCCGCCGCCACCGGGCCGGTGACCAGGGCCGAGCTGCCCGACGGCGACCTCTGCTGGCTGGTCACCGGCTTCGCCGAGGTCCGCACCGTGCTGTCCGACCGCCGGTTCAGTGCCGACATCCGCCACCCGTCCTTCCCGCTGCTGATCGCCGGCGCTCGCGAGCTGATCACCGACAATCCGGACTTCCTGCGGCTCGACGACCCCGAGCACGCCCGCCAGCGCCGCATGATCACCGGGGAGTTCCTGGTCAAGCGGGTGGAGGCGCTGCGCCCGGAGATCCAGCGGATCGTGGACGAGGTACTGGACCGGATGACCGCGGGCCGGACCACGGCCGACCTGGTCACCGACTTCGCGCTGCCGGTGCCCTCGCTGGCGATCTGCCTGCTGCTCGGCGTGCCGTACGAGGACCACGACCGCTTCCAGAGCCTGAGCCGCACGATGCTCAGCCGGGAGAGCACCGTGGAGCAGCTCCGGGGGGCCCAGGAGGAGGTTCGGGGCTACCTGCGCGACCTGACGGCCCGCAAGCGCGCCCAGCCGGAGGACGACGCCCTCAGCCGGCTCGCGGCGCGGGACGACCTGACCCCGGACGACGTGGCCGGCATGGGCGTGCTGCTGCTGATCGCCGGTCACGAGACGACCGCGAACATGATCGCGCTGTCGACCGCGCTGCTGCTGGAGCACCCCGAGCAGATCCCCGGCCTGGCCGACCCGGCCACCCTGCCGGGCGCGGTGGACGAGCTGTTGCGGCTGCTGACCATCGTGCACACCGGCTTGCCCCGGGTGGCGCTGGAGGACGTGGAGCTGGGCGGCGTCACCGTCCGGGCCGGGGAGGGCGTGATGGCGATGCTCTCCACCGCCAACCGGGACGAGGCGGTGTTCGGCGGCGCGGGCCAGCGGGCGACGGACGAGCTGGACCTGGACCGGGACGCCCGGCGGCACCTGGCGTTCGGCTTCGGCGTGCACCAGTGCCTGGGCCAGCCGCTGGCCCGCGCCGAACTCCGGATCGCCCTGGAGACGCTGTTCCGCCGGCTGCCGGGGCTGCGGCTGACCGGCGAGCGCGAGTTCCGTACCGAGTCGTTCATCTACGGGATGCGGTCACTGCCCGTGACCTGGTGAGCGGGGCCCGAGCGCGGTACGGGCCGTTGGCGTAGGCCTTGTCGGCGGCCACGCCGGCGGGCGTCCCCCAGGACCTGCCCGGCCCGGTCCGCGGGACACGGATCTTCTCCAGTACCGGCTCGAACCGCGTGCGGTCCGCCCGCTGCCCCGGCATGACGACCAGGGACAGCGGGCGGCACCGGCCGTCCGCGCCGGAGAGCCGTCAGCCGAGCAGCGTGGCCTCGACGCCGGCGAGCACCGCCGCCAGGCCCTGCTCGAAGCCCTCGTCGAAGTCCTGGAACATCACCCGGCCCGACTCGGCCGCCAGCGGGTGGGCGGCCAGGCGTTCGGCGCGGGCGTCGACGTCGTAGCCCTCGGCGCCGTCGAAGGGGTTGGGGCCCATCGCCTGCTCCTCGATCACGTAGCCGATCGTGTAGCTGTAGGCGGTCTGCCAGGCCCGGGCCGCGGCGGCCGGGGTGAAGCCGGCCTCGGTCAGCAGGCGCAGCGAGGCGTCCAGGCCGGCCGCGTAGCCGGTGTCGGTGAACCGGGAGCCGCTGTAGACCTTCGCGCCGTCGCGGTGGCGCAGCAGTTCGGCGCGCAGGGTGCGCATGGTCCGCAGGTAGGTCTCCCGCCAGTCCTCCGCGGGCCCGTCCTGCGCCGCCCGGCCGGTCATCCGGCGCATCATCTCGGTCGCCATCTCGTCCAGCAGCGCCTGCTTGTCCTTGAAGTGCCAGTACAGCGCGGGCGCCTTGACGTCGAGCCGGGCGGCGATGGCGCGCAGCGTCAGGCCGTCGAGGCCGGCCTCGTCCAGCAGGTTCAGCGCGGCGTCGACGACCTGGCCGCGGTCGAGCTTGGGGGTTCTCTGCGGGGTCACGGTTGACAGTTTAACGCCGTTAAGTTCATCCTGTCGGCAACGGCTACTTAACAACGTTAAGGAGATTGTCGTGGCTTCTCGCGGCACGCACACGGACGTCCTGATCGTCGGTGCCGGGCCCACCGGACTCGCCCTGGCGCTGGACCTCGCCCGGCACGGCGTCGCCGCGCTGGTGGTCGAGCGGGGCGCGGAACTCTTCCCCGGCTCGCGCGGCAAGGGACTCCAGCCGCGCACGCTGGAGGTGCTCGACGACTTCGGCGTGCTCGACCGGATCCGCGCCGTGGCGGGCCACTACCCGCCCAACCTGTTCTGGAAGGACGGCGCACGGCAGGGCGAGCGCCGGATGTACGACCCGATCGAGCCCTCCGAGGCCGAGCCGTACACCGAGGTGCTGATGCTGCCCCAGTGGCACACCCAACGGGTGCTGTACGGGCGGCTGGGCGAACTGGGCGGCGAGGTCGCGTTCGGGCGGGAGCTGGTCGGCCTGACGCAGGACGGGGAGGGCGTGACCGCCGAGTTCGCGGCCGGCGGCCCGGTCCGGGCGCGCTACGCCGTCGCGGCGGACGGCGGGCGCTCGACGGTGCGGCGGCTGCTCGGCATCGGGATGACCGGGGAGACCGTCGACCCGGCCCCGATGCTGGTCGCGGACGTCCGGGTCGACGGGCTGGACCGCGAGCACTGGCACGTCTTCCCGGCCGAGGAGGGGGTGCTGGCGATCTGCCCGCTCGGCGGCACCGAGGACTTCCAGCTGGTCGCTGGGTTCCCGGAGGGCACGGCCGTGGACCTCACCCTCGAAGGCCTCCGCACGGTGGTCGCCGCCCGCTCCCACCTGGGCGCCGACCAGCTGACCGAGCTGCGCTGGATCTCCGAGTTCCGCCCGCGCGCGGCCCTCGCGGACCGTTTCCGGGCCGGCCGGGTGTTCCTCGCGGGCGACGCCGCGCACGTCCACTCGCCGGCCGGCGGACAGGGGCTGAACACCAGCGTCCAGGACGCCTACAACCTGGGCTGGAAGCTCGCCGCCGCGCTGACCGGGCGGGCCGGCGCGCGGCTCCTCGACAGCTACGAGGAGGAGCGCCGGGCCAACGCGGCGGCGATGCTGGAGCTGTCCACCCGGGTCCACCGCGGCGAGCAGCGGCGCGGCCGGGCGACCCGGCAACTCGGCCTCGGCTACCGGGAGTCCGCACTCTCGGTGGAGACCCGACAGGGCCTCCCCGCGGACGCGTTGCGGGCCGGCGACCGCGCCCCGGACGGGCGCCGGGGCGGCACCCGGCTGTTCGACGCCTTCCGCGGCCCGCACTGGACGCTGCTCACCGTCGGCACCGACGCCCCGCTGCCCGCCCTCGCCGCCCCGGTGGTCCGCATCCCGGCCTACGAGGCGTACGGGACCGGCGTGTTCCTGGTGCGGCCGGACGGCTACCTCGGCTGGGCGGGTGCGACGGCCGAAGGGCTGGCGGGCTACGCGGCCGGTCAGGGGCTGCTCGCTCCCTGACCGGGCGTCCGGCCGGGGCACAACCCCCGGCCGTCGGGCCGGCCGCGTCCGGCGGTCGGTCAGCGCGGTGGCCCAGCCCGGTCAGCCCGGTCAGTCCGGCGGCTCGTGCGGTTCCGGCTCGTGGGCCGGTTCGGTGCTCTCCTCCTCGGAGCCGTCCTGCGGCCCCCTCTCCTCCTCCTCCTCCTGACCGGGTGGCGGCGAGCCCTCGCCGGTCATCCGGGACTCGGGGGTCTCGACCGGGACCTCAGGGTCCCTGGGCACGGGCTCGTGCGGGTCGGTCATGGGCTCCACTCCTCCCTCGGGTGCGGTGGCGAGACGACACCCGGTGGCCGTCCGGGGACGACCGCCGGGTGTCCGGTCAGTGCTTCCCCGCGTCCTTGACCTTCTCCGCGGCCTGCTTCAGATCGGCCTTCGCCTGCTCGGCCTTGCCCTTGAGCTCGGTCGAGCGGTCGTCGGTCGCCTTGCCGACCGCCTCCTTGGCCTTGCCGCCGGCCTTCTCCGCCAGGTTGTGCAGCTTGTCCTCGGTACCCATGACGTTCGGCTCCTCTCGTCGTCGGGGCGAAGTCCGCCCTGGGCCGCGTCTGCCCGGGGCTTGCGCAAACATGCGCCGGCTCGCCGATCCGGCCGGGTCCGCGCGCCCGGTTCGACCCGTGGCGCCGGTCGCCGCACGGCTCGGAGCGGCGGCTACCGGGCGGCGCGGGCCTCGGCGGTGGTCTTCAGGTCGTGCAGCCAGCCTTCGAGGCCCTGACGCAGGATCGCGGTGGCGGCGGGGACGTTCGCGTCGACCTGCGGGCCGGTGTGGGTCTCCTCGGTGCGCACCAGGACGCCGCCGGGGACCTCGGTGAAGGTCCACACGTGGACGCCGTCGATCCGCAGCCCCGTCGCCACGGCCGGGCCGGTCCAGCGGATGCAGGCGCCGGGCCGCAGTTGCCGCACGGTGGAGGTGATCTCCAGGACCGGGTCCGTCGAGGCGGGGTTCGGGGGCAGCGGGGTGGTCCAGCGGAACGCCGAGCCCCGGTGCAGCGGGCCGCTGTCGAGGCGCTCGGCGCTGCGCACCGGCGACTGCCAGTCCGGCCAGCGCTCCACGTCGGTCTGGAGCTGCCAGACGGTCCGCAGTGGTGCGTGGATCACGGTCCCGGTCCGGTAGCGGACCTGTGCGGCGGGGTCGACGCCCGCCCCGTGGCAGGTGAGCGAGGAGCCGGGGCCGGGGGAGCCGGCGGCTCCGGCGGGCGCGACGGCGGCGCCGAGCAGGCCGAGGGCGAGCGGGACGGTCAGCAGGGCGGTGCGGATGCCGGTGCGGCGGGTGGCGGTGCGGCGGGTGGCGGACATGGAACTCCCCTTCGCTGGTGGGCCGTCGGGACGGCCGTGGAGTCCGTGAGCTAGAGGCCCACGTGTTCGTTAGAAGTTGTAACTCAGCGAAGGGGCGAGGGTCAACAGGTTCCGTGATAGCTTCTAACGGAAGCATCGATATGTAGTCGCACGACTCGGAGGGCGGGCAGGCCATGGCGAGGACGGGCGCGGACACCCCGCGCGAGCGCTACCGCGCCCAGGTGCGCGAGGAGGTCAAGGAGCACGCCCGGGAGCAGATCGCCACGGCCGGCGCCTCGGCGCTCTCCCTCAACGCGATCGCCAAGCGGATGGGCATGAGCGGCCCCGCGCTCTACCGCTACTTCGCCGGCCGCGACGAGCTGATCACCGAACTCGTCCGGGACGCCTACCGCAGCCTCGCCGACACCCTCGGCGCGGCCGCCGCCGAAGGCGCCGACCTGGCCGGGCTCGCGCACGCCCTGCGCGGCTGGGCCCTGGCCGACCCCCAGCGGTACTTCCTGATCTTCGGCACCCCCGTCCCCGGCTACCAGGCACCCGAGGACACCACCGCCATCGCCGACGAGGTCATGCGGACGCTGGTCGACGCCTGTGCGACGCTCTCCCCGGCCACCCCCGAGGCCGGGCAGGCGCCGTTCGCCACCCACCTGGTGGGCCACCGGGACTGGGCGGGCGAGCAGCCGGCCCCGCCCGAGGTGCTCCACCGGTTCCTGGCGTTCTGGACCCGCCTGCACGGCGTGCTGTCGCTGGAGCTCGCCGGGCACTTCACCGGCATGGGCTTCCGGCCCGCGCTGCTCTTCGACGCCGAGCTGGACAGCCTGCTGGCACCGCGCTTCTGACCGGAGCCACGGCTCCGGCCGGCCCGCTCACCCGCCCCGGGCGGCCTCAGGCCTGCCCGGGGTGCGGCTGCGGCGCCGGGTCCGGATACGGCACCGGGTCCGGGAACGGCGGGACCGGCGGCGGTGCCGGCTCGGGCTCGCCCGGCCACGGCGCGGGGTCCGGGCGGGGGACCGGCCGGGTGTCCGGGTCCGGCGGGGACGGGACGGTCATCGGGACACCTCCTGGGTGGTGCGGCCGGTTTCAGTGGCCGAGTGCGTGGGCCAGCTGACGCTTGTTCATCTTCGAGCGGCCCTTGACGCCCCGCTGCCTGGCCTCGTTGTACAGCTGGTCGTAGGTCGGGCCCTGGGCGCCCCGGTGCGAGCGCTGTCCGCCGCGGCGGCCGGAGGAGATGTCGTGGGTCGAGGTGCGGCTCGCGGTCTTCGACTCGCCGTGCCGGGCGCGTTCCTTGTTCACCGTCCTGGCGGCGATCTCCTCGGCCCGTTTCTTGCTCTCGCCCCGGTCGAGCGCGCTCTCCTTGATGTGCTCGTACTGGCGCTCCCGCTTGGGGCTGGATCCTCGCGGCATGGCCGGTGCCTCCCTTCCTGGTCACGGTCGTTGCGCGGACGCGTCTACCCGGAACGGCCGCCGGGAATCCGGCGGCGCCGTCCGCCGCGGACCCGGCGTCCGGGACGCCGCGCGGGCCCCTCCGCCGGCGGCCGGGCCCGCCCCCGGGGTCGGCACGCGCGGGCCGATGGGGCGTGTACGGCCGGTCGTGCTCCGGTTCGGACGGGTGTGCCGGGTGTGGCGCGTTCGCCGCAGCGGCACTCCGGGTAGTTGACCGGCTGCACGGAGTGGACGAGGGGGGTGGGGTCAAGGAGCCGCGATGACGGAACACGAGCAGCTCGGCACTCCTGCCGGCCGGGAAGGACGCCCGACGCGGCCCGAGCGGGTGCCACCCCAGCCCCCGGCGCCCGGCACTCCGGCGGCGGGGCTCCGCCGGGGCGACGGAGCCGACGGAGCCGAGGCCCCCTGGCCCGACGCGATGCTGCCGCTGCTGCGCACCCCGACGGCCGACCGGCGGCCGGCGCCGGAAGGCACCGGTACGGAGCCGCTGCCGGGCGTCGAACCGGCCCGGGTGCTGGACCTCGCGCTGCTGGTCGGCGAGCTGATGCTGGCCAGCGGGGAGGCGGCGGAGGACGTCGAGGCCGCCATGCTCGCCGTCGCACGCGCCTACCGGGTCCACCCCTGCGACCCGCAGGTCACCTTCACCCGGGTGGCGATCTCCTACCAGCCCGGCCCTTCGGAACCCTCGCTGGTCGCCGAGTGCTCCGTCCGCCGCCCGGCCGTCGACTACGCGCGGCTGGCCGCCGTGTTCCGGCTGGTCACCGCGATCACCGTGGGCGGGCTGGCCGTCTCCGAGGCCCACGCCCGCCTGGTGGCCACGCGCCGGCACAGCCGCCGCTACTCGGGCCGGCTGCTCGTGCTCTCCTCCGGTGGGATGGCCGGGGCCGCGACCCTGCTGATCGGCGGCCGGGCCGACGCCCGGGCCTGGCTGGTCTTCGCCAGCGCCGTCGTCGCCGCGCTCGCGGGCGAGCGGCTGGCGGCCCTGGTGGCGCGGCACGACCTCCCGGCGTTCTACCAGTTCGTGGTGGCGGCGGTGCCGGCCGCCGTGATCGGCATCCTGCTCTCGTTCAACGGGCTGCACCTGCGCGGATCGGTGGTGATCACCGGAGGGCTGTTCGCGGTGCTTCCCGGCTGGCCGATGGTGGCGGCCGCCCAGGACGGCCTGACGGGCTTCTACCTGACCGCCGCCGCCCGGCTGCTCGAAGCGCTGTACCTGATGGCCGGTGTGGTGATCGGGGTGATGGCGGTGCTCTACGTCGGTGTCAACAACGGCGCCGACCTCGCCGCCCAGGCGGCCCCGCCAGGGGCGGTGAACCCGCCGCTGCAACTCGCCGCCGCGGTGCTGCTCACCCTGGCCTTCGCGGTGCTGCTGAACACCGAGCCGGCCACGCTGCCGGCCGTCCTGCTGAACAGCGCGGCCGGCTGGACCACGTACGGGGTGCTGGTGAACGCGGGCGGCGAGCCGATCGTGGCGACCGGGCTGGCCGCCGGGCTGGTGGGCCTGTCCGGGCAGCTGATGGCGCGCTGCCGGGGCAGCTCGGCGCTGCCGCACATCACCGCCGCGCTGGGGCCGCTGCTGCCCGGCTCGGTGCTGTACTTCGGGATGCTCGCCTTCGTCCGGGGCGAGCCCGAGGTCGGGCTGAGCGGCATCGGGCGGGCCTGCGCGATGGCGATGGCCCTCGCCATCGGCGTCAACCTGGGCCGCGAGCTGGCCCGCCTCTTCCTGCCGGTGCCCCGGGTGGCTCCGCCGCCCCGTCACCGGGGCGGCCGCCACCGTCGGTGAAGGCGGAGCCGGAGGCGGCGGGCCGGTTTGCCCGGGCGGCGGGGCGGTACACGCGTGGGGTGTGGAGACGGGACGGGCGAGACCGGTCCCGCTCCCCGGGGAAGGCTCCGGCCGGTCGGAACCACCGGTGCCACCCCGCCGACAGCCACCCGCGAACCAGGGAGACCCTCGTGATCGTCCTCGGAGTCATCCTGCTCATCATCGGCTTCGTCACCGGCTTCTCGATCCTCTGGACCATCGGCCTCGTGCTGACCGTCATCGGACTGGTCCTCTGGGTCGCCGGAGCCCTCGGGCACGCCGTCGGCGGACGCCGCCACTACTACTGAAACGCCGCCCTCCGATGAAGGGGAACCGGTGCGGCCTGACCTCTCTTCAGGAGCACGCCGAGCCCGGTCAGCCCGCCCGGACGCCTCAGGGGCGGTCCTCGTGCAGTCCGCAGAGCCAGGCCAGTGCCCGGTGGACGCCGAGGAGGTAGCTGTGGTCCGAACCCCGGCTCCTGGCCAGGTGGAGATCGACGGCTGCGGCCTGGCACTCGGCCAGCAGCTGGGCGTGGCGGGGACCGGTGGCGCCGACCGTGGCGGCGGCGGTGACGGGGGCCGCGACCTGGGCGCCGGCGGCCCACCGGTAGGCGCCGAGCACGCCGTGCTCGAAGCCGGTCCAGGGCCGGGGCCGCCGGTTGACCCCGTCGATCGCGGCGAACACCTCGTCCAGCGGGCGCACCCCCACGGCCGGGATCGTCTCGTCACTGGTCATGTGCGCAACCTACGTCCGCCCGCCGCCGCCCGCCCCCGCAGGCGGCGGCCGTCTCCGGCCCGCCGCGACCCCGCGCCACCCGGGCGGCCGAGGGCGCCACGGCATCCGACCGGGCGAAGCAGGGGCGAGAGCCCGACCGGGGCGCGGCGGGCGGCCGGAAGCCGGACGGGTAGGCTGACCGGGTCGTGCCTGGTCGTAGAGGTGGCCGGGCCGGAGGAACGGGGCGGGCCGGCGGCCCGCCGGTGGAGACCCCTGATGACTCGTCGTTTTGACTGCTCGGACCCGTCCGAGCGCGCAGCCGGGCTGCGCGAGGCCGTGGCGGCGGTGCGCCGCGGCGAACTCGTCGTCCTGCCCACGGACACCGTGTACGGCGTGGGCGCGGACGCCTTCGCGCCGCGGGCGGTCGACCGCCTGCTGAAGGCCAAGGGCCGGGGACGGAACATGCCCTCGCCGGTGCTGGTCGGCTCCCCGGAGGCGCTGGACGGGCTGGTCGAGGTGACGGAGCGCGCCAGGGAGCTGGTCAAGGCGTTCTGGCCGGGCGGCCTGACCGTGGTCGCCCGCCACCTGGAGTCGGTGGAGCTGGACCTCGGCGAGACCGGCGGGACGGTCGCGGTGCGGATGCCCGCGCACCCGGTCGCCATCGAACTGCTCGGCGCCACCGGGCCGTTGGCCGTCTCCAGCGCGAACCTGACCGGGCACGACTCGCCGCAGGACTGCGACGCCGCCCAGGGCATGCTCGGCGACTCGGTGGCCGTCTACCTCGACGGGGGCCCGACCGCCGCCGCCGTGCCGTCCTCGATCGTGGACATCACCGGCGAGGTGCCCGTCCTGCTGCGGGCCGGCGCGATCGGCGCCGACCGGCTGCGCGAGGTGGTCCCGGACCTGCGGGAGCGCTGAGCCGGCCGAGGAGCGCCCTTCGGCCCGCCGTCCGGGACGGCGCCACCCCGGGCCGGAGGGCCGTACCGCGTGGCGCCCCGGCGGCCGGGGCGGCCGCCGCTAGGGTCGGCGATGGCGTGCGAGGGCGGGCCCTCCGCTGGTCGGGAGGGAGTCGGCGCCGCGACCGGGGGCGTCACCGGCTCCGTTGCGGAGGTTCCATGAGCGCTTCGTCCACCGCGCCGCCCCGGGAGCGGGACCGCGCCCGGGCCAGGGTCCGGCAGGGCAGCACACTGCTGCGCTGGCTGTTCACCACGGACCACAAGGTCATCGGGAACCTGTACCTGGCGACGGCCTTCGGCTTCTTCCTGGTCGGGGGCGTGCTCGCGCTGCTGATGCGGGCCCAGCTGCTCGGGCCGGACACCGGGCTGATGTCCAACGAGCGCTACAACCAGCTGTTCACCATGCACGGCACGATCATGCTGCTGCTGTTCGCCACCCCGACCTTCGCCGGCTTCGCCAACGCGATCATGCCCTTGCAGATCGGCGCGCCCGACGTGGCGTTCCCCCGGCTGAACGCCTTCACCTACTGGGCCTTCCTGCTGGGCGGGCTGATGGTGCTGAGCGGTTTCCTCACCACCCAGGGCGCGCCCTCGTTCGGCTGGTTCGCCTACGCGCCGCTGAACGGGCCGCTGTTCTCGCCCGGGGCCGGCGGGGACCTGTGGGCGCTCGGCCTGGTGGTGGCCGGCCTCGGCACCATCCTGGGCTCGGTCAACTTCGTCACCACCATCACCTGCCTGCGGGCGCCAGGGATGACGCTCTTCCGGATGCCGATCTTCACCTGGAACGTGCTGTTCACCTCGGTCATGGTGCTGCTGGCCTTCCCGGTGCTGACGGCGGCGCTGCTCTGCCTGGAGGCGGACCGCAAGTTCGGCGCGCACGCCTTCGACGCGGCGAACGGCGGGGCGCTGCTCTGGCAGCACCTGTTCTGGTTCTTCGGCCACCCGGAGGTGTACATCGTCGCGGTGCCGTTCTTCGGCATCATCAGCGAGATCATCCCGGTGTTCAGCCGCAAGCCGCTGTTCGGCTACTTCGGGATGATCGGTGCGACCGTCTCCATCACCGCGCTGTCCATGTCGGTGTGGGCGCACCACATGTTCGCCACCGGCCAGGTGCTGCTGCCGTTCTTCTCGATGATGTCCTTCCTGATCGCGGTGCCCACCGGGGTGAAGTTCTTCAACTGGATCGGGACGATGTGGAACGGCTCGCTGTCCTTCGAGACCCCGATGCTGTGGTCGATCGGCTTCCTGGTGACCTTCCTGTTCGGCGGGCTGAGCGGGGTGCTGCTGGCGGCGCCGCCGATCGACTTCCACGTCACGGACAGCTACTTCGTGGTGGCCCACCTGCACTACGTGCTGTTCGGCACGGTGGTGTTCGCCACCTTCGGGGGCTTCTACTTCTGGTGGCCGAAGCTGACCGGCAAGCTGCTCGACGAGAAGCTGGGGAAGGTGCACTTCTGGATCCTGTTCGTCGGCTTCCAGACCACCTTCCTGGTGATGCACTGGCTGGGCGCCCAGGGCATGCCGCGCCGCTACGCGAGCTACCTGGACGTGGACGGCTTCACGGCACTGAACGTGTGCGCCTCGGTCGGTTCGTTCCTGCTCGGGGTCTCCAACCTGCCGTTCTTCTACAACGTCTGGACCACCACCCGGCACGGCGCCCGGGTCACCGAGGACGACCCGTGGGGCTGGGGCCGGTCGCTGGAGTGGGCCACCTCCAGCCCCCCGCCGCCGCACAACTTCCGTACGCTGCCGAGGATCCGCTCCGAGTCCCCGGCCTTCGACCTGCACCACCCGGAGGTGTCCGCGGAGGAGCCGACGGGCGTCACCGCCGCAGTGCCGCGCGGCCGCGGCGGCGAGCGGGGGAGCGGGCGGTGAAGGCGGAGGGGTGGCTGTTCGCCGTCATGACGGCGTTCTTCGCGGTGACCGGGCTGGTCTACGGGTTCTGGGCCCGGGAGCCGGCCGGCAAGGCGATCCTGACGGTGGCGTTCCTGATGTCCGGCCTGATCGCGCTGTTCTGGTTCGTCCAGCACCAGCGCGGCGGCGGCGGCCGGGCGCAGGACCGCAAGGAGGCCGAGATCGCCGAGACCGCGGGGCCGAGGGGGTTCTTCCCGGCCCGCAGCGGCTACCCGGTGCTGACGGCGGCCGGCCTGACGGTCTTCGCCCTGGGCCTGGTCTTCGCCCGGTGGCTGATCGTCCTCGGCGCGCTGGTGCTCGCGCTCGCCGTCGGCGGCTTCATCTTCCAGTACCGCGACCACGGCGAGGGCTGAGGCGGCGCAGCAGCCGCCGCAGCGGCCCGCCCGTGGCGGGGGCGGGCGGGCGGAAGGCCGGGGGAGCGGGGTGGGCCGGGGCGCTGAGGACCTTCGCGATCAGCTCCGACTCCCCTTCTCCGGCCGGGAGTTCGACCCGGTCGCGGTGGAACCAGCTGCTCGCCGCGGCGCGTACCCGCTCGTGTCGCGGAGCCCCCCGCGGGGCGGCGAGCGGCTCCGGCACGGCGCGGGCCAGCAGCACGTACCGCTCGGCCGCGGGCACCGGGCGGTGGTGGCCGGTGAAGCCGCCGTCGATGGACTGGTCGATCCGGCCGGTCTCGTCGCCGTTCAGCAGCCGGTCCCGGTCGCGGGCCTGGAGGGCCAGGCAGAGCCGCCGGGTGAGCACGAAGACCACCGGCGGCAGCAGGATCAGCGCCACCCGCAGCGCCACGGTGAGCGCGTTGACGGAGAGCCCGAAGGCGTAGGCGATCACGTCGTTGCCGCCGGCGATCAGCAGCACGGCGTAGCACGTGATCCCGGCGGTGCCGAGCGCGGTGCGGGTGGGCTTGTTGCGCGGCCGGTCGCACAGGTGGTGCTCGCCGGTGCCGGGGTCGAGCCACCGTTCGACGAAGGGGTAGGCGTACAGCGCCGCGAACAGCAGGCCGGGCACCACCAGGGCGGGCAGCAGCACGTTCCACGACACGGTGTGCCCGAACACCCTGGTCTCCGCGGCGGGCATCAGCCGCAGCGCCCCCTCGATGAAGCCGATGTACCAGTCCGGCTGCGCGCCCGTCGCGACGACGTCGGGGCGGTAGGACCCGTACCGCCAGATCGGGTTGATCTCGGCGAGGAAGGCCGACAGCGCCATGACGCCGCCCACCGTGAACAGCAGACCGGTCGTGCGGGTGAGGAACTGGGGGAAGAACGGCATCCCCACCACGTTGCGGTTGGTGCGCCCGGGAGCGGCCCAGTGGGTGTGCTTCAGCACCACCACCAGGGTCAGATGGGCCCCGATCAGGGCGAGCAGCAGGCCGGGGACCAGCAGGACGTGCACGGTGAACAGCCGGGGCACGATCTCGTTCCCCGGGAACTCGCCGCCGAAGGCGAACAGCGTGAGGTACGAGCCGACCAGCGGCACCGAGAGCAGCACGCCCTCGGCGATCCGCAGGCCGGTGCCGGAGAGGGTGTCGTCGGGCAGCGAGTAGCCGGAGAAGCCCTCCAGCAGCGCGAGGTTGAACAGCGTCACCCCGATCACCCAGTTGAGCTCGCGCGGGCGGCGGAACGCCCCGGTGAAGAACACCCGCAGCAGGTGCACGCAGATCGCCGATGTGAACAACAGCGCCGACCAGTGGTGAATCTGACGAACCATCAGTCCACCGCGTACGTCGAAGCTGATCCGCAGCGTGGACTCGTAGGCCTCGGACAGCGGCACCCCGCGCAGCGGCAGGTAGGAGCCCTGGTAGACGACCTCGCCCATGCTCGGCCGGAAGAAGAGCGTCAGGTAGACACCGGTCACCAGCAGGACGACGAAGGAGTACAGCGCGAGTTCGCCGAGCAGGAACGACCAGTGGTCGGGGAACACCTTGCGCAGCAGTTCCCGGCCGGACTCCATGACCGGCAGCCGCCCGTCCAGGCGGGTCGCGACGCGCTCGCCGGCGGACGGCCGGCGCCCGTTCGAAGCCCTGGTTTCGTCCATGGCGGGCAACCTAGTGGCCCTCGTCGCGCGCGGGGCGGTCGAGCGCTGCGGTGGCGTCGGCGGGCGGCGGCAGAGCACTCCAACGGGGGAACGGGCGCGGCCGTCCGGCCCCGTACCGGCCGGTCCGGTGCCGGACTCTCCGGTGCGGCCCGGCGCCCGCCGGGTTGCCCGGTAGCCGAAGCGGGACACCCACCGCAATGGCGACCTCCGACAAGTGCCCGCCGGATCTTCCGTGACGCGGTGGCAAAAGCGGCGGCCACCGGCGCGGATAGGCTCCGGACGACCGGCATCTTGATCACGGTCTCCGGAGCGGAAGAGGGCACCACCGAGTGAGCATCCAGCAGATCACCCCCAAGCAGCGGGGCTACCTGATCGTCAACTCCCACCCGGCCGGGAGCGGGGCCACGGCCGACCGCCTGTGGCAGCGCGTCGGGCCCGAGGCCCCGGCCGGCCGCGCCCCGGTCGCCCTGGTCCTCGGAGCCAGCGCCGGATACGGCCTGGCGCTCCTGCTCGCCGGGCTGCGCCGCCAGGGCATCCGAGGCGTCGGCGTCGCCTACGAGACGCCCGCCACCGAGCGGCGCACCGCCACCGCCGGCTGGTACCGCACGGCGGCCGTCGCCGACCTGGTCGAGCGGGACGGGGGCGACTTCACCTTCGTCAACGCCGACGCGTACGCGGACGCCACCCGCACCGAGGTCATCGGGCTCCTCACCGAGCGCTACGGCCCGGTCGACTACCTCGTCTACTCCCTGGCCTCGCCCCGGCGCACCGACCCGGCCACCGGCGAGGTCCACCACTCGGTGATCAAGCCGCTCGGCTCCCCGTACACCTCGCCGTCCCTGCTCTTCGACGACGGGGCCCCGCAGATCGGCACCGTCGAGCTCACCCCGGCCGACGAGGCCGAGCAGGCGGCGACCGTGAAGGTCATGGGCGGCGAGGACTGGCAGCTGTGGGTGCGGGCGCTGGCCGACAGCGACCTGCTCGGCCCCGGCTTCACGACCGTGGCCCTGTCCTACGTCGGCTCCGAGATCACCGCGCCGGTCTACCGGCAGGGCACCATCGGCTCCGCCAAGGAGCACCTGGAGGCGAGCGCGGGCGAGTTGCAGACCGGGCTGCTGGCCGGCCGCGGCCGGGCGTTCACCGTCGTCGCCGGCGCGGCCGTCACCCAGGCGTCCACCGCGATCCCCTCCATCGCCCTCTACACCTCGCTGCTGCGCAACGTCCTCGGCGAGGACGGCTGGCGCACCACCGACGACCAGGCCGTCGACCTGTGGGAGCAGCTGACCGGGGCGAAGGAGCTCACCCTGGACGAGCGGGGCCGCATCCGGCTGGACGGCTGGGAGCTGGACCCCGGCGTCCAGGACCGGGTACGGGAGCTGTGGGCCGACCCGGCGGCCGCACTGGCCGCCGACCCGGCAGGGGCCGCCTGGTTCTACAACCAGTTCCGGCAGCTGTACGGCTGGGACGTCCCCGGCGTCGACTACACCACCGGGGTCGAGACCGCGGTGGCCTGGCCCGGCGGGCAGCGGTAGCCCGGGCTCCGGCGGCACCCCCGGGGCCGGGTCACGGGGCGCCGGGTTCGTCGAGGAGCAGTTCCAGGAGGGGAAGGGCGCTCTCCAGCGCGCGGCACTGCTCGGGGCTGAGCCGGGTGCTGCGGCGGGCCAGCAGGGCGGTGCGCTCACGGCGGATCCGGGCGAGGGTCTCCAGACCGAGCGGGGTGGGCGCGAGCAGCTGGGAGCGTCCGTCCTGCGGGTCGGGGGTCTTGGCGACCAGGCCTCCGGTGACCAGCGGGGCGACCGTGCGGACCAGGGACGGCACCGCCACGCCCTCGCGGGCGGCGAGTTCACCGAGCCGCAGCGGGCCGTGCTGCTCCACCCTGGCCAGGGCGGAGAGCTGGGCGGCGGTGAGGTCCTGGTCCCCGGAGGCGCGGACCAGCTGGCGGTTGAGCCGGCCGATCGCCAGGCGGAGCCTGACCACGGCCTCGGCGGAGAGCCCGCCGCCGTCGGCGCTCACGGCCCGGGCTCCTCGGGGCGCGGCCGGATGGTCGGGGGCTCGGCCGGTCGCTTGTCCGGTCGTTCGGCGGGCGGGCGGGTGGGTTGCTGTCCGGCGGCCTCCCGCTCGCCGGCCCTCGGCTCGTCGGCGGGCGGTACGGCCACCGGGGTGCCGGCGCGTGCAGCGGCCGCGCGCGGGGCGGCGCGCCCCGGCCGCTCGCTGACCAGCGAGGCGGCCGCCGCGACCAGGGACATCGCGATCGCCAGCCAGAACACCACCACCAGCCCGTCGTGGAAGGGCCCGGAGATCAGCTGCGGGAAGAACTCCCGGCCGGTCAGGACCCGGACGTTGTCCGCCGGCAGCCGGTCGAGCACCTGCGGGCCGAGCAGCTGCTGGATCGGGTTGTAGCCGAGGAAGGCGGCGAACAGGGTGCCGACCGGCGGCAGCGAGGCGATGGCGTGGGCGTCGGCGGCGGGCACGCCCTGGGCGGTGAGCCCGGCGGTGAGGGTGTGCGGCAGCGAGCCGGCCAGCCCGGCCACCATCAGGGAGAAGAAGACGCCGATCGACAGCACCATGCCGGCGTTCTGGAAGGTCGCCCGCATGCCGGAGGCGGCGCCGCGCGCGGCGGCCGGCACGCTCGACATGATCAGCGAGGTGTTGGGGGCGGCGAACAGGCCGCCGCCCAGGCCGTTGAGGAAGACCAGGACGGCGAACCACGGGTAGCCGAAGTCGGTGGGCAGCAGGAGCAGCCCGGCGAAGGAGAACGCCATCACCACCAGCCCGCCGGCGGCGAAGAGCCGGGCCCCGGCGCGGTCCGAGAGGTAGCCGGCGACCGGTCCGGCGGCCAGGAACCCGACGGTCAGCGGGACGAGGTAGATGCCGGCCCACAGCGGGGTGTCGGCGTAGTCGTAGCCGTGCAGCGGCAGCCAGATGCCCTGGAGCCAGATGATCAGCATGAACTGGAGTCCGCCGCGGGCGATCGAGCCCAGCAGGGTGGCCGCGTTGCCCCCCGCGAAGACCGGGTCGCGGAAGAGCGAGAGCGGGAACATCGGCTCGGCGGTGCGGGACTCGACCAGGCAGAAGACGGCCAGCAGCGCCACTCCGCCGAACAGCCCGGCCAGCACCCACGGGCTGGTCCAGCCCATGGTGTGGCCGCCGTACGGCTGGATGCCGTAGGTGATCGCGGCCAGCAGGGCGGTCAGGCCGACGCCGAAGGTGAGGTTGCCCCACCAGTCGATCCGGGCGGGCTTGCGCACCCCGGTGTCGCGCAGCGACCGGTAGGCCCAGACCGTGCCGAGCAGCCCGATCGGCACGTTGACCCAGAAGATCGACCGCCAGTTCCACTCGGCGAGCAGCCCGCCCAGGACCAGCCCGATGAACGATCCGGCGATGCCCGCGACGACGTTGACGCCCAGGGCCGTGCCGCGCCGGCTGGCCGGGAAGGCGTCGGTGATGATCGCCGCCGAGTTGGCCATCAGCATCGAGCCGCCGACCGCCTGCACCACCCGCCAGCCGATCAGCCACAGCGCTCCAGGACCGCCGTGCAGCGGGTCGAGGGAGAGGGCCACCGAGGTGAGGGTGAAGATCAGGAAGCCGGCGTTGTAGATCCGGACCCGGCCGTGGATGTCGCCCAGCCTGCCGAGCGTGACCACCAGCACGGCGGTGACCAGCATGTAGCCCATCAGCATCCACAGCAGGTAGCTGACGTTGCCGGGCCGGAGCGGGTCCAGGCCGATGCCGTTGAAGATCGCGGGCAGCGAGATCAGGACGATCGAGGCGTTGATGGTGGCGATCAGGGTGCCGAGCGTGGTGTTGGACAGCGCCACCCACTTGTACCGGGGGTGGTCCGCGTCCACAGCGGTACGGGCCGGGCGCGGCCGCCCGGTCCTGCCGCCGCCGGAGAGTCGTGTCGCCACCGCTGCCTCCTGCGGGCCGGCCGGGCCTGGGCCGGCGGGTCGGAGTGGGATTTCGATAGCTTCCGTCACCTAACGATAGGGCGGGAGCCGGTCGGCCGGTAGGGCGCCGAAGGGGTGGGGGAGGTACGGGGGAGTGCGGGGGCGCGGCCGGTCAGTGCCGGGGGGCCGGTCCGCCCGCCGCCTCGCCCGGTTGGCGGGCGGGAGCGGCGGGCGGTCGGTGAGCGGTGGGCGGGACCGGCCCGGTCCTCAGGCCGCCTCGGGCGGCCACGGGCCGTGCGCGGCCACATGGGCGCGCAGCCCGCGCAGGGCCCGGGCGGCGGCGATCCCCACCGCGCCGGTGACCAGGCCGTCCCGGACGCAGACGGCGGCGAAGCGGTGCTCGTCGAGGCTGCCGTCGACGACCTCGAACCGCTCGGCGCCGCCGGGCCGGCCGAACACCTGGACCCGCAGCCCGTACTGGTCGGTCCACAGGTACGGGACCGGCTGGTAGGCCTGCCGGGCGCCGTCCGGTCCTGCCAGCAGGTTCCGGGCGGCGTGCGTCGCCTGCTCGGTGGCGTTGGTGCGCTGTTCGAGGCGGCGCCGGCGGCCGGTGCGCGGGTCGGGCCAGGAGGCGGCGTCGCCGGCCGCCCAGACGCCGGGGCCGGCGGCGCAGTAGGCGTCGCAGACCACGCCGTCGTCCAGCGGGACGCCGCTGCCGGCCAGCCACTCGGTGGCGGGCTCGGACCCGACAGCCATCAGCACGGCGTCGGCCGTCAGTTCGCCGCCGTCGGCCAGCCGGACGCCAGCGGCCCGGCCGCGCCGTTCGAGCAGCGCCGCGGCCACGCCCCGGTGGATCCGCACCCCGTGCTCGCGGTGCAGGCCGGCCAGCAGCGCGGCGGTCTCGGTGCCCAGCACGGCGGCCAGCGGTGTGGCGGTGGAGGCCAGCCAGGTCACCTCGGCGCCGAGTCCGACGGCGGTGGCCGCCGCCTCGGCGCCGAGCAGTCCGCCGCCGACCACCAACAGCCGTACGCCCGCCCGCAGTTCCTCGCGCAGGGCGAGGGCGTCGGCGAGGGTGCGCAGCACGTGGGCCCCGGCCAGCGGTGCGTCGGCGCCGGGGAGCCGGCGCGGGCGGACCCCGGTGGCCACGATGACGGCGTCGCAGCGCACCCGGTGGCCGTCGGACAGCCGCACGGTCCGCTCCCCGCGGTCCAGGTGCTCGGCCGTGACTCCCAGGCGCAGGTCGAGCCGGAGTTCGTCCAGTGCCCGGGGGGCGCGCAGCGCGAGGCGGTCGGGCTGCCACTCCCCGCCGAGCAGGTGCTTGGACAGCGGCGGCCGGTCGTACGGCGGCTCCTGCTCGGCCCCGATCAGGGTGAGCCGGCCGTCGTAGCCGGACCGGCGCAGCGCCTCGGCGGCGTGCAGCCCGGCCGCGCCCGCGCCGACCACGGCCACGTCCCGCACAGCGGTCACACCTGCTCCAGCAGGATGGCGGCGGCCGGGCAGACCGCGGCGGCGTCCCGGACGGCCTGGTGGAGGCCAGCGGGCGGTTCGGCGTCGAGCAGGACGACGATGCCGTCCTCGTCGCGCTGGTCGAAGACGTCGGGGGCGGCGAGCACGCAGCTCCCGGCGCCGCAGCACTTCTCCTGGTCGATCCGGACGAGCATGGTCTTCCCTTCGGGACGGCCCCGGTCGGATCGAACTCCGTTGCGGGGATGGTGGTTTGGTGTGGCCGGCGCGGCTCCGGGGAGCACGGTCACCAGGCGACGGGCAGCTCGTGGACGCCGTAGACGAGCATCTCGCCGCGGAAGCGGACCTCCTCGAACGGCACGGTCAGGCGCAGTCCGGGCAGCCGGCGCAGGATGGTGGTCAGCGCGATCTGCAACTCCAGCCGGGCCAGCGGCTGTCCGAGGCACTGGTGGACGCCGAAGCCGAAGGCCAGGTGGCGGCGGGCGTCGCGGGTCAGGTCGAGCTCGTCGCCCGCGGGGAACTCCTGCTCGTCCCGGTTGGCGGCGCTGACCATGCAGATCACGCCGTCGCCCGCCGAGACGCGCACGCCGCCCAGGTCGACGTCCTCGGTGGCGACCCTGGTCAGGCCGGAGTGCACGATGCTCAGGTAGCGCAGCAGCTCCTCGACCGCTCCGGGAACGGACTCGGGGTGGGCGCGCAGGTGGTCGAGCTGCTCGGGGTTGCGCAGCAGGGCGAGCACGGAGAGCGCGGTCATGTTCGCGGTGGTCTCGTGCCCGGCGACCAGCAGCAGCCGGCCCATGCCGCCGATCTCCTCGGTGCTCAGCTCGCCGCGCTCGACCAGGCGGCTGAGGATGCCGTCGTCGGGCCGGGTGCGCTTGGACTCGGTGAGCTCGACCAGGTAGTCGACCAGCTTGGTCTGGGCCGCGGCGACGTCCTCGACGGCGGAGGAGCGGCGCAGCAGGACGCGGCTGCAGTCCTGGAAGAAGTCGTGGTCCTCGTAGGGGACGCCGAGCAGCAGGCAGATCACCAGGGACGGCAGCGGCAGGGCGAACTCGCGGACCAGGTCGGCGCCGGAGCGTCCGTCGGTCATCTTGTCCAGCAGGTCGTCGGCGATCCGCTGGATCTCGGGGCGCAGCGCCTCGACCTTCTTGATCATGAACTCGCCGGTCAGCATCCGGCGGAAGTGGGCGTGGTCGGGGTCGTCCATCCGGATGATGGTGGGCCGGCCGGTGTTCAGCTGCCGGGCGCCCGCGCTGGGGAAGGGGAAGCCGGGCCGGGTGGAGTCGGAGCTGAACCGGGCGTCGGAGAGGACCGCCTTGACGTCCTCGTGGCGGGTGACCAGCCAGCTGGTGGAGCCGTCCCACAGGCTGACGCGGCTGACCGGCTCCTCCTGCCGGGCCTCCTGGTAGGCGGCCGGCGGGTCGAACGGGCAGGTGTCGCGGGCGGCGGGGTGGGTGAAGCGTGGGGTCTTCTCGGCGGTGGCCATCGGTGAATCCCCTTCTCGGAGTTGAACCGGGCGTATTTACGTGCCCAAAGCAACTAACTGACCGTCACGCTAGCTCGCGTTCCGTGGTGACGGAAGGGCGTTCCGGGCGTCGGCCGAATCTGTCCGAAATCCGGTCGCGGCTCCCCGTCGGGGCCGCCGTCCGAACCGGATCGCTACAGTTCCTCCATGTCGGACGCCGAAGAAGCCGAAGAACCCGATGACGACCGCACCGCCGCCTCCGAACTGGACGGCCTGGAGGCCGTCCTGGCAGCGCTGGCCTACCTGCTGACACGTTCGCAGGAGCACGAGCGCCGCACCGCCAGAGCCGGCATCACGGCCGCACGCTCGGACGTCTACCTGCTGCGCGCGCTCGCCGAGGGCGCTGGCGCCAGCCGGGTGAGCGACCTGGCCGACCGGCTGATGGTCAAGCCCTCCCACGTCACCCGGCAGATCGACCGCCTCCAGGGCCAGCAACTGGTGGAACGCACCCAGGACGCGCTGGACCGGCGGGCCCGCCGGGTGGCCATCACCCCCGACGGACGGGACCTGCTCGACCGCCTGAAACAGGCCAACATCGCCGGGCTCTCCAGTGCGCTGGACGGCGTCCCCGAGCACGACGTCGCCGCCACCGTCAGCGTGCTGCGCCACCTGATCGACCGTTACGTGCACCGGGTGCGCACCACCATGCGCGCCGAGGACGCCCCGCTGCCGGACGCGGCGGACGGGCCCGCCCGCCCCCCGAAGGCGGTGGCCGGGCTCGGCGCCGGCGCGCACGAGGGCGGTTGAGCCCGGGGAGCACCCGGGTACGTCACCCGGCATGTCGGACGAGAAGAACCGCGCCGTGGCCGAGGCGATCCTCCCGCTGGTCGGTGGCGCCGCCAACATCCGCTCGGTCGCCCACTGCATGACCCGGCTGCGGCTGGGCCTGGCGGACCGCGCCCTGGCCGACACCGAGGCGCTCCGCGCGCTGCCGGCCGTCCTGGGCACGGTCGAGGACGACACCTACCAGATCGTCCTCGGCCCCGCCGCCGTCGCCGGGGTCACCGGGCAGCTGCGCCGGCTCCTGGACACTGCAGGGGCAGGGGCAGGGGCAGGGGCAGGGGCAGGGGCAGGGGCCGGGGTCGGGGGAGAGCCCGGGGCCGGCGCACGGGCCGAACCGGGGGCCGCCCCCACCGCCGGGGACCTCGCCGGGCGCGGCGAACGGATCCGGGCGCGGGCCCGGGCGCGCAACGCGACCCCGGTGAAACTGGCGCTGCGCCGGATCGCCGACATCTTCGTCCCGCTGATCCCCGCGCTGATCGGCTGCGGGATCGTCGCCGGCCTCTCCGGCGCCCTCGCCAACCTCGGCTGGGCCCCGGCGCTGGTCACCGCGCTGGGGCCGGTCTCCTCCGGATTCATGTCCCTGATCGCCGTGTTCGTCGGCTACAACACCGCGAAGGAGTTCGGCGGCACACCCGTCCTGGGCGGGGCCGTGGCCAGTGTGATCGTCTACGCGGGGGTCGCCAAGGTGGAGGCCTTCGGCCACCACCTCACGCCCGGGCAGGGCGGCGTGGTCGGCGCGCTCGGCGCCGCGCTGCTGGCCGTCCGGCTGGAGCGCTGGACCCGCCGGCTGGTGCCCGCCGCCCTGGACGTGCTGGTCACCCCCACGGTCACCGTGCTGCTCGGCGGGCTCGCCGCACTGTTCGGCCTGATGTTCGTCGCCGGAGAGATCTCCACCGGCATCGGCCACGCCGCCACCTGGCTGCTCGACCACGGCGGCCTGCTCGCCGGACTCGTGCTCGGGGGCCTCTTCCTGACACTGGTCATGCTCGGCCTGCACCAGGCCCTGATCCCGATCCACACCACCCTGATCCAGCAGCAGGGTTCCACCGTGCTGCTGCCGATCCTCGCCATGGCCGGCGCCGGGCAGGTCGGCTGCGCCGTGGCCGTCTACCTGAGGCTGCGCCACAACGCCTCCATCCGGGCCACCATCAGGTCCGCCCTCCCGGCGGGACTGCTCGGCGTCGGCGAGCCGCTCGTCTACGGCGTCACCCTGCCGCTGGGGCGCCCCTTCGTCACGGCCTGCGTCGGCGGCGCGGCCGGCGGCGCCTTCGTCGGGGCGGCCGGGCAGCTCGGCGGCGCCGTCGGCTCCACCGCCATCGGCCCCTCGGGCTGGGCGCTCTTCCCGCTGCTGGCGGGATCGCACGGACTCCTCGCGAGCGCCGCGGTCTACGGCGGCGGACTGCTGACGGGCTACCTCGCGGGCTTCCTGGCCACCTGGTTCTTCGGCTTCACCCGCGAGACCCTCGCCGAGTACGCGGCAGCCGCCGCCGACGCGGCCGCGGAGGGGAGCCCGGAACGGCGGCGGGCCGCCGCCGAGGGGATCGGCGACGGCCCGGGCTGATCGGGGCCGGTCGGGGGCGGGGCGGGTCAGGTCGCCAGGAAGCGCTCCCGGTGCACCTGCTCCGGCGGCACCCCGCCCCGTGCGGCGGCGCGCAGGACGGCGTCGACCAGCGGCGGCGGTCCGCAGACATACAGGTCCGGTGTGCCGCCGCCGAGGCCGGGCAGGGCGGCGGCCAGCAGGTCCGGGAGGTCCTGGAGGTCCGAAGTGGGGGAATCCTTGCCGCAGTTGCCGATCGGACCGGCGCAGCCGGGGGTGGCGCCGGTGCGGTCGGTCTGTTCGCACTGGAAGCAGAACATGCGGGTCCTCCGGGGACTCGTGGTGTCGTTCGGACGAGGCGGCGGTACGGGCCCCGACGAGTCCAGGATGGGAACGCCACTGACGGGACATCAGGGCCGGAGGGCCCCAATCCGGGGCCGGCAGACCCAGCCGGCGGCCGCGTCCGCCGTCGGCCGGTGCGTCCGATCGGGTGCACCTGGCGCGGCGTTCAGGCGAAACCGCCCGCGTGTCACCGCTGCCCGGCGCTCAGGCTGCGCACACTCCGAGGGCTGTGCCGCATTCATATGATGAAAGGACTGAGGTGAAGCCCAGTCAGAATCCGGCGACCGCCGTCACCTGGAGACGCCGACTCGGCAGGGCGGTGGGTTCCGCCCTGGCCCTGGCGCTCGTCCCCTTCGGCATGTCGCTCATCGCACCGACGGCCGCCTCCGCGGCCGGCCTCCCGGGAGGCCTCGGGCCCTGCCTGGGCGCGGACTGCCCGGCGACCTTCCCGCCGATCAACAACGGCCCCTTCGCCGGCCGCGACGAGGGCGTGAACATCTTCGTCGGCGGCGACTTCCTCGCCAGGGAGTCGGCCGCCGAGGCCGAGGGGCACGTGGTGACCCTCGGCAACTTCGACGTGAACAAGGCCGCCGGCGGCAGCTCCGTGTACAACATCGGCATCGTCGGGGTCGGCTCACGGGTCCCCCCGCCGGACGGGGCCGACTTCCTCACCGCCGGCGGCAACGTCACCGTGGCCCCGGGGCAGACGCTCCTGGCCGAGGGCGGCGTCGTCCGCTACGCGGGCACGGCCACCGGCACCATCACCGGCACGACCGTCCAGGACCCGCAGGCCGTGGCCGCCTACACGCCGCTGCGCGGGCAGCTGCAGACGGCGAGCGAGTGCTACGCCGGGGTCGGCACACCCCGTCCTCCCACCGGAACCGCCGTCAACCTGGGGTTCGAGACCCTGTTCACCGGCGACGGCACCTCCACCCTCCAGGTCTTCGACGTCGACTTCGACCTGGTGGGGAACGGCGGCGGCGCCCAGGGCATCACGTTCGCGGGCATCCCCGCGAACGCGACGGTGCTCGTCAACCTCACGGGCGGCGCCCGCACCATCAACACCTTCAGCGGCAGCCTGGTGGACACCGACCCCCTGAACCAGCTGCGCGAGCGCCTGCTGTGGAACTTCCCGACCGCGACGACCGTCACCCTGAAGGGATCCGGGCAGTTCCAGGGCAGCGTGCTGGTCGGCAACCCGGCCAGCAACGCGACGATGAGCCTGCCCGGCCTGAACGGACGGTTCTTCACCACCGGCTCGCTGCTCCAGAACTCCGGCGGCGGCATGACCGGCACCGAGTTCCACGCCTACCCCTTCAACGGCGACCTCCCGGAGTGCGGCGCTCCGGCCCCCACCGCCTCGACCAGTGTGACGAAGGTCGACTTCGTGAGCTCGCTGCCGTTGCCGGGGGCGACGTTCCAGCTGTGGCACGAGACCAACGGGGTCGCGGGCTTGCAGACCTCGGGTGCGACCCCGGACACCGCCGTGGGCGCGCCGTGTGTGACCCCGGCGTCGGGTGTCTGCTCGGCGAGCGACCTGCCGCTGGGGACGTACTACTGGGAGGAGACAGCGGCTCCGCCCGGGTACGACCTGCCGCAGCCCGCGGTGACGACGGTGGTCCTCGACACCGCGGGGCAGACCGTCCCGGTCACGGTCCGGGACACGCTGACGGCCCTTCCGACCGGGTCCACCTCCGTGACGAAGGTGGACTCCGCGACCTCGCTGCCGCTGGCGGGGGCGACGTTCCAGCTGTGGGAGGAGACCAACGGCGTTCCCGGGTTGCAGGCCACGGGTGCGACCCCGGACACCGCGGTGGGCGCGCCGTGTGTGACCCCGGCGTCGGGTGTCTGCTCGGCGAGCGACCTGCCGCTGGGCACCTACTACTGGCAGGAGACCGTGGCGCCGCCCGGGTACGACCTGCCCGCGAACAACGTGACCCAGGTCGTGCTGGCCACGGACGGGCAGACCGTCCCGGTGACGGTCGGCGACACCGCGACCGTCGCGCCGACCGCCTCGACCAGTGTGACGAAGGTGGACTCCGTCACGTCGCTGCCGTTGGCGGGGGCGACGTTCCAGCTGTGGCACGAGACCAACGGGGTCGCTGGGCTTCAGACCTCGGGTGCGAACCCGGACACTGCCGTCGGGTCTCCGTGTGTGACGCCGGTGTCGGGTGTCTGTTCGGCGAATGAGCTGCCGTTGGGCACGTACTACTGGCAGGAGACGGCGGCTCCGCCCGGGTACGACCTGCCGGCGAACACCGTGACCCAGGTCGTGCTCGCCCTGGACGGGCAGAACGTCGCGGTCACCGTCGCCGACACCAGGACCGTCGCGCCGACCGCGTCCACCACCGTCCACAAGGTCGACTCCGCGACGGGGCTGGCGCTGGCGGGCGGGACCTTCCAGCTGTGGCACGAGACCAACGGGGTCACGGGCCTTCAGACCATCGGGATCAACCCGGACACCACCGTGGGGGCCCCGTGTGTGACCCCGGCGTCGGGTGTGTGTTCGGCGGCGGACCTGCCGTTGGGTACCTACTACTGGCAGGAGGTCGCGGCCCCGCCCGGCTACGACCTGCCGGGGCAGACGGTGACCACGGTCGTCCTCGACACCAACGGGCAGAACGTCCAGGTGACGGTCAGGGACACCAAGACCGCTGTCGTGACCGGGTCGACCAGTGTGACGAAGGTGGACTCCGCGACGTCGCTGCCGTTGGCGGGGGCGACGTTCCAGTTGTGGCACGAGAGCAACGGCGTTCCCGGGCTTCAGACCATCGGGATCAACCCGGACACCACCGTGGGGGCCCCGTGTGTGACCCCGGCGTCGGGTGTGTGTTCGGCGGCGGACCTGCCGTTGGGTACCTACTACTGGCAGGAGGTCGCGGCCCCGCCCGGCTACGACCTGCCGGGGCAGACGGTGACCACGGTCGTCCTCGACACCAACGCGCCGGACGTCCAGGTGACGGTCAGGGACACCAAGACCGCTACCGGGACCGGGTCCACCTCGGTCACCAAGGTCGACGCCGAGACCGGACGCCCCCTGGCGGGGGCGACGTTCCAGCTGTGGCACGAGACCAACGGCGTGCCCGGGCTTCAGACCTCCGGGACGAACCCGGACACCGCGGTGGGCGCTCCGTGTGTGACCCCGGCGTCGGGTGTCTGTTCGGCGAGCGACCTGCCGCTGGGCACCTACTACTGGCAGGAGGTCTCCGCACCCGAGGGCTACAGCCTGCCGCAACCCGCGGTGAGCACGGTCGAGTTGACCGACGACTGCCGGTGCGTGGCGATCACGGTCAAGGACAGCAAGTGCCCACCGCCGCCCTGCCCGCCCACCCCCTGCCCGCCGGACGAGCACCCGTGGGAACCGGGACACGAGCCCGGGCACGAGCCGGGACACGAGCCTGGGCACCACGAGCCTGGGCACCACGAGCCTGGGCACCACGAGCCGCATCCGCACGGACACGGCACACCCGCGACGGACTCGGACGAGGAGCGCGCCTGACCGACCAGCTCCGGCCCGTGAGCCCGTGAGGGCACGACCCTCACCGACGGTGGACGCCGTCGGTGGGGGTCAGCCGTCTGTGCGGCCGGGAGGGCGTCCCGGTCCGGTCCGGGACGGGCCTGCGGCGGATTCAGGGCAACGGGATGACAAGCACGGTGGGAGCCCGCCCGGTCAGCCCCCTGCCGAACCGAGGGGGCCCGCCCGTGTCCGGATCGGCGCCCTTTCCGGCAGGCCGCCCGGTGCGCTAAGCCTGTCTCACCCGAACGAGGAGGCGCCCCGATGACCGCGGCTGGGAACGAGCACACACCGGGTACGGCCACGCGGATGACCGGCTTCGACGACATCTACGGCCGGCCGGACCCTCGGTCGTACTTCGAGGTCCTGGGGGCGCTGGAGTACCAGACACCCCATCACGCCCAGCGCGTCTTCCGCGGGCTCCTGGCTCCCGTCGGCCTTCCCGAGGCTCCCCCGCGCCCGGCCGACGGCCGGGGCGACGAGCCGCCGGCCACGGTCCTGGACGTCTGCTGCTCGTACGGCATCAACGCGGCGCTGCTCAACCACAACGTGACGATGGAGGAGTTGCACGACCGCTACACCTCACCGGGGGTGGCCCGCCTGACGACCGCCGAACTGATCGCCTCGGACCGGGAGTTCTACGCGGCGCGCCGTCGTCCGGACGCCGTACCCGTCATCGGCCTCGACATCTCCGCGCTGGCGGTCGGCTACGGTCGCGCCGCCGGTCTGCTCGATGCCGGGTTCGTCGAGAACCTGGAAACCGCCCCGCCCAGCCGGGAGTTGCACCGGGCCACCCGCGGCACCCGGCTGATCACCCTGACCGGCGGGGCGAGCTTCCTGTCCGCCCGGACCTTCCGTCCGCTGCTGGAGGGCAGGCAGCAGCCGCCATGGGTGGCGGCCTTCGTCCTGCGGACGGGCTCCTACCGGAACGTCTCCGACGGACTGGCCGCGCTGGGCCTGACCACGGAGAGGGACACCGCCCGCACCTATCCGCAGCGCCGCTTCACCGGCCCCGACGAGCAGGCGTACGCCGTCGCGGCCGTGTCGGCGGCCGGCGACGATCCCCGCGGCAAGGAGACCGAGGGTCTCTTCCACACGGCCCTGCACCTCACCCGGCCCGCCGCCCAGGCGGTCGACCGCCCGCTGCACGCCCTGCTGCGAGACGGGTGAGCCCGCCGCCGCGCGCGACGGGGGTCCACGCGCCCCACGCGTCCCACTTTCGTCAACTCCCGTGGGCGGCGTACACCCGGTCGAGTTCGGAACGCCGTGTCAGCGGGCGGCGGGCGCGGCGGCCGTGTGAGGATCGGCGCGGCCGTGCAGGTGCGTACCGCCGCCGGCCGGAGACGACGTACGGAGGGATGCGGCATGGACCCGACGGACCGCCTGACGATCAGACACCCTCGACCGCCTGGCCTGGACACCCTCCACTACACCGCGCGCAGCGGCCTCGACGCCGTTCCCGATCCCCGGCACCGCGGCATGGTCGCCGGCGTCCTGGACTCGGGCCTGGTCGACGGGATGATCGCCTTCACCGAACCCTTCGATCCGCCCGTCGACCTCGCCCAGGCCCGCGCCGACGCCCGGTTGCTCACCGCCGAGTTCGCGGCGTTCGGTGTCACGGTCCCCCCGGCCACCACGGACCACATCACGCTGATGCGCGCCCTCATGGTGCCCGTCGCCGACGACGCCCTCGCGCTCGCCCTCGACCGCATCTGGGTGTTCACCACCAACACCGACGACGTGTGCTGCCACGACCGGGCGGAGGCCGAGGTCATCCTGCGGGCCGGCATGCTGCCCGAGCCGGGCGCGTCCTCGCCGAACGCGCGGTACATCCGGCACATGTTCGGTGAGGTCGCGCGGCACTGCGATCCGACCTTCCTCGCCGTCTTCAGGACCTTCTTCTACAACGCGATCACCGGCGTCCTGATGGAGTCGGAGTTCACACCGGAGGCGTCCGACGAGGTCGACAGCGACTTCGTCCGCGTCTTCAACGGGTTCTCCCAGTTCTGGTTCACCTCGCTCCAGTTCACAGACCCCTGTCTGAGCGCCACCCGCCACCGGGCCTTCTGGACGGCGGCGCTGAGCTCCTGCGTCGCCTTCCTCAACGACGTCAACGACGTCCTGTCCTTCTACAAGGAGGCCGTGCACGGTGAGGACTTCACCGCCAGCCGGATCCACCGCCGCGCGGTGAGCGAGAACATCCCCTACCTCGCCGCCTACCGCCGGAGCCTCGACAGCGGTCTCGCCGCCTACCGCCGTGTGCTCGGCCTCGCCACCGACGAGCAACGCCCGCACCTCGAACGCTACATGACGGCCTTCGTCTACTGGCACTTCCACTGCCGTCGCTATCGCTGGCAGGACGTCTACCCCGGACTGACGCCGATCGACGGCTGATCCGGCGGGCGGGCGGCCCGCCCCGGTGGCCGGCCCCCGCCCCAGGCGGCAGGGGAAGCGGTCAGGGTTTCGCCGGGGCGCCGTGGGGACAGGGGGAACCGGACAGTGTCCGGTTCATGGCAACCGGACCTGCCCGGACCGCCACCGCCTGCACCGGACCGGGACGACCGCCGAGGCCCGCCCCTTCCTCCACGTCGTCGTGGCCCTGCTCGACACGCCGCACCCGGTGACGACGGTGCGGCCCGTCGCGCCGGCGAAGCGGCGGGGCCTGTTCCGCCGCTGAGGAACGCGGCCCCGGGCCCGGGGGCCGGACCTGACGACGGGTCACGGGCAGCGGTCCGCCTCGTTCGCCGGCCCCTGCGGCACGACGCCCGCTGCCGGCCGGCCCGCCGCGCGGCGGGCGTGGATAGGGTGGCCGCCGACGCCGCGCGGCCGACTCCTCGGCGCGCGGCCTTCCGTCATGTCAGGAGAGATCTGGGTGAAGACCCGTATGACAGCGCTCCGGAGCGCCGCGGCCGTCGCGACGGCCGTGCTCACGGCGGTTGCCGCCGCCACCGGCTCCGCCGCGGCCGCTCCCGCCGGAAGTCCGGACACCAAGGCGGTGACGTACCAGGGCCGCGTCTTCCACGTGCCCGCGGCCTGGCCGGTGGTGGATCTGACCGCGGACCCGAAGACCTGTGTCCGTTTCGACCGGCACGCGGTGTACCTCGGTCACCCGGGCGAGCAGCAGGTCTGTCCGCCGCGGCTGGTCGGCCGCACCGAGGCCCTGCTGGTCGAGCCCGCCGCCGGCGCCGCACCGGACCAGGAGGGTTCCAGCCCCGTCGCGCACGTGATCCGGGCGAACGACGGCGTCGTCGCGGTGACCGGGACGTACGACACGGACCAGCCGCTGGTGCGGCGGATCGTCACCGGCGCCGGGCTCACCCCCGCGCCGGCGCACCTGCCGGAGCCGGCGCCCGCCGGTGCCGGGACGGCCGTCGCGCCGCGGTCCACCGCCGCCGCGGCAGCGCCGTCCGGCCGGGCCGCTGCGGCGTCGATACCCGTGTCGGCGACGAACCACACCGGCAAGGGGTTCGACGCCTGCACGGCGCCCTCCGGCGCGGCGATGAACGCGTGGATGACCTCCTCCCCGTACCGGGCGGTCGGCGTCTACATCGGCGGCGCCAAGCGGGCCTGTGCCCAACCGAACCTGACGGCCTCCTGGGTCCAGCAGCAGCAGGCCGCGGGCTGGGCCTTCATGCCGCTGTACGTCGGCGTGCAGGCCTCGTCGATCGTCTCGCCCGCCACCGAGGGCGCCGGCGCCGCCGACGACGCGGTGAGCCAGGCCAGGGCCCTCGGCTTCGGTCCCGGCGCGGTCCTCTACTACGACATGGAGGACTACGCCCCGCAGTACTCGGGCGCGGTGCTCGCCTTCCTGACCGCGTGGACCAACGAACTGCACGCCTGGGGTTACAACTCCGGCGTCTACAGCAGTTCCTCGTCCGGCATGAAGGACCTGGCCGCCAACGTCGGCAACGGCGCCTACACCATGCCCGACGCCGTCTTCAGCGCCAACTGGAACGGCCGCGAGGACACCGCGGACCCGGCGATACCGGCCGGCTACTGGTCAGCCCACCAGCGCGCCCACCAGTACGCCTCGCCGCAGAACCCGGAGACCTGGGGCGGCTTCTCGATAGGCATAGACCAGGACTACCTCGACATCCAGCTCACCGGGATCCCGCGGCCCCAGTCCTCCGCGTTCTTCCTGGGCGTGCGCCAGAGCACGGGCGCCTGGCCCGGTTTCGGCCCGCTGACGGGCGGGGCGGGCCTGTTCCGCGGCTCGGAGGCCGCGATCGCCGGACTGGCGGGAGGCTCCTCGCAGGAACTGGGCATCGGCCTGGACGGCCGGCTCTACCACGGGGTCCGGGCCGCGAACGGCGGCTGGAGCGGTTTCGCCGCGCTCCCCACTGACGGCATGCCGACCACGCAGGCCCGCCGGGCCGGCATCGCGGGCCTGCCGGACGGCTCCTCGCAGGTGGTGGCGATCGGCAGCGACGGCAACATCTACCACGAGACCCGTTTCGCCGACGGCAGTTGGAGCGGTTTCGCTCCGCTTCCCGGGGTCGGCACCCCGACCATGGCGGCCGGGGACGTCGCCATCGCGGGCCTGCCGGACGGGTCCACCCAGCTGCTGGCGATCGGCAACGACGGCAACGTCTACCACAAGACCCGTTTCGCCAACGGCAGTTGGAGCGGTTTCGCCGCGCTCCCCGGCGTCGGCACGCCGACCATGGCGGCCGGCCGGGTGGCCATCGCGGGCCTGCCGGACGGCTCCACCCAGCTGCTGGCGATCGGCAACGACGGCAACGTCTACCACAAGACCCGTTTCGCCAACGGCAGTTGGAGCGGCTTCGCCGCGCTCCCCGGCGTCGGTACGCCGACCATGGCCGCGCGGACGGTCGGCATCGCCGGCCTGCCGGACGGTTCGTCCCAGGTGGCGGTGATCGGCAACGACGGCAACCTCTACCACGAGACCCGCTTCGGCACCGGCAACTGGTCCGGCTTCACCGCCGTCCAGGGCCCGGCGGGCGTGAGCACCTTCCCGGCCCAGCGCGCCGCCATCGCGGGCCTGCCGGACGGTTCCAGCCAGCTCGTGGCCACCCGGAGCTGACCGGGCACGCCCCGGCACGCCCCGGCACCAGGCGCCCCCGTCCCCGGTACTTGCGGGGGGCGGGGGCGTTTGCCGTCGTTCCGGCGGGAGGCAGGGGGCGCCGGCTACCGCCCGGGGCCCTCGTGCGACCGACCCGCGGCGGTGAGCTCCCGCCCCGGCATCCGCCCGTCATCCGCGCCCCGTCATCCGCGCCCCGTCATCCGCGCCCCGTCATCCGCGCCCCGTCATCCGCCGTCCCGTCATCCGCCGTCCCGTCATCCGCCGTTCCGCGCCTCCGAGGGGGAGTCGCCGGTGAGGCCGGCGACCATCCGGGCGTAGGCGCGTTCAGCGCGCTCGTCGAGTTCGTCGAGCGGGATGCCGGTGCCACGGGCGTACGCCTCGCGGAAGATCACGTAGCCGACCAGGGTGGCGGCGGCCATGACGTGGGCCGCCACCGGGTCGCTGTCGGGCGGCAGCGCGCCCTCGCGGCGGTCGCGCTCCAGGCTGCGGCGGGTCTGGGCGAACCGGGGCAGCGGGTTGACGCCCTCGTCGCCGTCGAGGGCGAGCAGGGCCTCCAGCCGGACGACCTCGGGCTCGGCGATCCGGTGCCGGAACATCTCGGCCCGGCGCTCGGCGAACGGCAGGTCCCAGAACCCGGCCTCCCGTTCGGCCACCTGACGGTCCACCAGGTCGGCCACCGAGGCGCGCAGCAGGGCCTGGCGGCTGCCGTAGTACTGGTAGATCTGCCCGTGGTTGACCCCCGCCTCGGTCGCGATCTCCCGCAGGTTCACGCCCGTGAGCACGCCGTCGCGCCGCAACAGCCGGCGCGCCGCGTCGAGCAGGTCGGCCTCGGTCTCCTGCCGGCTGCGGCGCCGTCGCCGCGGTCGGCCGGTGTCGTTCACGTCCGGCTTCTGGTCCATGGGTCGGGCTGTCTCCGTTCACCGCGATCTGCTCCCGGGGTCTTGCCCCCGTGCGGGGCCTGGCCGTGTTTCATAATTGATCTTGTGGTGGGTCGAGGAGAGATAATGGATGCTGCGTGGGCTCGGATTGAGCCGTTGCTGCCGCAGCGGGACGGTGCTGGGCGTCCTTGGCGGGATCACCGCCAGGTGGTGAACGGGGTTCTGTGGCGGTTGCGCACGGGTGCCCCGTGGCGTGACCTGCCCGAACGGTACGGGCCGTGGCAGACCGTCTACCGGCGCTTCGCCCAATGGGAGAAGGACGGCACGTGGGCCGCGCTTCTGCAGGAGGTTCAGGTCCGCAACGACTCGGTGGGGACCGTGGAGTGGACGGTCTCGATCGACTCCACCGCCGCGAGGGCCCACCAGCACGCGGCCGGTGCCCGCAAAAAGGGGATCAGCCCGAGGACGAATCGGATGATCCGGCAGCAGTTGCGCGCCGCGAGGCGCTCGGCAGGTCCCGGGGCGGGCTGACAACCAAGATCCATCTGGCGGTCGACGGTCGGGGCCTGCCGCTGTCGATCGTGCTGAGTTCCGGCAACACGGCCGACTGCACGATGTTGCCCGCCGTCCTCGATGCCATCAGTGTCCCGCGCGTGGGACCCGGGCGTCCGAGGACCAGGCCCGACCGGGTCGTGGCGGACAAGGTGCTCGGTGCCGGGCTGGCGGTGGTGGGGGCTCTGCTGTGCACGACGGCCTACTTCCGGTGGCGTTCGGTCCAGCGGGCGATGCGCCACCGGCGGCCGTTGCCGCCGAGCCGGCTGCTGCCGGTGCTGGCCACGGGTGCCGCGCTGACCGGCCTCGGCCTGCTTCTGCTGATCGTGCGGGCGGCATGACCCCGGGCGATCCCGGGCTCCAGCCCGAACGCACCACCCTCGCAGGCCGCCGCACCGCACTCTCGGCGCTGGTCACGGCCGTCCTGGCGCTGCGCGGCGCTCTCGCCCACCGGGCCCCGGCCGTGACGTCGCAGACGTACAGCAGGGGGCTGACCTCGATGTCGAGTCCGGTCTCCTCCAGCATCTCCCGGCGCAGCGCCCCGGCCAGGGTCTCGCCGCCCTCGACCTTCCCGCCGGGCAGGGACCACCTCCGAGGCCCCTCGGTGTCCTGGTCCAGCAGCATCCGGCCGCGCCGCACGGCGATGCCCGTCACACGTGTATGCATCCGCGCACCGTACCGCCTCCCAACAGCGGGGGGAGAACGGTCCGTTGAAGAGTTCCACCAGCCCCGTGGTGATCGTCGCCGGTGGGCGGTCACCCGGCCGGCCGACTCCTCGCGGACGCTGCCCGAGGAGTTCCCCCGGTCGGGGGACCTCCCTGCCCGGCGATCCCGGACACCGCGTCGAACCGCCTTCCAGGTCGGAGGGGATTCCCGGCACGAGCCATCGGGTTCGCGGGCGGCCCCTTCGACTGCCCGCTCTCCAGCCGCTTCGACGAGAACGACGCCGTCGCCATCTCCTGGACCGCCGTCGACCTCGCCCGAGCCGCCGGCCCCCGCCCGGCGGCCGCCCGCGCCTACCCCGGTCCGACCAGCCCGCACTCGTACGCGAAGATCACCGCCTGTACCCGGTCCCGCAGATCCAGCTTGGCCATGACCCGGCCGAGATGCTTCTTCACCGTGGGCTCCGCGAGACCGAGGGCGGCGGCGAGTTCCGTGTTGGTCAGGCCGCGGGCGGTGCCCAGCAGGACCTCCCGCTCGCGCGCGGTCAGCGCGCGCAGCCGCTCCGCGTCGCCCCCGCCACCGTCGCCCCCGGCGGCGGGGAGCCGGTGCGCGAAGCGGTCCAGCAGCCGCCGGGTCACCCGGGGGGAGACCACGGCGCCCCCCCGGGCCACGTCGCGGATCGCCCCCAGCAGCTCCTCCGGCCGGCTGTTCTTCAGCAGGAAGCCGGATGCCCCGGCCCGCAGCGCGTCGAAGGCGTACGCGTCCAGGTCGAAGGTGGTGAGCACCAGCACCCGCGTCCCGGGCACCTCGCGCAGCAGCCGCCGGGTCGCCTCGATGCCGTCGGTGCCGGGCATCCGCACGTCCATCAGCACCACGTCCGGCCGCAGCCGCCGCGCCAGCTCCACCGCCGCCGCCCCGTCGGCCGCCTCCCCGACCGGCTCCATGTCCGGCTCGGCGCGCAGGATCATGCCGAACGCCAGCCGCAGCAGCTCCTCGTCGTCCACCAGCAGCACCCGGACGCTCACGGCGCGCCCCCGGGATCCAGCCGTACGAAGACCCGCCAGCCGCCGCCCGGCCGCGGGCCCGCCTCCAACACCCCGCCGAAGGCCGCGGCGCGCTCCCGCATCCCCGCGAGACCCCGCCCGGACCCGGCGGATCCCGGTCGCCCGGTCCCTGCGGCCCGCCCGTCGTCGGTCACCTCGACCGTGACCGCCCCCGGCGCGCAGGACACCCGCACCTCGGCGCGCGCCCCCTCCGGCGCGTGGCGCAGCGCGTTGGCCAGCGACTCCTGGACGAGCCGGTGCACCGTCAGCTGCGCCGCGGCCGGCACCCCGGCGGCCTCGCCGTCCACCCGCAGCCGGGTCACGAGGCCTGCCGCCTCCGTCCGTTCGCACAGCGCCCCGAGCTGCCCGATCCCCGGTGGCGAGCGCCGGTCGTCCCCGGGCCCCGCGTCGGGACCGGCGTCCTGGAGCAGGCCCAGCGCCCGCCGCATGTCGGTCAGCGCCTGCCGCCCGGTCTCCGCGATCCGGGCCGTCACAGCGGAGGCGTCGGCCGGCCGCGCGTGCCCGAGCGCGTCCGCCAGCGCCACCACCACCGACAGGCCGTGCGTCACGCTGTCGTGCAACTCCCGCGCGATCCGGGCGCGTTCCTCCTCCACCGCCCGACGCTCCCGCTCGTCGCGGTCCCGTTCCAGCCGCACCAGCCGCTCCGCCCGCGCGGCCCGCCGGATCCGGGCGTTGGCCCCGAGCAGCGCGCTCGCGGCAACCGCCGCCGTCATCGCGGCGGCCGAGGCGAGGAACCGGCCCTCGGGCGCCCAGCGCGCCGCCGCCGGCACCGTCCCGGCCACCGCCACCAGAGCCGCCGCCCACGCCGACCGGTACGGCGCCCGCGCGGTCACCGTCCCGAGGGCGACCAGCAACGCCGCGTCGGCCGGCAGCTGAACACCCAGCAGCCACTGCGCGAGCGCCGCGGCGGCGATCACCACGAACGCGGCCCGGGGCGCCCGCCGCCGCCACACCAACGGCAGCACCAGAGCGGTCTGCAACGCGAAGCCCGTACCGTCCGCCACCCGCCCCGGCCCGAGCGTCACCAGGAACAGGGCCGCCGCGAGCGCGGCGTCCGCCACCAGGGGCGGCACCCGCCCCGGCAGCCAGGCGAGGGCGCCCGGCGGGCCCGTCCGTACCGCGCCGGTCTCGGCCATCGTGTCCGTCCTCGCGTCCGCGTCGTCCGGCGTCCTCGCCGGAGCCCCACGGTAGGGCCCCCGCGCCCGCTGAGGCGTCCGCCCAGCGGCGGAGACCGGGGGAGACCCCGGAACACCGGGGGCTCCTCCGCGCGGAGGAGCGGACGCGCCCCGGGGCGACCCGCGCCCACCTGCGGGATCGTCCCCCGGCAGGGCGCCCCGCACCCCCGGCGGCGGAATCCTGGTGGCGACCCCGTATCCGCACTGCCCGAGGAGCCCGCCCATGCCCCCGACCCGCCGCGCCCTGCTCGGCACGCTCGGCGCCGCCGCGCTCGCCACCGTGGCCGCCGCCCCCGCCTTCGCCGCGGAAAGCCGCCCCGCCACCCCGGCCGGGGGACACGGCCCCGCGCACGCCCCCGGCGCCCCCGTCCCACTGCGCCTGCCCGCGCCCACCGGGCCCTGGCCCGTGGGCACCGTCGCGCTGCACCTGGTCGACGACAGCCGCCCCGACCCCCTCCTGCCCGCCAAGCCCTACCGGGAGCTCATGGCCGGCCTCTGGTACCCGGCGGAACCCGGCGCCGGGCATCCGACGGCCCCCTGGCTGTCCCCGGCCGCGGCGGCCGACTGGGACGCGCACTCCGCACCGGCCCTCGGTGTCCCCGCCGGTGCCGCCGACTGGCGGGGGATCAGGACCCACGCCCGCACCGGCGCGCCCGTCGCCCGCCGCGCCGGCCGGCTGCCCGTGGTGCTGTTCTCCTCCGGCGACGGCGGCTCGCGCGCCCTCGGCACCACCCTGGCCGAGGAACTGGCGAGCCGCGGCCACCTCGTCGTCGCCCTCGACTCCACGTACGAGGCCGAACAGGTCGAGTTCCCCGGCGGCCGGGTCGAACGCGCCCTCCCGCTTCCCGACGACCTCACCCCGGAGGTCATCGCCGCCCTCCTCGCCGGGCACTCACGGGCCCGCCTCGCCGACGCCCGCTTCGTCCTCGGCGCACTCGACCGGCTCGCCCGCGGGGACCGCCCCGACAGCGGCACCGGCCCACTCCCGGACGGGCTCGCCGAAGCCGCCGACCCGGCCAGGACCGGCGTGCTGGGGCAGTCCCTCGGCGGCTCCGTCGCCGCCGAGCTCGCCCACGACGAGACCCGCGTCCGCGCGGCGGCCGACCTCGACGGCGCCCTCCTCGGACCCGTCGCCGACAGCGGCCTCGCCAAGCCCTTCCTGCTGATGGCCTCCGGTACGAAGACCCTGCGCACCGAACCGAGTTGGGCTTCCTTCTGGGCCGCGTCCACCGGCCCCCGGCACGCCCTGCGGCTGCGGAACGCCGCCCACGGCTCGTACACCGACCTCCAGGTCCTCCTGCCCCAGCTCGTCCGCCGCCTCCCGGTCCCCGACGCGGCCGGACTCATCGGCACCGTCGACCCCCGGCGCTCCCTGGCCGCCCAGCGCACCGCCGTCGCCGCCTTCTTCGCGCGGTACCTGACGGGGCGGCCCACCGGCTTCCTCGACCGGCCCGGCGACGACTGGCCGGAGCTGGAGGTGCTGCGCTGAACCGGCCCGCCCGGCACCCCTCGTGGCGCCGGGCGGGCCGGCCGTCCGGCCGGCAGCGTGGCGCGCGCGGAGCGGGCCGGAACACGGAGCCGGCACGATCGAAGGACGGACGGACCCCCTGTGCGCTGGTGTGCCCCGCCACCTGATCGGACCCTGACTCGGCGGTACCGCCGGGGTGTCACGACCCGGTGGACATCGACCGGATGCCGTCGGAAGCGTCAGTGCCCGCAGTCGTCGGGGCGGCTGGTGCGCCGCCCGTCCCTTGCCGCCGGTCAGGGTCTCAGCTGTACGGGCTCCAGCGTCCGAAGCGGCCCAGCAGCCGACGGGCGCCGTCCTCGTTCAGGCCGAGCGCGGCGGAGGTCTCCTCCAGGCTCAGGTCTCGCCGGGCATCGTGGGCGGGCCAGTAGGCAGTACGCTCCGCCGTCACCTCCAGCATCCTGGCGGCCCTCAGTGCCGCCAGCGGGGAGTCCTTCCCCAACGTCTCGATCCCGTCGGCCAGGCGGCGCAGCAGTTCGTTGATCTCCTCCGGCAGGGCCACAGCGGACCTCTCCACCTCGGCGGCGTGCCCGTCCCACTCCTCCTCGCACTCCGTCGCCAGGTCCACGGCCGCTTCGCCGAGGGTCTGTTCGCCGAACCGGTCCCAGTCGAGGGCGCGCGCGGCGCCGGTCCAGCCGCAGGAGCACACGGCGCGCAGGGCGTGGGCCCGCGGGCGCAGGCCGGCGCTGCCGTCGTACACGGTCCACTGCGTGGTTACCCGCCCGGCCCCGTGCTCCGTCAGGATCAGGTACGCGGGTTCGGGAACGGTGCCGTCGGGCAGGAGCACGCCGACGGCGCCTTCGTGTGAGTCCCCGAACTCGTCCGTCGTCCACGTTTCCCGCTCGCCCACGGTGTCCCTCCGGGATCCGGCCGTCCTGAGCACCCGTCCGCCGGGGCGCGGGACCGACGATGCCGCAGGAGACGTCCATGTGTCAGCGGAACGAGGAAAGACCAGCTTTCCGTGTCCGGCGCCGCGGGGTGGTTGCCCGGCCGACGCGTGCTGCTCGGCCTCGTGTGCCGCGTGCTCGCCGCCCGTTCCTCCTGTCCGAGCCCGCGTGCGGCCCCACCGACAACTGCGGTGGGGCCGCCTTCATTTCAGGAGCGGGGCGTCAGTGCCGGTGACTCCGACGGCGGGAGGCGAGGACGAGGGCCGCGCCGCCGAGGACGACGGCGGCGCCGATGCCGCCGATCAGCGCGACCTGGCTGCCCGTCGCGGCGAGGCCGCCACCGCTGCTGCCGGCGCCGGCGCCCGGCGGCTGCGTGCCGGTGGGCTCCGGGTGGGAGCTGGGGCTGTCGGTCGGCGTCGCCGTCGCGGTTGCCGTCGCCGAGGAGGAGGACGAGGGCGAGGGCGAGGGCGAGGACGTCGGGGACGGCGTGGAGGTGGTCACCGTCACCGTGGCGGTGCACTCGCCGGCGGTCGAGCCGGCCGGGCAGTTGCCGCCGGGCCGGTCGGACACCACCGTGTTGCGCAGCGTGTGGTCCCCGGCGGCCGGGTCCTTCACCTTCACCGTGTACGTCACCCGGGCGCTGCCGCCGACCGGCAGGTCGCCGGTCCAGCCGAGCACCGGCTGGGTGTAGGACACCTTGCCGGAGGTGGCGGTGGCATCACCGTTGTACGTGGCGTCGTCGAGGACGGCGCTCAGGTCGTCGGTGACGTTCAGTCCGGTGATCGGCGCGTTCCCGGTGTTGGTGATGTCCACCTGGTACTTCACGGTGTCACCGGGCAGGGCCTGGGCCTTGTCGGAGGTCTTGGCGAGCCGGTAGCCGGCGTGCTCGGAGACGGTGTTGCGCACGGTGTTGCTGGTGCGCTGCTGGTCGCGGCCGGTCTGGGCGCCGCGGTAGGCGAGCGAGGAGGTGTTGTCGAGCTTGGTGCCCGGCGCGAGCCCGGCGTCGACCCGGGCGCGGAAGGAGAGGGTGGTCTCGGCGCCCGGCGCGAGGTCGGCGGCGGTGCAGGTGACGTCGCGTCCGGCGGCGGTGCAGCCGGGGCCGGAGCCGTCGACGTAGCTGGTGCCGGCGGGCAGCACGTCGGTCAGGGTGACGCCGGTGGCGGTGTCGAGGTCGGCGGTGCTGCCGTCCTTGTGCCGGTTGGCGACGGTGAAGGTGTAGGTGATCTCGGCGCCGGGGTCGACGGTGCCGGGCGGGTTGTTCGTGGTGGAGCCGGCCGGGTTGTTGGCCTTGGTGATCTGCAGATCCGGTTCGAGTGCGTCGACGGCGAGCCAGGCCGCCTGCGGGTGCAGTGCGTCGCCCGCGCCGTTGATCCGGAGCACGGCCTGGGTGCTGCCGGCGGGGATCTTGCCGGTGACGTCGATCATCCGGGCGTCGTAGCCGTAGTTGTTGACCGGCGCGGGGGAGCGGGTGGTGATGTTGGTGCCCGTCCCGTTCGCCGTGACGGTGTCGATCCGGCTGGTGAAGGCGTTGTCGGTGACGGCGCCGGCGGGGCCGGGCATCGGCAGCAGCGTCAGGTTGTCGGTCGAGGAACCGACCAGCAGCTGGTCGCCCTGGATCGGCACGTCGCCGTCGCCGACGGTGACCCCCATGGTGGCCCGCGGGGCCGTGGCGGGCGTGTGGATGCCGGAGAGGGTGAGCGTCGCCAGGTTGTCGGGGTGGCGCAGCAGCTGGAAGCCGTCCCAGACCTGGAGGTAGCGCAGCGGCTCCGCCTGGTTCTCGTAGGCCACCACCAGCGACCAGCCGCCCCAGCAGCCCACGTTGTTGCCGCCGAAGTTCTGCGCGGAGGAACGTCCGGCGCACGCCTGGATGTCCGCGACGGTGTAGTTGCCCGGGCCGGCGGCCTTCACCTGGGCGGTGACGTCCTTCACGCCGGCCCCGGCCAGCAGCGGCTCCGGCGGGTTGCCGCCGACCTGCTGGTCGAACCAGTCGTAGGTGTCGGCGGTGAGCTGCTCGTAGGAGGAGCCGCCCGGGACCTTCCAGGACACCGTGTTGCCGGTGTCGATGTCCCCGGAGGTGCCGCCCGCGGTGCTGGTGTTGGTCGGGTTGAACTGCCAGTACAGGCGGGCCGACAGCACCTGGGCCCCGGCCGGGATCACCAGCTGCGCGGAGGACGCGTTGTTGCCGGGAGCGTTCGGGTCGGTCTTCACGTACTTGGTGCGGCCGTTGTTGGTGCCCTCGGTGTCGTTGCAGACCGAGCCGTCGCTGTCGTCGCAGGTCAGCACCGAGTTGGACGCCATGGTGAGGTTGCCGTGCGCGAGCAGGTCCACCGTCGGGGCCGGGCCGATCGGCCGCTGGGCGCCGGTCCCCCGAGCGGCCTTGCCCGCCGGGGTCTTGTCCGCGCTCGTGGCGGCCGACGCTGACGGGGCGACGAGTGCCGTGGCCGGGGCGAACGCGAGCGCCGAGGCGGCGAGGACCCCGAGGACCACCCTGCCGGGCAGGCGCCGGGACCGGCGTTCGGCTGCCGGGTGTTCCCCGCCGGCGGCGGATGGTATGCGGTCTCTCATGGGGGACTCCAGGAGTTGTTCGAGGGTTCAGGAGGGGTGAGGGTGCACCCCCCTGGGAGGAATCGTGACGGTACGTCCGGATTCGACCGGGTCAAATAATATGTCACATTCCTTTGTTCATTGCTCAACAGTTTTCGCCGCGGCCACTTGTGGTCACTTGTGCTCCATGAGGTGCACGTCGGACCGGTGCGGGGCGAGGGTCTCGCCGCGGCGGGTGCCGGTGCCGAGCATGACCTCGAACAGGTCGGTGAGCTGATCCGCGTGGTGATCGGCGCCATGGCCGTCGTCGACGGCGGCGCGTTCGTCGTCGGTCAGCGGGACGGACACGGCCGACTTCCGCAAGTTGCTTTCGGCTTACAGGAGTTGGGATCGCATGCGTCCTGGTCTCGCTGCGGGACGCGCTGCGGCGCCGGGAGATCCGGGTGGTCGGCGCGAGCCGATGGCGCGACCCGGAGGGCGACCTGCCGCAGGACTTCGAGGACAACCGGGACGTGCACCACGGCGCGATCCGTCAGCCGCTGGATCCGGGCGAGTTCACCGGCACCCTGCGGGTGAGGCTCCGAGTGGCCCTGACCCGGTTCGATGCCGCGCTGGAGGAGGGCCCGACCGGCGGGGTGGAGATCGTCCGCAGGCGCGGCGGGGTTCGGCGGGGCGGTTCTGCGCGCCGGTCAGGTGGCCGAGGCGGTCGGGGGCCTGGTGGAGGCGGGCGGACCCGCGGTGGTCGAAGCGGTGGTTCCCCCTCCGGGAGAGCGCCGCGCGGCCGCGTCGGGCGCGCCCGGAGAGGGTGGGCCGCCCCGCACGAACCCGTGCGGGGCGGCCCCGGGCGGCACCAGCGCCGCGGCGGTCGCCGCTGTCAGCGGGGCCCGGTCCCGGCTGAGGCCTGGTCGCGCGCGGCGGCCGGACGGTGGTCCGGGGTGTAGGCCCAGGGGCGGAGGTGCTCCAGGGCCTTGCCGATCCTGAAGACGGTCGGGTCGTCGTAGGTGTGGCCGACGATCTGGACGCCTGTTGGCACGCCCCAACTGGATCGGCCGCTCGGGACGTTGAGGACGGGGCAGCGGTTGTTGATGTTGAAGGGGGCTGTCATGCACGCCCACAGGGGCTCGCCGTGGTCCTCGCCGTTCACCACCAGGCGGTCCAGGAGGTCGTCTCCGGCGGGCAGGCCCGGGACGGCTGTGGTGGGGCAGATCAGGGCGTCGAAGGGCGCCATCGCCTCACCGAGTTCGCGCTGCATCCTGGTCTCGACGCGCAGGCCGTCGAGGTAGCTGACGCGCTCGCGGGCGATCGCCATGGTGTCCGCGAAGGCCACCGTGTAGGCCGACATCCGGTCGCGGTGCTCGGCCTCGATCTCGGACACGAGGGCTCCGAAGATGGAGGAGAAGTGCGCCGCGAGGCTGAGGAGGAGGTCGTCCTTGGTCCAGGGCAGTTCGATCTCCTCGACGACCGCGCCGGCGTCGGTGAGGGCGCGGGCGACGGCGCGGGTGTCGGCCTCGATCTCCGGGTGGACGTCGTACGCGCCGAGGCGCAGGCACAGCGCCACGCGCATCCCCGCGACCGGGGCGAACTCGGTCGGCAGGACGAGCTTCGGACGCAGCGACACGTGGTCGCGCGGGTCGGGGCCGGCCAGGACGTTGGCGAACGCGACGCAGTCGTCCACGGTCCGCGCCATCGGGCCGTCGCCGCGGTAGTGGTCTGCGGAGAGCGGGGCGACGCCGGGGATCCGGCCGTAGGGGGCCTTGAACCCGACGGTGCCGGTGAAGGCCGCGGGGATCCGGGTGGAGCCGCCGATGTCGGAGGCGGAGGCGAGGAGCGCGGTGCCGGCCGCGAGTGAGGCGCCCGCGCCGCCGGACGAGCCGCCGGGGGTGAATTCGGGGTTCCAGGGGTTGCGGGTGACGCCCCACAGGCGGCTGTGGGTGAAGGTGGCGATGGAGAACTCGGGGGTGGCGGTGCGGGCGTGGATGATGCCGCCGGCCTCCAGGATGCGGTCGACCACCGGGGCGTTCTCGGTCGCCGTGGTGCCGACGTTGACGAGCGAGCCCTCGGTGAGGGAGCGCCCGGCGATGGCGTGCTTCTCCTTCGTCGCGACCGGGATGCCCTCCAGCGGGCGCGGCGCCAGGCCGCCCTTGCCGAGGAAGCGGTCCTCGGCGTGCCTGGCCTGTTCGAGCGCCTCGTCGAAGAGCCGCTCGGTGAAGGCGTTGACGACCGGCTCGGTCTGCTCGGCGCGGTCGATCACCGCGCGCATCAGCTCCACCGGGGACAGCTCGCGGGCCATGAACAGGCGTCGGGCTTCGGTGGCGCTGAGGTAGGCGAGGTCGGATCCGGAGTCGTACACGTTCATGCGGAGGCCTTTCCGGAAAGCCGGGGCAGGGGGGAGGGAGAGGGAGAGCAGGACGTGCGGGAGGTACGGGGCCGGGGAGCCGTGCGTCAGCCGTTCCGGTCGTTCCAGCCGCTCCGGTCGCCGTCGGCACGGTCGCCGTCGGCACGGGCGTCCTCGGGGCACAGCCACGGGGCGGCCGCCGCGAGCAGGGCCGTCACCCCGATCCGGATGGTGGGGTCGGGGACGGGGGCGAAGTGCGGTGAGTGGTTGGCGGGGACCGTGTCGGGCAGACCGTCCGTCACCAGCGATGCGGGGTCGATGTCCCGGAAGAGCGCGGGGTCGGCGCCGCCGAAGTGCCAGAAGACCGAGGGAACACCGAGGGCCGTGCCGAAGACACCGAAGTCCTCGCTGCCGGTGAGGGGCTGGGGCAGGGTGAAGACCCGCTCCCGGCCGAGGGCTTCGGCGATCGCCGTCACCACGGTGTCCGTGGCGGGGCCGTCGTTGACGGTGAGGGGGAAGGAGTTGATCGCGGTGATCTCCGGGTCCTCCGGGGCACCGGAGGCGGCGGCCTCGGCGCGGACGATCCGTTCGACGGCCGCGAGGACCCGGTCCCGGACCGCGGGAGTCGTGGAGCGGATGTTGATCCGCAGCTCCGCGGTGTCGGGGATGATGTTCTCCTTGGTGCCCGCGTGCAGCGAGCCGACGGTCACCACCGCGGTCTGCGCCGCCCCCGTCTCGCGGGAGACGATCGTCTGCAGCCGCATGACGACCGCGGCGGCCATGACGACCGGGTCGACGGTCGACTCGGGCGTCGAGCCGTGTCCGCCGCGCCCGAAGAGGCGCACCCGCAGGCTGTCGGAGGCGGCCATCAGCGGGCCGGGCCGGGTGCCGACGAACCCGGCGGGCGCCGGTGCCACGTGCTGGCCGAGGCAGACGTCGGCGCGGGGGAAGCGCTCCAGGAAGCCGTCCTCGATCATCGCCGGCGCACCGCCGACCTCTTCGGCGGGCTGGAACACGGCGACGACCGTGCCGCGCCACTCCTCACGGGCGGCGGCCAGCTGGGCGGTGGCGCCGAGGAGGCAGGTGACGTGCATGTCGTGGCCGCAGGCGTGCATCACGGGCACCTCGTTGCCGTCAGCGTCGACGGCGGTCTCGCGGGAGGCGTACGGCAGCCCCGTCCGCTCCCGGACCGGGAGGCCGTCCATGTCGGCGCGGAGCAGGACCACGGGGCCCTCGCCGTTGACCAGGACCCCGACGACCCCGGTGCGGCCGACGCCCTCGGTGACGTCCCAGCCCTGCCGCCGCAGGCGGTCGGCGACGATCCCGGCGGTGCGGAACTCCTGGAACGACAGTTCCGGGTGGGCGTGCAGGTCCTCGTAGACGGCGAGCAGGTCGGGGAGCCGGTCGGGAAGGGCCGTCAGCAGGCGGGGGAGGGAGGCGGCGGTCATGCGGATTCCTTTGCGGGCTCGGGAAGGCCGGACGCGCCGGTGGCGGTCCGGAAGGAGGCGGCGTCCTGTGGGGTCAGGAGAGCCATGGCGGCGGCGATGCCGGCGCCGAGGACCAGGGAGGCGAAGGCCACCCGGAAGGAGAAGGCGTCGGCGAGCGCGCCGACGAGGGGAGGGGCGGCCATGCCCGCCACCTGGCCGCCGAGGACGATCACCGCGCTGCCCACGCCGACCCGCTCCGGTGCCAGCCCGCTCAGCGGGACGGCGAAGACGGGCATGTAGCAGAGGGAGACGGCGACCGACGCGACGGTGCCGAAGACGACGAAGCCGGTGAGCGAGGAGGAGAAGGCGACCAGGAGCAGCGCGAGCGCGGCCACGGTCATGGCGGGCAGGATCACCTTGCGGTGGTGGCCCCCGAGCCGGTCCGAGATCCGGCCGCCGATGACCGTCGCCCCGGCGGCGGCGAGGGCCGGGACCGCCATGAGCGCTCCGGCCGCGGTGAGGGAGAGTCCGAACTCGTCGCCGAGGTAGGAGGGGACCCAGGTGTTGAAGCCCCAGACGATCGCGCTGTAGCCGAACATCATGGCGCTGAAGCGCCAGACCACGCCCAGCCTCAGGACATCGCCGATGCCGGCGCGGACCGTGGCCGTCGCCGGTTCCGTCCGGGGCAGCGGGGCGGGCAGCCGCGTCCGCACCGCCACCAGGACGAACACGCCGAGCGCCGCCGTGGAGAAGAACGCCGAACGCCAGCCGAAGACCGCGATCAGGGGAGCGACGAGAAGCGGGGTGAGGACACCGGCGATCGCGTTGGAACTCATGATCAGGCCATTGGCGGCCATCCGCTCGTCCGGCCTGGTCCGCTCGACGAGGACCTTCAGCGCGGCGGGCGGGAAGACGCCCTCGGCGGCACCGAACGCGAACCGCAGCACCAGCAGAACGACGAACGACCAGGCGAAGCCGGTCAGCGCGGTGAACACCGACCACGCCAGCAGGGCCCAGAGCGTGACCCGGCGCGCGCCGTACCGGTCGGCGAGCATGCCGCCGGGTATCTGGGCGAGCGCGTAGGCGAGGAAGAACGCGGAGACGATCAGGCCCTGCTGCCCGCGGCTCAGCCCGAACTCGGCGCCGAGGGAGGGCAGGACCAGATTGATGACGAGCCGGTCGGCGTAGTCGACCAGCCAGGCGGCGAACAACAGGACGATCGTGATCCGGACCGTTCTCCGGGCGGACTGCGGGGACGGAGCAGACACGCGGCACTCCTCATCACCGTGGCCGAAACTGGGCATCGGCCGGAAGTGCCCCTACCATCCGACCTGTGACCGGAATACCCGAGGAATTGCAGGAAAACATCAGGGAAAGCGCCGCACCGCCCGATTCCCGCCCGCCCGATTCCCGCCCGGCCGATTCCCGCCCGCCCGACTCCCGCCCGCCCGATTCCCGCCCGGCCGATTCCCGCCCGCCCGACTCCCGCCCGCCCGACTCCCGCCCGGCCGCCGCGGACGTGCGCTTCTCCGAACTGGACCTCGCGCTCGTCGACGCCCTGCAGGCCGCGCCCCGGGCGCCGTGGTCCCAGGTCGGCCGGGCGCTGGGCGTGGACGCGACCACGGCGGCCCGGCGCTGGGAGCGGCTGCGTGCGAACGGCCTGGCCTGGGTCACGGCCTACGACGCGGCGAAATCGGCCACCGTCGGCTACGTCGAGGTGCGCTGCCGGCCACGGGCGCTCGAATCCGTCAGCCGGGCCCTGGCCGACATGCCCTGGGTCTTCAGCGTCGACGAGACCGCCGGCGACTTCGACCTCCTGGCATCCGTCGCGGCGGCCGACCTGCCGTCCCTCGGCCGCTCGGTGCACGGCCTGATCGGCGGGTTGAAGGGGGTCCGGTCCACCCGGACCCGCCTCGGGATCACGCTGTACAGCGAAGGCGGCGACTGGCGGATGCGGGCCATGGAGCCCGCCGGGCACACCGAGCTCGCGGCTCCGCGGAGTTCGGGCTCGACCGTGTACAGCGCCCGCATGCACCCGCCGCGCCCGCCGGATGACCAAGCCCTGCTCGCGGCGCTCGGTGTCGACGGACGTCTCGGATACACCGAACTCGGCGCGGCGGCCGGGATGAGCGAACACACCGCCCGCCGCCGGCTCCAGCGGATGGTCCGGGACGGCGACATCACCTTCCGCTGCGACCTGGCCCATCCCCTCGCGGGGCTCTCGACCGTGGTGCTCTACCGCGCCGTGGTCCCCCACACCCATCTCGCGGCCACGGGCAACGCGCTGGCCCGGGCCAAGGAGGTGCGCCTCGCCGTCTCCGTCAGCGGTTCCGACAACCTGCTCGTGATGGCGTGGCTCCGCGGCCTGCACGCCATCGACCCCTTCGAGGCACAACTCGCGGAACGCTTCCCCCAGTTGAGGATCAGCGACCGCACCGTCCTCCTGCACTCCCGCAAACGCATGGGCCGCCTCCTCGGCAGCACCGGTCTCGCCACGGGGCACGTTCCCTTCGCACTGCCACACCTGTGACCCTCCGCCCGCTCTCGGGCGCACGGCCCGCACCGCCGTCGAGGTCGGGCCCGCCGGGACCGATCACGATCCAGGGGCCCACGGCGCCCGGTTGGTCCGGGGCTCCGTGATCAGTGCCCGGACGCCCACCGCCTCACCCGCTCGACCACCCCGGCCGGGTCGGGAACGGCCGGGCGGGCGGTGAACTCGGCGCACCCGGGCCGGGATCGTCGATCGGCGGCACGGGCAACGGACGCTCGCGCAGGTGCGGGGCGAGGTACCCCGCGGCCAGGAGGCCGCGGGACTTCTCCCCATCGGCCCGGACCTTGCCCACAACCGGGCCACCTCCGGCACGGGCGGAGCGCACCTTCAGGGTGCCGTGACTGCCCTGCACCGCGGCGGGCCACCCCCGTACAGACGAAAGCCCACCGAAACCACTCCCATCACGAAGGCCGGACGGCGGGCTACCTCTGCACGGGCGAAGCGCACGTGATGGGGCACCGACCTCTACCTCTGCCGTACCGGGTCACCTCAGCACAGGCGGAGCGGACGTACGAGGCCGGGATGGCAATCGATGTGCTCCATGGCCTGGTTCAACCGCTCCAGCATGCCTGGCCTCCTTCCTCATCCCTCCTTACGGCCGCCTTGCCGACGACAGTCGTGAAGCACGTCTACCCAGCGCTGTGGTCGGTGCCGTCCCCGTCCGGACCGGGAGTACCCCGTCCCAGGCCCCGGCGGATCGCGATCTCCACGGGTGAGTACGCGCCGTCGGCCCGCTCCAGTTCGTACGGCGTGGCCGGCATCAGCGGCGGCTGGGCCATGAAACGCGGCCGCACCCCATGGTGCGGTTGCGCCGCGTGCACCAGGAACGGGTGGCACAGGAAGACGTCGCCCGGGGACCCGGTGGCGAGGGCGAGTGGCCGATGGTCGGTCGCCGTCACCAGATCGGGCGCGAGGGTCAGCCCGCTCGCCCCGTTCTCCCCGTGCTTCTCCAGCACCTTTGGCACGTCGAGGTGTGAGCCGACCCTGATCCGGGTCGGGGCGTCCTCCTCACCGACCTCGCTGAACAGGAACAGCATCAGCAACGCCCGGCCCTGGGAGCGCAGATTGGTGAAGTACCAGCTCTCGCCCTCCGGCAGATAGCTCCCCTCGATGTGCCAACCCGCGTCGTCGGGCTCCTCCTCGTGCGGGAAGCGCAGCGGGAACGTGCCCAGCGAGTAGCGCGGCTCCCAGCGTCCCGCGCCGACGAGCAGGTCGTACGCGTGTTGCAGGGACGGGGAATTGGGTGCGGCGGCGAACGGACCCTGCGCCATGCCGGCCACCCAGTGCACGGGCTCCGTCCATGTCGACGGGTCGTCCGGGTCGCAACCCGTCTCCCGCCACAGCAGCCCTGCGCAGTCAGCGGCCACGCGCGGTGCGACGGCGCCCTCCAACTTCACGAATCCGTCGCGGAGGAAACGGGATACCAAGGTCGTGTCATCCATGCCCCCATCCTGCGGCGACACCGGCTCCGATCACCCGATATTTTCCGCACCGCCTTTGTCGGGTACGAGGATGGGCGTGTGGTCCCCGGCCACGCCGCCCGCTTGAGCTCGTGCCCGGAAGACGTGGTGCGTCGGCCATCAGCCTTCGTCGTCCTCGACGGCGTCCGGGACCCGGACGGACTCGCGGCCCAGGCGCTGTCGGTTCCGCTCCTGCTGTGGCTGTGCGGCAAGGTCCACGAGGACCCGGACCAGGACAGGAAACCCGGCGATCTCGCGGGCCGGGAGGACTTCCCGACCCTCGAGAAGATCGAGCAGCACCTGCTGGACTCGCTCGTGCCGGCGGTCTACCCGAGTGATCCGCGGGATTCTCCGCACCCCGACCGCAGGGCGCCGCGCAGGTGGGCCAGGGGGGCACGGGCCCCGGAAGGCCGAACGGGCGGTCCGTTGGCTCGGGGTTCGGCCATCTCGCCCGGCACCTCACGCAGCGCAAGCAGACCGACCTCAAATGGTGGGAACTGGGCACAACCATGCACCCGTCGGCCCGGATGACCGTCATCGGCTGTGCGGCCGGGATATGCGTCAGGGCGGTCGCCTTCCTCGTGGACTCTGCCTATTTCACCCTCTTCCCGAACCATCCCGGAGGGGACCTCCCCGCCAGGCTCGAGCGCGCGGGGCCGACCGGACACCGTGGAGCCGGAAGACCGCGGCTGGGGAGCCATCCCCGCGAGCGCGGGGCCGACCACTTCCTGACCTGCGGCGATTGGGCTCAGAGTGCGCCAATCCATTCAGTTCGAATCCGGAGTCCCGCAGGTGTGGGACCGACGGACCGGGGGCCGTCTCTCCCGGCTGCGCCCTGGCGAGCCGGGCCTGAGCCTTCGGTGCACCGTACGGGCTGTTTCATGCATGGTTGTAGGGGACCGGTTGTCCGCCCTCACGGACTTCGGCGAGGGCAGTGCTCGAACCGCATCGTCGGGGCGGGCACCCGGAAGAACACCTCGGCGTCCGGTGGTCCGGATTTTCTGCGGAAAATCCGGACCACCTCTGCCGGACCACCTCTGCCGGTTCGACCGGTGAAGGGCCTCGGTCGTGCTCCCGGGTGGCCGGGGCAGGGGTGCGCTTTCCAACCGGGTCAGGCCGTCGGCCACTCCCACCGTTCGGCCTCCAGCGAGGCCGCGCGCAGGCCCTTGAGGCGGACGTCTGAGACGGGTTCCAGGTCGAGCTTGGCCAACGGGTCGCTGATCAGGGTCAGGGCCGGTTCCCCTCCGCTGTCCTCGTTGAGGTGTTCGGCGATGAGCAGGATGTAGTTCTCCCCCTGCTCCCGGGCACGGATGTACTCGGCGACGGTGAGGGTGACGTCGCTCGGCCTGGCGCCGCCGTGCGCCTTGATCTCGTAGTAGCGGCCGGCGCTGTCGACCGCGTCGGCTCCGACGTTCCGCTTCCCCCGCTGGTCGAGGCTGTCCGCGTCCTCTCCGAGCACGGCGGCGAGGGTTCGGATGACGAGGGCTTCCTTGGAGCTGCTGTCCTGGTACCCGTGCCGGGTGGACTGCCCGCGGGGCACGGCTCCGCCCTGCCGAGGGATCGCCAGGCCTCCGGCCCGGGTGCGGAACGCACGCTGCGGCTGGGCCGGGACTGGTCCGCCTGTGGTGCCGGCAGCCGGCCCGGTCCGGCGGACGGTGGGTCGGCCGAGCCGGTCGAGGCCGACCAGCCGTGGCGGCTCGGGCACGGCGGCGCTGCGCGGCTTCGGGAGTGCCGCAGGTACTGCTGCCACAGGTACTGCCGCCGTCGTACCGCCGGGGGCGGGCCGGGGCGCGGGCAGCGGTGCGGCGGACTTCGCTGCGGTGCGGCGCACGCCCTGGACGGGCTTGGCTGGGGGCGCCACCGCTGCTGCCCGCAGGGAACGGTCGCGCAGCAGTTCGTCCCGTCGCTGCCGTTCCTCGAAGTCCCGCTGGCCCGACGAGGTGAGGGGTACGGCATGACCGGTGGTGACGGCTTCCTCTTCCCAGAAGTCCCGCCAGTGGCGGGCGACCTGGGCGCGGAAGCCTGCGAACTGGCAGGCGACAGCCGCCCCGGTGCCCAGTCGGGTGCACAGCTCCGTCGGAGCGGACAGGAACAGAGCCTTCGCCGACCGGTCGACGTGGGCGCCGACGGGGATCTCCACCGGCTCGCGGTCCGGGCCCAGGTCCAAACGGACGCGCAGACCCGGCAAGACGCGCACCTCCAGACCCGCGAGCCACGCCCAGTCCGTGAACGACTCGGCGGCCGCCGGCTCGTCCCGGACCAGGCGGTCCTGCAGAGCGGTGACGGCCCGTCGGAAGCTCTCGGTGAGGCCGGAGTCGGGGACCGCCGTGTCGGGTTCGACGGCCTCGGCCGAGGCCAGGCCCACCTCCTGCACGCCAAGCGGGGCCAGCAGCCCGGCGAACTGCTCCACGTCGCCGCCCGGCTGCCAGAGCGGGACGCGGCCGGCCAGGGCCACCTCAACCGACCGGTGGGCGGCCACGGCGTAGACCGAGTTCTGCTGTTTGATCCACCCGGCGCTGGTCCACAGCGGCAGCCAGCGCAGCTTCGACCTCAGGCCCGGTGCGATGCTCGCACCCGTGCCGCCGACCAGCCTGTTCAACGACCGCAGCGCCTCCAGCATCAGCCGCTCCCGGTCCCCTCCCGTCGGGGCTCCGTCGGCCGCGAGCTCCTTGAGGGCCTCGACCAGGTCCTCGGGCCCCGGTTCCCCGATTCCCAGGGCCTGCCAGAGCGGCAGCAGCTCGGGCCCGGGCGGGACGAACGCGCGCAGGCCGTGCAGGATGGCGGTGCCCCGGAAGCAGTCATCGGGACTGCGCCAGCCGAGGTCGGTGAGGACGAGGGCGTCATCACCCCGCAGCCCCGCCGTCACCCGCTTCTCGACCTGCGCGCGAGGGGCATCGGCCGTACGCTCCGTCAGGCGCCCGGCGAGCGCGCGGTAGACCAGGTAGACCTCGGTCCTCAGGTCCTCTGCCTGGGCGCCCGTGCCCAGTGGCCGCTTGCGCAGCCGCCGGAGGCGGCCGAGCAGCTGGGGGATGTCGGGGTCGCCCGCCACGCCGAGTGCCGCCAGCACGTCGGACCGGTTGGAGAGCGCCTGCTGAAGCTCCGCGTGCAGGTAGTTCGGTTCGTCCTGTCCGTAGAGCGCCTCGGCGTCAGGTGTGCGCTGCTGGAGCCGGCCGGGCTGGCGCAGGACGCCCTTCTCGTCCTCCAGCCACGCGCTGTCGCGCAGGTTCCACACCCACAGCGCGGGGACGGAGCCCCTCACCGTCCAGCGGCGATAGCCCGTGGCAGCCTCGACCATCGCCTCACGACTGGTGATCAGCTTGCTCAGGGAGTGGAGTAGCGCTGCCGTGCGCCGCCTGCGCTCGGAGACGTTCCGCTCCATGGTGATGTGCCTGACGACTTGGTCGAGGTCTCGCGAGGCCTGGTCGTTCAGGGTGTGCGTGGCCCGGAGCCGTGCCATCGCATCGTGGCGCCCGGCAGGAGACGGCCAGATGTCACGGGGTAGCCCTATCCGCTTGTCGTGGGACCGCTCGTACCTCTTCATCAACCCCCGCACCGCCGGGGCGAGCCGGGGAGTGTCGGCCACGCCCAGCAGGCGGAGGAACGCCGTGGGGCTCAGGCCACCGCTCCGCGAGACGGGCAGCAGCGTCTTGGCGTAGGAGCGGTGGGCCCAGAGGAGTCCGGGGGTCTTGCGCGCGGCGGTCGCGAACCGGTCGCTGCCCGCGCTCTCCAGCGCCCGGGGGAGGTAGAGCCGGTCCGGTGCGGCCTGGCAGGTCTTCTCCTCGCCGTCCGCGCCGTACTCGTACGCGTCGAGCCGTACGGTCCGGCCGATTCCCGGGCCCAGTCGCTCGCGGTCCGGGGCCGGGAGCTCGGCCAGGGCCCGTTGGAGCAGGACCAGCTGGTCGGTTCCCGGGATGTCGGTGGCCGGCAGCCGGGCGCCGGTGCTCCCCAGGTGGGCGATCCGGCGGAGGACGGCCGCGGTGTCGTCACGGCGGACCAGGTGGCCGTTCCTGCTCAACCAGCCGGTGACCCGCTGGGCGGCGTCCTCATCGGCCCAGTAGGCGGGATGCAGGTCCCGGAGGACACCCAACGGATCCAGCGGTCCGGTTCCCTGACGGTCGGCGAACAGGTGCTCGTACGGCGCGAGTCTCTGCCCGTCTGCCGTGGCCAGGCACACACGGAAGCGCATCGTGGACTCCATGCCGGCGCTGAGGGCGACGGCGGTGAGGCGGACCGTGCGGTCGATGTCGTAAGCGGGCCGCTTGAGCAGTCCGACCGCGTCCGCGACCCCGACCTCGTCCGGGAGTTCCACCGCACCGGCGTTCCTCCAGTCTGCGAGCACCGCGCGCCAACGGCCGTCCCGGTCGCGGGCGGCACCGGGGAAGCAGTGCTCCAGCTCCGCGAGCTGCGCGGTGTCCCGCTCCGAGATCACTCCGGTGAGCTGCTCCGCCTCGACCGCGAGGCCGGCGAGCGGGACGGCCGTTCCGTCCGGCACCGGCAGTGTGAGCGCGGCGGCCACCTCCGTCCGGGCACGCTCCAGGAACGTGCCGACGAGGCGGTCGGGGAGCCCGGTCTTGCCGTGAGCGGACGTCTCGGTCAGGGGCAGCAGGTGCCAGGCCGACGGCTCCACCCGTGCGAGCACGTCGAGTACCGCGGCCTGCCACAGGTCGCCGACGACCGGGACCAGGGCCGAGTTCAACGCGCTCGCGGCGAAACCCTCACGGCTGACGACCGGGTCGAACTGCGAGTGCACCCGGGCCGGGACGGCGAGCGGGGCCACCGGCAGTCCCGCGTGGACGTGCCCCGGCGCCGCTTCGTCCATCGGCAGCGCCACGGCCACCGAAACAGTGGAGCCGAGTTCCTTGTGCAACCGGTGCCACCCGGGTCGGGACGGGATCGGCGTGTCGTAGACGCGCCAGCGGTCGGCCCCGGTGGTCCTGGCCTCCCGGACCCGGACGGTGTGCTCCGCCCCGTCGACCGGCAGGCTCAGAGTGGTGATGTTCTGCCAACTCAGCCGCAGGACCCTCGTCGAGCCCGGACCAGCGGTGTCGTCGGTCGCCACCGTGACCTGTTCGAGGTCGCGCAGGAAGAGCAGGGAGCTGTCCTGCCAGTTCTCGAACCAGGCGAGGAGTTCCTCCCCGGAGAGGACCCCGGGGTCGAGCGGGATGCGGAAGACCGTCCATTCCCGCCCGGAGACGTCCGCCGGCAGGCGCGGCGGCTCCGCCGGTGCCAGGGTGATGTCGGCGAACCGGACGTGGTACGGGTGGCCGTGCACCTCCCAGGAGGTCGAGAGCGTCCGGAGCGTCGCCAGGCCGATGCCGAACCGACCGGTGCTCGCGGAGTCCAGGCTCTTGCCACTGAGCCACGGCAGCCCCAGCCGCGGGATGTCGGCCAGGCGCAGGCCGCTGCCGTTGTGCGCGACCAGGAGCTCGGTCGGCCGCCAGTGGAAGCGGATCTCGCGGGCCCCGGTGTCGTCGGCGTTCTGGACCATCTCGGAGAGGACCTGCAACCTGTCCGAGGAGAGCGTCTCGGCGCCTCGCTGGGCGCTCTCCGCCATCCGCCGAAAGAGCTTCGGCACCTTGACGATGCCCTCGTCGAACAGCCTGACGGCCCGGGCGGCCTCCTCCGGTGTCCGCGCCTCGACCCCCGGATCAGGCTCATCAGCCAGCAGGGCCCGTACGGCCTCGGCCAGTTCATCGTCATTCCCACCCCTGGTCACACGTCATCCCCTTCCCGGGCACGGTCCTGGGAAAAGGATCTGCATGCGGCCGGTGATGCGAGACCCGACCCACCGGATCCGGCCATGTACCCGCCGGTTGTCGATCTGCCGGCCCCGACGGTGACCAGCAAAAAGTCGCCAGGAGCCGGCCCGACCCGCCCCGCGACCAGGTATGCGCCCCCGGCTGAATCGGGTAGGGGAAAACGCTCGGTGTCAGTGGTGGATGCAAGGGGCGCTTCCGGCCGGAGTACGGCCCGTACGGCTTGCCGCGCAAGGGACGGGGTCTCCGCTCTCAGGAGCCTGACCGGGACCGGACGACCACACAGCGCGCACTCTGTGACAGGCCCTTGTCGGCGACGGTTGGCATGAGCCGCCGCCCGCTCCGCTGTCGGCAACGATTTGGGGTTCTGGATCACTTCCGGGCTCTGTCGCTGATTGAGGGGTTCGTGCCGACCAGGAACGGGTGGTGGGCATGAACTGGGCGTGATGGATGCGGCGCGTGTGGTTGACCTTCTCTTCCCGGGGATCGGCGTGGAGGTCGAGCAGATGGTCCTCGGGGATGGCGAAGTTCGTCTCGCCTTGCGGTCGGCGACGACGGGGTGGGCGGTGTCGGGGCGGGTGTCGATGTGCTGGATGAGGGTGGTGCCTTCGATGCGGTAGTGGGTGGGCACCGGGTTGCCGTTCGCGTCCTTGGCCCAGGGGGCGGAGAAGGAGCCCAGGGGGCGGCCGTCCTTGAGCACGTTCACGCTGCCGTCGTTCTGCGGGTCCAGGTGTGCACCGGGCGGCAGGGTGAGGTCGAAGCGGTGGTCGCGGGGTGCTTCATGGCCCTTGACGGTGACCAGGGCCCGTATGCCGCCGTTGGGGCGGCCGGGCCGGCCGCAGGCGCGGCGTGCGCGGGCACGGCGGCAGCGAAACGGCTGCGGCGCCAGCGAACGCCAGCGGCAGATGACGGTAATTCACAGGTCTTTCTCCTCTGACAACGATCGACCGGGATGAATGCGCACCCGGGCAGATTCATCGCCGATGGTCCGGGCGCGGTCACCGCCGTCGGACCCCGCACATTCCGCGGGACCGATCCGAGGAATGTGATCGACCGCCTGATGCAGCGCCGCGTCCGCCGTCTCCACGACGAGGCCCGTCAGGTCGCCTCGTTCCGTCACCTCGTGGACAGCCTGCTGGAGGACCAGCCCGTCGGGGACCGCGACCCGGCCGGCGAGCTCGGTTTCGTCGAAGGCCTCCCGCAGGTCGTAGAGGCGGTCGACGAACTGTCCTTCTTCGCCAGGCGGGAGCGGCTGACCACCTACCCGGGACCGATTCTCACCGCCGCCCTGGACGCCGTCAGGACCCGCGACCTCAAGTACCTGCGCCGTGGTCTGAGGATGCGCACCATCCTGCACGCGGGCGTACTCGACAGTGGCAAGGTCAGCCGCTTCGCCACGGAACTGCGCGGACAGGGCGCCGAGGTCCGCAGCACGGCGGGTCCTCTCGAACGCCGCCGGTCCCGCGGCAATGTTCTTGACGCGAAAGGGGCGGCCAAGCTCGGGCTCCATTGCGTGATCGGACCCGCGAGATCCTCGCCCGCCCGCAGGTGGAACTCGTGGTCCCGACGGATCAGGCGGCGGCCGAGAACCCGCAGGCCCTGCAATGGGCTGTTCCAGCGCACAAGGGCTCGTGTTCCGAGCCTCTCGACGTTGGGGACGTTCGATGCGCTAGGAGGGGAGCTGTTCGAGCGGGTTCTCGCCGAGCTTCCGGTCGAGCCCGCCGTCGACGAGGCGTCGGGCTTGGCTGTGCGGCTTGCGCGCGGCCTGATCCCGTACGCAGGCACCGAACTCCTCGGCAAGGTCGAGGCGGGGGTAGGTGCTGAGCACCTCGCGGCGGAAAGCGAGTGGGATGTCCTCGTCGCGGCGGCCGGAGATGTCCAGTCCGGTCGCCGTCTCCAGCAGGTGGCCCTCGACGTCGAGTGCAGGATCCACCTCGGGCCAGTTGTGCCGGACGATGACCTCGTTCACGCGGCGGCGCCGGTCAGCCGGCCAGCCGGCGCCGGCGGTGAGCGCCTCGCCGACGAAGCCGCCGGCCTCCTCGTAGCCGAGCGTGTGGTTGTCGTAGGAGGGGACGAGCCCGATGTCGTGTAGCAGAGCAGCTGTGTACAGCAGCTCATGGTCGATGCCCGTGCGACCCTCGACGATCGCGAACGCCTCGGCCCAGAGCCAGGACCGCGTGACGTGGTTGACCATCGCAGGGCTGTGGAAGGCCTCGCACAGCGCTCGTGCGCCTCGGGCCGCGGCAGTGTCGGGCGGGGAGTAATCCGAGAGACGCATGGAGGCTCCGAGGTAGGAAGGAGGATTTGATCAGCGTACCTCTGGTGGGAGCCGGCGAAGATTGGAGTCGTTGAGCCGGTGCCCGGGCACCGGCCTTCGCCCGGCTCCGCGCCGCCGGTCGGGAAGATCGTCGGGGCACGGCAGGTCCGCTTTCCTCAGAGGTGGGTGAAGGGCGGCATTCGTGGTCGCCCGCCATGAGCGTGCTGTTCCGACGTGATGTCATGACAGCTTTTTCACGAGCCGGTTGGGTTCCCGCCGACCGTGCCGGGTTCCTTCACACCCTGCTGCCGTGCCGCCTGTACGGAAGTGCCACGGGAAACCGCCGCGGGGGCCCCTGAGCTCTGCCCTGAAGTACCTTCCGCCGCGCCGTTGCCGTCGGGTTGAGTGGGACGTTGCCGACGATCCCGGAAGGGGCGGAGCCCGATGCGCGAGCGGGAGAACGAGGAAGCCACCGGGGCCAGGGCCGGCCGTGCGGCGAGGCCCGCGCCCGCCGAGGCCGGGCACCCACGGTCAGAACTGCTCGCCCTCCAGGCCACCGTGGGCAACGCGGCGGTCGTCCAGATGCTCCGTCGGGCCGGCCACGGCGGCCTGGACGCGGAGAAGCACCGGCATGGGAACGGCTGCGGCCACGAGGGCTATGAGGGCTTCGAGGGCCCCGCCGTCCGGCGTGCCGTGTCCCCGGTCCTTCAGCGCTCGTCCGTCCACGATGTCCTGGACGACCCCGGCCGGCCTCTGGACCAGGCCACCCGTACCGACATGGAGTCCCGCCTCGGCGCCGACTTCTCCGACGTACGCATCCACACCGGCGGCGCCGCGAAGGCCTCCGCGGCCGAGGTCGGCGCGCGGGCCTACACCTCCGGCAACCACGTCGTCATCGGCGACGGCGGGGGCGGTGCGCACACCCTCGCCCACGAGCTCACCCATGTCATCCAGCAGCGCCAGGGGCCGGTCAGCGGTACCGACGACGGCAACGGGCTGAAGGTCTCCGACCCCTCAGACCGCTTCGAGCGCGAGGCCGAGGCCAACGCCCGCAGGGTGATGAGCCGTCCGGCCCCCCGGGCCTCCTGCGACGTGCAGCGTTCGGCCGGCCCCGGGACCGGGACGGCCGGTGCGTCGGATGCGCCCGTGCAGCGCACCCTCGCACCGGGCCTCCCGAACGGGACCCGGGTCGTCAAGCACACGGACGAGGGGGACGTCGAGGGGCAGACGACCCTCAGTTTCCGCTTCGGGTCCTATCTGATCTCCGCGGGCGCGGACGGCAAGAAGCCCCGGGCGTCCACCAAGGACAAGTCATGGGGGACGGTCGAGGAGCGGGAGGCGTCCCGCAAGGAGTACGAAGAGGCTCGTGCCCGGGAGTTGGACCCGGCGGTCCTCGCGGCCAAGCAGAGGCAGGACGACCTCAACCTCGGCGAGAACTACCTCAGCGCCGACTACCGCCGGATCAACCCGCTCCTCGCGGCCCTCGGGCAGGCCGGCTTCACCGCGGGCGAGATCGCCGCCCCGGGCTTCTCCTACAAGTCGAAGGAGAGCGAGGTGCTCGACGCGTGGCGCGGCATCGCCATCGCGCGGGGCTACGCGGACGAGCAGACCACGGAGGCGTGGGACGAGAAGCACCTGGCGGACACCTTCGACATCTTCGCCCGGATCAACGGCGTGTGGGACGACTTCACGACGCCCCGCGCGAACGAGGACGGCAACGTGGTGCGGGGCGACAGCAAGCACATGTACGAGTCGTTCGGCGGCATCCTCAAGCAGCAGGAGCGCCACCCGGACGGTGGCTACGTCCCGGTCGACGAGACGATCGAGTGGCCGGCGATCCTGTCGACCACGTACGGCGATCCGTTGACCCACACGTACGTGGCCGGCAAGGAGATCGTCTGGGAGTTCGGCCTCCCGGAGGACCATCGGGGAAGGACGCTCGGCGGGAACAACCAGTCCGAGGAGGAGATGACCTTCCCCATCGGCACCAGGATCCGCATCAACCGGATCCTCGTGCGGAGCGGCGACTTCCGGCAGGAGCAGTCGGCGAAGTACGGCGAGAGCGCGGTCGTGATCGTCTTCGCCGACATCCTGGCGGGACAGGGCCCGACTCGGGGGGCCGAGTAGACCAGGGGCCGAAGAGCGCCAGGTCGCCAGGCCGCCGTGCAGCCCGAGGCGGACCTGCGCGAGGCTGAGCCCGGCATGGACCGGATCCGTGCTGACCTCACCGCCGTGACCGGCATCGCGGCGCTTACCGACTTCGCCGATACGGTGCCGTATCACCGGCTGTTCACGCCGCCGCGGGGGGGGGGGGGGGCACGGGCGCACCGAGGGGATTCACATGGCGATGAGCACGGTGGACGTGGCGGTTCCCGACGCGCTGCGGCCCGTCGTGGATGTGGCGGCGCTGCCGGCGGCCCTCGGTGACGCGGGGTCGGCGTGGCTGGTGCTGTCCGAGGGTGGACGGCTGGCGCGGTGGGTGCCGACGACCGGCGAGGTGCGGGACGTGGCCCGGTACCGGGAGGAGAGGCCGGCGTCCGAGTGCGGTGGCGGCGTTCGGCTGCGGCTTCACGTGTCTCGATGTGGCCGTTGGGCGGCGGTGGTTCAGGACCGCGGTCGGTACGGCACGGTCGTCGATCTCGCCACCGGTTCGCCGGCGTTGACGTTGGACGGCGGGGACTACTGCTGTGAAACCGTCCCGTTCGCGTTGGCGTTCGCCGAGCACGGTGGCCGGCCGGTCGTCGTCCATCGCACGGACTGGAACCGGTTGGACGTCACCGATCTCGCGTCCGGCGAGGTGCTGACGGCGCGGGACAGCCCGGGTGGGGACGAGGAGGACGCGGAGCACGACCTCGACTACTTCCACGGCGCGCTGTCGCTGAGTCCTGACGGGACTCGTGTCCACGACGCCGGTTGGGTGTGGCAGCCGTGGGGGATGCCGGCGGTGTGGAGCCTGACCGCCTGGCTGCACGACAACCCGTACGAGTCCGAGGACGGGCCCAGCCGTGCGGTGTATCCCGAGGTCTCGGAGTGGAACTGGCCGGCGGTGTGGATCGACGACAGTCGGATCGCGGTGTACGACCGGGGCGACGCCGGCAGCGGTACCGTCCACGTCCTCGACCCCGCCTCGATCGAGCCGCGCTCGCCGGGCGTCCGATGGATCAGGGCGGTCGCGACGTTCCCCTGGCCGGTCGGCGATTTCGGCGATTTCGGCTTCTTCACCGACGGAGAGCATCTGCTGATCGCCGGCCAGGCCGGTCTGCAGGGCGTCGACATCACCAGCGGACAGCAGGTGTTCGCGATCGACGGCTTCCGCCCGGCGCGTCAGGACCGACATACCGGAACGCTGATCCAGGTCGGCAGCGCCGATGCCCGGTTGTGGACGCCGCCTCAGTGGACCGCGCGCGCCGGCTGAGCCGCCAGGTCCCGCAGGGTGGCGAGCGGGAGAACATCCGCGAGTCCGCACCGGAAGGGCGCGACACCGCCCCTCGCAAGGGCAAGCACGGCGGTCGGCCGCCGGTCGTCACCGACGAGAGCCGACGGGCCCGGCCTCCCACTGCTCGGGCGGCCGGGCTCCGCACCGTGCCACGGCTCAGGCGCCGGTGGCCGCCTCGGGCGCCTGGTCACAGCGGGGCGTCCGGGGTGCCGCTGCCGGCAGGGTCGGTGGGCAGGGACGCGATGTCGATCGCGAGGTAGCCCGACCGGGTGCCCGCGATGAGCAGTCCGTGGCCTTCCGCCAGTGCCTCGACCCCGTCCGCCAGGGTCAGCGTCTGCCCGGTCCGGGTGTGCGGGTCCCAGATCCGCACCGTCTTGTCGATGCCGGCGCTGGCCACTCGCGCCGTGCCGTCAGGCGCGTCGAACGCCACCACCGCGCTCACCCAGTGGTCGTGGCAGGTGAGGGGCGCGCCCTCCAGGGCGCCGGTGGCCGGGTTCCAGACCCGCACCGTCCCGTCCTCGCCGCCGACAGCCGTGCGGGGCGTGCCGTCGGCCGCGCTGAACACCGCCGCCTTCCGCGCCCCGCTGGTGCTCCCGGTGATGGGGCCGTCCTCCCGGGTGCAGGTGGCCGGGTTCCAGACCCGCACCGTCCCGTCGCCGTCACTGGCGACCAGGCGCGGCGTGCCGTCGGCCAGGGTGACCACCATCAGCGAATCCACTGCCCTGCCGTTCCCGGTGAGGGGCACGCCCTCCTGGGCACGGGTGGCGGGGTTCCAGATCCGTACCGTCCCGTCGCCGTCACCGGCGGCCAGGCGCGGCGTGCCGTCGGGCGCGGTGAACGCCACCATCGCGCGCAGCCAGCTGGTGTGGCCGGTGAGGGGCGCGCCTTCCTGCCTGCCGGTGGTCAGGTTCCAGATCCGCACCGTCTTGTCGTGGCCGGCGGTGGCCAGGCGCGGCGTGCCGTCGGGCGCGGTGAACACCGCGACGGCCATCACTCCGTAGATGCTGTCGTCGACGGGTTCGCCTTCCTGGGGGCGGGCGGCCGGGTTCCAGATCCGCACCGTGTGGTCCTCGCCGCCGGTGGCAAGGCGGGGGGTGCCGTCGGCCGCGGTGAACTGCACCACCGCGCTCACCCAGTGGTCGTCGCTGGTGACGGGGACGGCTTCCAGGGCGCCGGTGGCCGGGTTCCAGACCCGCACCTCCCCGTCATAGCAGCCGGTGGCCAGGCGCGGGGTGCCGTCGGGCGCGGTGAACACCGTGATCGCCGCCACTCCGAAGCTGTGGCCGGTGATGGTGTCGCCCTCCTGGGTGCCGGTGGCGGGGTTCCAGATCCGCACCGTCCCGTCGGCGCCGGTCGTGGCCACGCGCGGGGTGCCGTCGGGTGCGGTGCTGTCGGGCGCGGTGAACGCCACCATCGCACGCACGATGCCGCTGTGGCCGGTGAGGGTCGGTCCTTCCTGGGCGCCGGTGGCGGGGTTCCAGATCCGCACCGTCGTGTCATGGCCTCCTGTGGCCAGCCGCACGGTGCCGTCGGGTGCGGTGAACACGTCCACCGCGGTCACCTTGTCGGTGTGGCCGGTGAGGGTCCGGCCCTCCTGGGCGCGGGTCACCGGGTCCCAGATCCGCACCGTCCCGTCGTCGCCGCCCGTGGCCAGTCGCACGGCGCCGTCGGGTGCGGTGAACACCGCCACCGCGGCGACTCCGCTGCCGTGGCCGGTGAGGGGGACACCGTCCTGGGTTCCGGTGGCCGGGTCCCAGATCCGCACCGCCCCGTCGTCCCCGCCCGTGGCCAGCCGCACGGTGCCGTCGGCTTCGGTGAACACCGCCACCGCACGCACCGCGTCGGTGTGGCCGGTGAGGGAGGGGCCGTCCTGGGCGCGAGTGGCCGGGTCCCAGATCCGCACCGTCCGGTCCGCACCGGCCGAGGCCAGACGCGGAGTGCCGTCGGGCGCGGTGAACAGTGCCACCGCGTTCACCTTGTCGGTGTGGCCGGTGAGTTGCAGGTGGAGTTTACGTTGCCGGACTTCGCCGACGGTCAGTTCCGGAGGCCAGCCGCGCGGGTCGCGGGGGCGCGCTTCGGCCGGGGGCGGGGCGCCCTGGATGTAGCTGGTGCCGAGCCGGCGCCACCAGCGGCGCCAGCCGGCCGTACTGTTCGCCGACTGCTCGGTGGCGGCGGTGTCGCGGGCGTGGTGCTGGAGCAGGACGGTCCCGGCGATGGCCGGGGGCAGTTCGTGGGAGGGCAGGCCGTGGTCGAAGGCCGCGGCGGTGATGCTGGTGAGGTCGAGGGCGTCGAGGACCTCGGTGTGGTCGGCGAGGGTGTGGAGGGCTCCGGCGGTGTGGCCCAGGCGGGCGTGGGCGGCGAGGTGGTGGCGGACGTAAGGGCTGACCACCGCGTCCGGCGGGGCGGTGGCGTCCTCCTGCGCGCCCAGGCACTGCCGGCCGTGCCCGGCGAGGGCGGCGGTGAGGAGGGCGTGGCCGCGCGCCGTGTCCGGGGCGGCGGTGAACTGTTCGGTGAAGGTGCGGTGGGCGAGGCGGTAGACGCTCCGCTCGTGTTCGTGGTCGAGGGTGAGGTAGGGAGCGGCGTCGCGCAGCAGCTCGGGGATGCTGCTGCCGGTGTCGGAGCCGGTGTCGGTGCGGCTGTCGAGGGCGTCGGCGGTGAGGGCCCAGATGCCGTCCTGGGCGGGCAGGCCGCGGCCCTGGGCGAGGCCGAGGGCGCGCAGGAGTGGGGCGTAGTCCGGGTTGGCGCGCTGGAGTCGCTGGAGGGCGCGGGTGAACAGCTGGCGGTGGGTGCGGCCGATCAGGGGGGTGGGGTCGGTGAGGAGGCCGGGGTCGTTGAGGAGTTCGTGGGCGGCGAGCCGGACGTAGAGGAACTGCTGTGGTTCGGCGCCGTGTTGCTGGTGGTCGGCAACGAGCCGGTGGACGGCGTCCTCGATGGTCGCCTCGTCGGCGTCGAGGGCGCCGCGGTGTCTGGCGGCGTCGAGCTTGGCACGCAGGTATCCGGCGAGGGCCTTCGGGTCCTGCTTCACCTCGACGCGTTCGACGCCGGGCCGCGGTCCGGCCTCGCGGCGGACCGGCCGGGGGCGGAGCGCGTCGAGGATGTCGGTGTCGGTGGGAGCGGGCCGGTCGGGGCCTTCGTGGGTGGAGCGGCGCGTGCCGATGACGACCCGGACGGCGGGCAGGGCGGCGAGGGGGCCCAGGAGGAGGGCGGCGATGAGCAGCGGCTGGTCGGCTTCGTCGAGGGCGTCGAACAGCAGCGTCAGCCGGGTCGGCCGGGCGCGCAGCCGGGCGACGAGTCGGGCGGCGAGGACGGCGGGTGGCTGACCGTCCTCGGCCTGCCGGACGAGGTCGGGCAGGCCGACGGCTTCGGCGACGAGCTGGACGGTGCGGGCGAGGGTGAGGCCGGAGAGGTGGGCGACGAGGTCGAACGGGTCGTCCGGGCACGGCACTTCGGTGGGCAGCGCGGTCAGGTGGCCGTGGCGGACGAGGACGTCGCGCAGCCGGGAACGGGTGTGCAGCAGGACGTGGCCGAGGAGGGCCGACTTGCCGGAGCCGGCGGGGCCGGTGACGACGAGGGCGCCACGGGTGGCGGTGGCCAGCCAGCGCAGGATGTGGTCGCGCTCCTCGGTGCGGCCGTGGAAGTACCAGGCGAGTTCGCCGAGTTCGGCACCGGACGCTTTGGGGAGGAAGTGACGCTGCTCGTCGGCGGGCAGCCGGTCGATGACGGCCTGGAGTTCGGCGAGCTGGTCCAGCGGCGCGGACACGGTGGTGGCGACGTCGGGGGTGAGACGCACGAGCCGGTCGCCGTGCACGGCCCTGTCACCGCGGTAGCCGCCGCGGAGTTCACGGTTGAGTTCGACGCCGAGTTCGGCGAGGCCGATGTCGGGCTTCCCGCGGAAGGTGACGGTCAGGACGTGCCGGAGGGCGCCGGTGAAGGCGCCGAGTTCGGCGTAGCCCTCGGCCGCGGTGGACAGCAGCAGGTAGCGGCCGGCGTCGCGGTACTTCCTGCCGAGGAGGACGCGGTGCACCTCCCGGGCGAAGTCCCGGGAGAAGCAGGCGTCGATGACGACGATCGCCCAACCGTCCTCGTTGTCGGGGTGGATCTGGCGGCTGCCGATCGCGCGGGCGACTTCCTCCGGGGAGATTCCGTCGTCGATGGGGGCGGGGGTGCGGTGGTGGGCGAGGTGTTCGGTGCTGCCGTGGCCGACCCAGTAGAGCACCGTGTTGCCGCCGCGGGAGGCGGTGGGCCGTTTCCATGCGCCGAGCCGGTCCTCGACGGCCTGCCGGTCCCGTTCGTCCTCGGGGACGGTCCAGCTGTTGACGCGCGGACCGTAGGGAGCGAGCAGGTCGGCGATCGCCCGGACGTGGGCCTCGGTGTCCAGGGCGGGGTGCTGCCGGTAGGCGGTGAAGTTCACCGGGAACAGCTCGATCCCTCCGCCCTCGGGGGGCGGTTCGGTCGCGTTCCGGTCGGTGCCGACGGGTGTGGTCAAGGCGGGGTTCCGATTCAGGCGTCGGGCGGGTTCAGGCGTCGGGCGGGCTGACGAGGACGAGCTGGGTGATCGGTACGTGGTCCTCGACGTCCAGGGTCACGCGGTACAGGTCGGGCGCGTCGGCGGTGAAGCGGGCGGCGAGGGCGCCGTCCGTGCGCTCGGGGTCGCGGCGGAGGGTGAGGGGGTGGCCCATGCGTCCGGTGGTGGCGCTGCGGACGGTGAGGCTCCCCCTGGCCGGGGTGTCGAGGCCGGTTGCGTGGAGGGTGAGCGGCTGCCCGAACGTCCCGCCGAGCTGGGGGGTCTCCAGGCCCGGTCCGGCGCTGGCGCCGGAGAGGCGAGGACCCGGGGTGCGTTCCAGGGCGATGTTGCGGAGCTGGCGCAGGACGTCGTCGTGGCGCATCAGGGTGCCGTGCTGGCCGAAGACGTAGGTGCGTGCCTCGGTGCCGCCGGCCTGGGCGGACGGGGTGTGGACGGTGCCGTCGCCGCGGGAGTCGCGGCGGGCGGGGATGCCGGTGGCCGGGTCGCGGACGACGTCGCCGTCCGCGCCGGCGTCGAAGGAGTGGTGCCGTCCGACGGCGACCGGGTGCCCGGCGTGCCGCTGTTCGTCGAGGGTCTGCACGGTGGCCTGTGCCTCGCCGACGATCACGCGGTGCCCGGGCATCGCGTACGGGTGCTCCCAGCGGCGGGTGTGCTCGTCGAGCGAGCGGGCGGCCAGGTGTTCGTCGCCGCCGAGCCGGGCGACATCGGAGGGGGTGAGGCGGTCGACCGACAGTCCGCGGTCCAGGCAGCGGTAGCCGGGCAACAGGTCGTGGATGCCCGGCAGGGTCGCGGCCATCGCCTGCACCTGTCGCAGCAGCCTGGCCGGCTTCGCCCCGGCGTGCCGGAGGTTGAGGGTGAGGACGGACTTCACGGAACCGAGGAACGGGGTCCCGACGGTGACCACCGCCCGGGTGTCGGCCGCGAGTTCGGGGTCGTGCTCCAGCGCGGCCCGCACCACCAGCCCGCCCATCGAGTGCGCGGCGAACAGCAGCCGCGGCTCCCGTCCACCGGCGGCCCTCCAGTCGGGCCGGGCGTCGACCCGCTCGCGCCAGCGGGTCAGGTGCGCGCGGGCCGCGCGGGCGAGCACCGCGCCGTTGTAGGCGACGGCGAGGCGCCAGTCGTACGGGAACGGCGCCACCGCCTCCGGCGCCAGCGCGACCTTCCGCAGGCTCCTGACCGCCTCGCCGTAGGGGTCCAGGCCCTCCAGGACGGGAAGCCACCACGGCTTCGCCAGCAGCCCGGTCGCCCGGACGCGGGTCAGCGGCGCCCGCCGGAAGGTGTCGGCGTCGGCGGCCCGCTCCGACTCGTCCGCCCGCAGCGCGCCGAACAGCTCCTCACCGGTCGACGCACCCGTCAACATCCCGAGGTCCACGCCCCACAGCGGGCGGCCCGTCGCGGCGTCCTCCAGGACGCTGCCCATGATGCCCGGTACCACGACACACGCGTCCGGCGTCCGGTCCTCGAACACCGGTGGCACACCCGACCAGGGCACCGCACCGCCGAACCCGCCGGCCCCCATGTTCCCCATGGCACCCGACGATAGGGGAGCGGACCCGCCACGCGTGCGGCTTCGTCGAGAACGGCCGCGAGCCGTGAACGACCGGTGCGGGCGTGCGGTGGGCGGCGCGGCGGCGGCCGATGTCGTGGCTCGTCCCGCTGCCGCCGGCTCCCACGGCCGCACCGTGGTTCCGTCCTTCGAAACCGTGTGTCAGGTGCCGCCGGGGGACGTCGAGATCCGCTTCCGGCCGCTGGGTCCGCTGGCCCCTGGACCGCGGCGGCCTGCCGGTGGTGATCGGGATCAGGTCGACGTGGTTCGCCGCGGGGGCGGCCGACCGGCAGGAGCGCGTGGACGCGCTCCACGCGGGCATCCGTGCCGCGACCGGGCTCGTCGACTTCGGCGTCCACGTGTCCCTGTCGGTCGCCGCCTGGTCCCAGGGGGAGTGAGCGGGCCCGGTCGCCGGCCGCCGGCGCTCACCCGGTCCCGGCGCACGCCCGTGCCTCCGCCAGGTACCGCGCTACCGGGCCGAGGGTCAGCATTCCGCTCGCGGCGCCGGCGTGTTCCGCGGGGGCGGCGCGCAGGGCGGCCTCGGCGCGGGCGGCGGCCGTGCGCTCGCCCAGGTGTACGGCGGCGCGGGCGGTCAGGCACCACAGGGCCTCCTGCATGTGGTCGTGCGGGGGTTCGGGCACGGCGGCGAGTGCGGTGCGGGCCTGTTCGACCCGGTCCTGGGCGAGCAGCACCAGGGGGAGCGCCCACGGCCGGTAGGGGCCCCAGTCCAGGCGCGGGTCGGTGGGCGCGGGCCGGTCGTGCAGCAGGCGCAGCCCCAGGAGCGCGAGCGCGAGCAGGCCGCGGTGCAGCCCCGGCATGCCGGCCGTGCGCAGGGCGGCCTCGGCGGTGCGGTACCGCACCGCGGCCGTGGCGGCGCCCGGTCCGCCGGGTTCGGTGCTGCGGGTGGCCGTGGTCCGGGCCCGCAGCCACGCGGTGAGGACGGGGACGAGGGGCGCCTCGGTGGTGGCGGCGAGCCGTTCGGCGGCTTCGGCGTGCGCGGCCGCGGCGTCGAGGTCGCCGAGGGCCGAGGCGCTCTGCAGGCGGACGAGTCGTCCGAGGACGACGAAGTTCGGCAGCCGGTGGCAGGTGGCGAGGTCGAGGATCTCGGCGCCGATGCGGTCCCGTGCGGCGGCGAGCCCGCAGCGGGTGAAGGTCTGCAGGAACACCCCGTTGAGGGCGAACGCCAGCACGGCGGGATCGGCCAGGTCCCGTGCCAGCGCCTCGGCCTGCCGGGCCGCCCGCAGCGCGCGCTCCCGCTCGGTCCCGGACAGGTCCGCGCCGCGGCTCTCGACGGCGATCGTGGCCAGGAGGCGGGCGCGCAGGTCGGCGGGGCCGTCGGGGCCCAGCGCGGTGAGGGTGTGCTCGGCGGCCGCGACGACGGCGCGGGACTGCTCGGGGTCGTCGGCCCGGCTCCAGAGGGCGGGAACGTCGTAGGCGCCGATGATCCGGGCGGTCAACCGGAGGTCTCCCGTGCGCTGCGCGGCCCGGACCGCGGCGAGGCGGTCGCGCCGAGATCGGACGAGGGCGTCGCCACCCGCCAGTGCGAGGGTGCGGGCCAGGTCCACGGTGGTGCGCGGGCCGAGCCGTACACCGGGGCCGTTCCACACGGTGCCGGCGCCTTCCGGGGGAGCCGCATCGTTGAGGAAGTCCGCCTCCAGCCGCCGGAGTTCGGCGCCGGGGTCCAGTCCGAGCCGGTCCACGAGCATCGCGCGGGCGCGGCGCAGGGCAGCCAGCGCGTCGGCCCGGCGGCCCGCTTGGTGCAGCGCGCGGGCGAGCAGTCCCCAGGCCGGCTCGCGCCAGGGGTGTTCGGCGACGTGGGCGCCCAGTTCGGCGACGAGGCCGGCCCCTTCCCCGGAGTCGAGGGCGGCGCGGGCACGCAGCTCCACCGCCTCCAGCCGCCACTCCTCCAGCCGGGTCCGCTCGCGCCGCGCCCACGCGGAGTCGGTGACGTCGGCGTAGGCGGGCCCGCGCCAGGCCGCGAGCACCGCGTCGAGGTCGGGCACGGCGCCGGGGTCGCGCCGGGCGCGGACCAGGGCGTCCTGGAACCGGTGGACGTCCACGTCCTCGCGCGGCAGGCGCAGCGCGTAGCCGGGGCCTTCGGTGACGAGCAGGCGCGGTGGGGTGCGGGGCGGCCGGCCGGGTTCGAGGGCGCGGCGCAGGGCGGCGACGAAGGTGCGCAGGGCGCCCACGGCGCGGGCCGGGGGGTCGGTCCACAGGTCGTCGACCAGGGTGTCGGTGGTGACCATCCGTCCTTCGGCGGCGACGAGCCGGGCGAGCACCTCCCGATGGCGGGGCCCGCCCAGGTCGACGGGGCTCCCGTCGTCGCGGAGGGCCCGCACGGCACCCAGCACGTCGATTCGCATGCTCCCCATCCTCCGTGCCGGAGCGGGCCGCGCCCAACCGTACTGATCGGTTGCTGATCGACGTCGTCCACGCTGGCCGGGTCGCACCCCGACCGGTTCACTCCGGCCCGGTCACCCCGACCGGTCCGAGCGGGCCCGGTCACCCCCCCGACCCGAGAGGACGGTCCTCCCATGACGCTCACTGTTCCCGGCTTCGACCTCGTACGCCTGCCCGGTGCGGACGGTGTGGAGCTGGCCGCCGCCGTCGGCGGCAGCGGCAGCCCGGTCGTGCTGCTGCACGGCTTCCCCCAGACCCATCTGATGTGGCGGCACGTCGCCGAACGGCTCGCGGACGAGCACACGGTGATCTGTCCGGACCTGCGGGGCTACGGCGCCAGCGACAAGCCGGCGGGCGCCGACCCGGAGTCGTACGCCAAGCGCACCATGGCCGCCGACGTCGTGGCCCTGGCCGCGGCGCTCGGCCACGAGCGCTTCGCCCTGGTCGGCCACGACCGGGGCGCGCTGGTCGCGTTCCGGGCGGGGCTGGACCACCCCGAGACCGTCACGCACCTGGGCCTGCTCGACGTCGTGCCGACGCTCGACATGTGGGACGTCCTGCGGGGCGTGCCGGCGGCGGTCGGCTACCACCTCTTCCTGATGGCGCAGCCGGCCGGTCTGCCGGAGACGATGATCGCCAACAGCGCCGACGCCTTCTTCGGCTCGTTCCTCGACGCCTGGGCCGGGGACCCGGCCGCCCTGCCGGAGTCCGTGCGGGCCGAGTACCTGCGGGCGAGCGCCGCGGCGGTGCCGTCGATCGTCGCGGACTACCGGGCGTCGGCCGGCATCGACGTCGTGCACGACCAGGCGGACCTGGACGCCGGGTCGCAGCTGGCCATGCCCGTGACCGTGGTCCAGCGGGACTGGGGCGCTCAGCTGGGCTACGACGCCGCCGCGGTGTGGCGGGCGTGGGCGCCGGACCTCGACCACCGGCTGACCCGGGTGGGGCACTTCATGGCCGAGGAGGCGCCCGAGGAGATCGCGGCGGCGATCCGGAGCCTGCTGGCGCGCTGAGCGACCGCCTGAAAATGGGGAACCCTCCCCGATTTGGTACGATCGGGTCCACCAACCGGGGGGCACTCCCCGCTTTTCAGGAGGCATCCATGCCCGCTCCGACGCTCCAGGAACTGTCTCCCACGGGAATCGACGTCACCGTCGACCCCTACCCCGCCTACGCGGCCCTGCGCGAAAAGGGGCCGGTCCACCGGATACTCGTACCGGGATCCGGCGAAGCCTGGCTCGTCGTCGCCCGCGAGGAGGTCCGCGCCGCACTCACCGATCCCCGGCTGAGCAACGACATCCGGCACTCCTCCACCTGGACCGACGACGGAGGCCACGCCCTCGGGGTCAACATGCTCCAGAGCGACCCTCCCCAGCACACCCGGCTGCGCGCGCTGGTAGCCGCCGAGTTCACGGCCGGCCGGATCCGGGCGCTGCGCCCCCGCGTCCAGGAGATCGCCGACACCCTGGTCGACGCCCTGCCCGCCGAGGGTTCCGCGGACCTCGTCGCCTCCTACGCGCTGCCACTGCCGATGACCGTCATCTGCGAACTGCTCGGCGTACCGGCGGAGGACCGCGCCGGATTCCGGGCCTGGTCCACCGAACTGGTCACGCCCAGCTCGCCGCAGGCCGTCGGCGAGGCGGCCGGCGCCATGACCGCTCGCCTCACGGCCCTCATCGAGGAACGGCGGGCCGACCAGCGTGAGGACCTGCTCAGCGCGCTCGTCGCCCCGGCCGCCGACGGGCTCTCCGCCGAGGAACTGCTCGGGATGGCCTTCCTCCTCCTCGTCGCGGGACACGAGACCACCGTCAACCTCATCTCGGGGACGGTGCTGTCCCTGCTCACCCACCCCGAGCAGCTCGCCGCCCTGCGCTCCGACCCGAGCCTCGTCGACAGCGCGATCGAGGAGACCCTGCGCCACGACGGCCCGGTGGGGGCCGCGGCCTTCCGCTTCGCCACCGAACCGGTCCGGATCGGCGGCACCACCGTCCCGGCCGGCGACAGCGTCCTCGTCTCCCTGGCCGCGGCCTCCCGCGACCCGCTCCACTTCCCCGACCCGGACCGGTTCGACATCCGTCGCAAGCCCGCCGGCCACCTCGCCTTCGGCCACGGCATCCACCACTGCCTCGGCGCCCCCCTCGCCCGGGTCGAGGCCGCCGTCGCCCTGCGGACCCTGATCGAGCGCCGCCCCCGCCTCGCCCTCGATGCCGACCCGGCAGACCTCCTCCGGCGGCCGAGCACCCTGCTGAGGGGACTGGCGAGCCTGCCGGTGCGGTTCCACGACGCGACGTGAGGCCCCGGTGATCGATCACGAACCCGGGTGGCGGTATGGGGACATGAGTGACCGTCCGGAGCTGCCCGAGCACCTCAAGCGCGACCTCGGCCCCGGCGTCGGCTTCGCCCGCCCGTTCCAGGGCTGCCGGTTCCCCGCTCAGGACCGCTGTCACATCCTCGACCACGCAAGGGGCGGCGGCCCGGACGTGTTCGGGAACCTCCCGAGCGCCTGCTCCGCCCACCACCGGATGTGCGCCCTCGGGCAGATCACCTCCCAGGACCTTCACGTGGCCAAGGCCGGCCGGCGGGGGAGTCGGGGCGCTGCACCGGTACGGAAACGCTCTTCCGCTCCGCCCCCGAGCGCGGCCGCCGCCCGGTCGCGGCGCCCCCGCGCGCCGCGGTCGCGCACGCGGGGGCGACCCCTTGTCCCGGGGGCGCGACCCGGAGCTCCTCCTGGCCGGGGCGGACACGAAGACGGCCCCGGGCCAACCACCGCCGGCCAGCGCCCCGGTCGCGGGCGCAAGCGGCGCTCCAGCAGGGGCGGCGGGGTCACGTGTGGCTCCCGGGCCCCGTGCTCCACATCCGGAGCGCGCCGTCGCTGTCCACCGCGTGCACCCGGGTCACTTCGGCCTCGGGATCCCCGACCGCGGCCGGCAACAGGCTCAGGACGACCTGCGTCGTGCCGCCTTCGGTCAGGTCGCCGGTCGTCCAGGGCCCCAGGCCTTCCTTCTGCCGTGTCTCCCGCAGGCGGTGGCTGTCGGGGTCGACGGTGAAGACGCTGATGTCCTTGTCGTGCACCACCACGGCGGGCCCCGTCTTCGGTGTCGCCGGGGCCCCGCCGGACTTGGTGGGGTCGGACGGCGTCCACGTCCCGCCGTTGCCTTCCAGCTGCGTCTTCCACAGGTGCCCGTCGCCCGCCGCCACCGCCGCCGCGGTGCTGATCGCGATCCACGACCGCGCGTTCTGCGGGTCGGCCGCCGCCTGCCGAAGGTCCGGGAGGGCGCGGGTGAGTCGGTGTCCGTCGCAAGGAGCCGTATGGCCCGCTTGATCAGCGGCAGAGCAGCCCTCAGCCGCTTGTTCCAGCCCGGCTGTTTCGGGACGTAGGGGAACATGCCGCCCAGGCGGGTGCCGACGAACCGCGGCCACCTGGACTCCGACGCGAAGCCGAGTAGCGCCTGGGCCACAGCGAGGCAGACGAGCTCGGAGTCCGTCAACTGCGGCGGCCGACCCAGCCAGCGGGTGTCGGTGATCTCGTCGTCGATCTTTACGTACAGTGCGGTGAGCAGGGTGTCCAGGTCGCTTGTCACAGAACGATCTTGGACGCCCTGCCTGCACTGTCCGGCCGTCTTTGAGCGAAGGGGCGCCGCCGGACGAAGCGCGGACGGGCCTACTGCGCGCCGAGCGTCATCCACTTCTCCGGCTTCTCGAGTGACGCGAAGCCCACTTTGGCGTAGATCGCGTGAGCGTCCGCGGTGGCCAGCAGCACACGGCGTAGTCCGTAGGGCTCGAGATGCTCGCAGACGGCCGTGACGAGAGCGTGCCCCAGGCCCTTCCCTCGGCCGCTGCGAGCGATGTAGACGTCGCACAGCCACGCGAACGTGGCCTTGTCGGTGACCACCCGGGCGTAGCCGAGCTGGACACCGGTGCCGCTGTCGTAGACCCCGAAGTTCAGGGAGTTGGCCATCGCCGCGTCCTGTTTCTCCCGGGATCGCCCCATCGCCCAGTACGCATCCTTCGACAGCCACTCGTGAATGACCGCGTGGTCAAGACGGTCCGGGTCAGCGGATATCTCAAAGCCGTCTGGCAGATCGGTGCTCATGGATGCATTCAAGCAGCCTCCTGCCGCCGGGAGCCGCCGCCCTGAGCAGCAACTGCCGGATCACGATCACTTCGGAATGACTCGTCCTGGTTGTGCCGCTCCGTGCAAGTTCCTGGAGCGGTGTGGGCGTGGAGCGTATGACGCCATGCTTCGTCGGACGGGTCAGGGGTTGATGCGGCCGAGGCGGCGGGTCATCTGTTCCACGGTGTCGGTGGGGGGCCAGGGGAAGTCGGGGAGGTCGGCGCGGAGGGTGACCTGGCCGTGGAGGGCCGTCCAGAGGGTCACGGCGTCGGCGAAGGGGTCGGTGCTGGACGAGCGGCCGGCGCGTACGCAGGCATCGAGGTTGTCGACGAGGGTCTGGAAGGCGTCGAGTCCCTGGCGGCCGGGAACGTCGGTGGCGGGGGCTTCGGGCTTGGGGCGGGCCCAGCCGAAGAGGACGCGGTAGCGGGCGGGTTCGCGGACGCCGAAGTCGACGTAGGCGGCGCAGCCTGCGAGCAGCGCCTCGACCGGGTCGTCGTGCGCTGCGACGGCGGCGGTGACCGCCTGGTGGAGTTGCGTGATCGCCTCAACGACGATCGCTTCGACGATGGCGTTCCGGTCGGGGAAGTGCGCGTAGATCGAGGGGGCGGCGATGCCGGCCTCGCGGGCCACGGAACGCAGGGTGACGGCCTGGTCGGAGCCGGTGCGCACGATGAGGGCGGTCGCCGCCCGGATGATCTCCTCGCGCAGTAGCAGGCCCTGCCCGCGCCGGTTGCGGGCCCGGGGCGAAGCGTCCTCCCCTTGGTCGGCGGGGAGGTCGGTAGCTGTGGGGGCCTTCTTCATGGCCGCAACTTTACAGGTGTTAGCCGATCGATGTAGCGTCCCGGCCAGAAAGCTCACACTCGTAAGATTACGACCGTAAGGACATTATGGGCATCGAAGGCACACCCCACCCGGAGTCGGGTCACCCGCGCCGCAGGCCCGCACTGGCGGCGCTCTGTCTGGCGCTGGTCGTCACCACCATCGACAACACTGTGCTCAACACGGCCCTGCCCGCACTCGCCGAGGCACTGTCGGCCTCCACCGCCGACCTTCAGTGGATCAACAACGCCTACACCCTGGTGTTCGCTGCGATGCTGATCACCGCGGGCAGTCTCGGCGCCCGGTTCGGGCACCGCCGCGCGCTGGTCGGCGGCCTGACGGTGCTGGCCGTGGCGTCGGCGTCGGCCGCGCTGTCCGGCTCGACCGGGCAACTCATCGCGTTCCGCGCGGTGATGGGACTGGGTGCGGCGTTCGTCATGCCGGCCACCCTCTCGATCATCGTGGCGCTGTTCGGCCCCCGGGAGCGCGGCAGGGCCATCGCCGTCTGGTCCGCGACCGCCGGTATCGGCATCGTGGCCGGCCCGGTCACGGGCGGGCTGCTGCTCGACCACTTCGCCTGGGGCAGCGTCTTCTGGATCAACGTGCCGCTGGTCGCCGTCGCGCTCACTGCCATCCTGCTGCTGGTCCCCGCCCTGCCGGGCCTCCGTACCGGTCGCCTCGACATCCCCGGTCTGCTGCTCTCGGCAACCGGCCTGGCCGCCCTGGTCGACGTGGTAGTCCAGGGCCCCGAACGCGGCTGGCTGACGGCCGCCACCGCGGTCGAGGCCGGCGCGGCGGCCGTGCTGCTCGCGGCGTTCGCCCGCTGGGAACTCCGTACCGCCCACCCGATGGTCGACGTGCGGCTGTTCGCCGACCGGACGTTCAGCGTCGCGAGCGGCATCCTCGGGATCACCTTTTTCGCCCTGTTCGGCGTGCTGTTCGGCTACACCCAGTACCTGCAACTCGTACACGGATTCAGCCCGTTCGCGGCTGGGCTCGGCGCTCTGCCGTTCGCGCTGGCGATGGCGGCCACCGCCGCGACCAGTGACCGCAGCACCGCCCGGTTCGGCCCCCGGAACACCATCGCCGCCGGACTCGCCGTCATGGCCGCCGGCCTGGGCGGCCTCTCCCTCGTCACCGTCGGCACGCCGTTCGCCGTGCTCGCACTCACCATGGGAGCGGTGGGCGCGGGAATGGGCCTCGTCATGGCGCCGGCCAGCACGGCAACCGTGGCCGCCGTGCCCCGCCAGAAGTCGCCCATGGCAAGCTCGGTGAACAGCGTGGTCCGCGAACTGGGCGGAGCCCTGGGCATCGCAGTGGTCGGCACCCTCGTCTCCGCCTCCTACCGCTCGCAACTGGCCACCATCCTGCCGGGCGCACCCTCCCCGGCCGCCGAAGACCTGACGTCCGCTCACCTGCTCGCCGCCGAGCTGCTCCCCGATCCGGCCGGCCGACTGGTCGCCGCCGCGGACGAGGCGTTCACCACCGCGATGAACCACGGAACGCAACTCTGCGCCCTGGTCGCCCTGCTCGGCGCCGTAGCGGCCCTCGTCTGGCTGCGCCAGCGACCGACCGCTGAGCAGCCGACCGCGAAACCTGAGAAGACGCCGGAAACGGGCAAGGTGTCGGTGTCATCCCACAACGCGTAGATACCTCTCCGACGCGGTCAGACCGCTGCACTACGTTCCCGCCTTGGCGGAATTCGTACACATCGCAGGCGCGCGGCTCGGACCGTGGGCGTGGAGGGGTGGTGATCAGGCTGCCTTGAGCGGGGTGCCCTCGAAAATCCACCGGTAGGGCCGCGCGGTCTCGTTGTGCCCGATCACGTACGCCTCCAGCTTCTCGATCAGGTCGTCGCGGCTGGCGAAGTCACCCTCCACGAACTTGCGAGGAGCAGCACCGGGCCGCGTATTCGGTCGTGATCAATGGGTTCGGCGTGAGGTCCTTGATCCAGATCATTGCGCCGCGGAGGTGGAAGGCCGGCGAGGTAGCTTTCCGGGCTCCTGTCATACCGGGTCGCGATGCCTCGCCAGGCCTTCAGCTTGTTGATCAGGCGCTCGACGGTGTTCCGCTCCTTGTAGAGCTCGGCGTCGTGGCTGACGGGCCGGCCGCCCCGGCTGCCCTTCTACTTCCGGTTGGCGACCCGGTCCTTCTTCTCCGGGATGACCGCCTTGATACGGCGTTTGCGCTGGTGGGAACGGTTGCCGCGGGACGAGTAGGCCTTGTCCCCGGCGACCGCGCCGGGTCGGGTGCGGGGACGGCCGACGGGTCCGCGAACCCGGACCTTCTCCAGCACGGGGATGAACTGCGGGCTGTCCGCGGCCTGGCCCTCGGTCAGGATGAACACCAGCGGGCGGCACTTCCGCTCACCGGCAACGTGGATCTTGCTGGTCTGCCCACCCCTGGAGCGTCCGAGCAGGGCTTCCTTCAGCCGGAGCCTGCGCTGGCGCCGGATGCGTCGCCGTTCTTCCCGTTTCGGGTCACCTGAGGCGATCGCTCACAACCTGACGGTCGTCCACGGCTTCTACGCGTTCCACCAGCCCTTCGGCCGGGGTCCGCTGGTCAACCCGGTACCCGAGAGTGCCGCCCGCCGGGCGGCCCTGGCCCACCCGTCGCCGCTGGAGGACCGGAAGCCGTTCCGCAGGGCCCGGTCGCGGCCGAAGGTGCATATGCGGCACCCTCGGTCGATACCTGACGATCAGTGGGACGAGCTCTTCGCGCAGATGCGCTGCGCGCGGGACAAGGCCCTGCTCGCCAACTACATCGCCTCCAGCCCGTGCCTCCGGGCTGCTGGGCGTCGGCCCCGGGGACGTCGAGTGGACCAAGGGCCGGCTCTGGGTGATCTCGAAGGGCACCCGGGTCCGGCAGCCCGTCCCGACGTCGCCCGAGGGGCTGGCCTACCTCGCGGCCTACCTGGAGGAGGACGGCCTGCCGTCAGCCGGGATGCCGGTCTGGCGGACCGGCGCGGCGAGGTGAGGCCGCTGTCCTACTGGGCGGCACGCCGATGGTGGGCCCGGTTGACCGTGGAGTCGACGGAGGCATCCTGTTGTTCCAGGCGTGTAAGGGACGTGTGCCAGCGCCGACCGGGCCCCGCAGGCGTCCTGCCGGCCGCGGCCCGGCTTCGGTAGCGAAGGCGCCGGCTGGCCGGCGCCGCGGACCGTGGTGGTGACGGGGTCACGACGGGCCGGGTGAGCGTGCGGGCCGCAGGTCCGGGGCCGGCGGCAGCGATGCGGGGGCTCCCGTCCCGGGTGTCGCGCGGAACGCCTCGATCACGTAGGCGGCGAAACGGCGGGAGGCTGCGAGCCGGGCAGCGGGAGGAACATCCTGGAGGCCCTGGTGGGCCATGAGCATGAGGATCAGGTCGTCGACGACGAAGCCGGGGCGGAGCCGGCCGGAGGCCTGGGCGCGGTGGGCCAGTTCGGTGACCGCCCGTACGGTCCGTCCGCGGTCGGCGGTGAAGTCGGAGGCTTCGGGGAAGGCCGTCATGAAGGCGTCGGCGAATCCGCGGCTGTGTGCGTGGAGTTCGCAGATCCGCTGGATCAGGTTCTGGAGGCCGTGCCAGGGGTCCGAGTCCGCGCGGGCGTCGCGGACGGCGGTGTGGCAGGCCCGGCGCTGCTCGGCGAAGGCTTCGGCTATCAGGGCCCGCTTGGTAGGGAAGTGACGGTACAGCGTGGCGGGGGCCACGCCTGCGTGCCGGGCGACTTCGCGGACGGGCGCGCCCAAGCCGTCCTCGCCGAACACCACGCGGGCGGCGTGCAGGATCCGGGCCCGGTTGTCGTGGGCGTCGCGGCGTGCGGACTGAGTCAATCGGCCGGTCATTCTCTCTCGTTTCAGTCGGGCGGACGGAGCTGTCCGTTACGGTCCGAACGCGGCGTCGCCGTCCCTCCACCGGCTCAGGGAGACATCATGAAGGCTGTCGTCATCAGGACGTTCGGTGATCCAGACGGGCTGGAGGTCACCGACCTGCCTGTGCCCCTTCCGTCACGGGGGCAGGTGCAGGTCGCCGTGGAGGCGATCGGGGTGGGCGGAGTGGATGCCGTCATCCGCCGCGGGACCCTCGCCTCCTACGGTTTCCGGGCGGGCCACCTCCCGGGCAGCGAGGTCGCCGGAACCGTCTCCGCGGTGGGAGAGGGCGTGGACGGCTCGTGGACCGGGCGGAAGGTGTGGGCGTTCACCGGCCTGTCCGGCGGGTACGCCGCATACGCCGTCGCCCCGGTCGACGCTGTGACGCCGTTGCCTCACGGCCTGAGCGGCGCGGAGGCGGTGACCCTCGGCGGCTCCGGCGTCGTCGCCCACTTCGCCCTGAAGCAGGCCCGTTTCGCGCCGGGCGACGAGGTCCTCGTCCGGGGGGCGGCGGGCAGCATCGGGATCACGTCCGTCCAACTCGCGGCCGGCGGCGGGGCGGGCGCGGTGGCGGTCACCACATCCTCAGCGGAGCGCGGCGCCCGCTTGAAGGACCTGGGCGCGACCCACGTCCTGGGCCGCGCGGGTGAGGGGGGACCTGGCACGCCGGAGGGCTTCGACGTCGTGATCGACGTCGTCGCCGGTGCGCAGCTCCCGGTCTTCGTGGACAGGCTGAACCCCAACGGGCGTTACGTGGCGGTCGGCGTGGTCGGCGGGCCGCCGCCGGCGGATTTCGGCATGCGGCTGATGGACGGCTTCCGCAGGTCGCTGTCGTTCGCCACCTTCAGCTCTGACACCGTGCCCGGGCCCGACCGGCAGGCCGTGCGGTCCTCCCAGTTCGCGGCTGCCGCGGGCGGGAGGCTGCGCACGGTCGTGCACGAGGTGCTGCCGCTGGAGGAGGCGGCGTCGGCCCATCGCGCGATGGACGCGGGAGAGGTGTTCGGGAGGGTCGTCCTGACGCCCTGAGCCCGGCGTCCGCCGCGTTGTGCGGATCAGCTGCGCGGGCTGATGCCCCGCACGGTCAGGGCGAGCAGCCGGTGCGCCTCGGCGGCCGGGTCCGGGTGGTGCTCCGTGGCGAGCGTGAGGCCGGTGACCAGCGCGATCAGGTCGGCCGTGGTCACCTCGGGCGCCACCGCACCGGACCGGGCGGCACGGTGCAGCAGCGGGTCCACGGCGCCGCCGAGGCGGGCCGCGCAGGCGTTCACGTGATCGGCGTCGTCCGCTCCGTCCTGGAGCAGCGCGCCGGCCATGCCGCGCGCGGAGGCCGCGTACGTGGTGAGTGCGCTCAGCCAGTCCAGCAGTGCGGACCGGGGGTCGTCGGCGCCGGCGAGTTCCGTGGCGAGGGCGCACAGGGCATCGATCCGGTTGCCGAACACCGCTTCCAGAAGGGCTCTTCGGGTGGGGAAGTGCCGGCGGACGGTGGCCGATCCGACTCCGGCGGTACGGGCGATCTGCTCCAGGGAGGCGTCGGCGCCGTGCGCGGCGACCTCGGCTTCCGCCACGGCGAGGATCAGGGCGTGGTTGCGCCGGGCGTCCGCGCGCTGGCCGGTCATGGGGCGTCTCCGTGCTTGCTAAGTGGCGGGGCCCTCCGTATCGTACCGGATATAAACGGCGGGCCCCGCCGTTTGCATCCGGGTACTCGGCGGAGGAGCTTCATGACCACAGAGTCCGTTCCCGTTCTGGTCGCCGGCGCCACCGGCCGGCAGGGCGGTGCCACCGCGCGCGCCCTGATCGCCGCGGGGATTCCCGTCCGGGGGCTGGTCCGCGACCCCGCCACCGACCGGGCGAAGGAGATCGAGGCGCTGGGCGTCGAGCTGGTCACCGGCGACCTCGACGACCTCGGCTCGGTGTGCCGGGCCGCCGAGGGGGCGCGCGCGGTGTTCTCCGTCCAGATGCCCGACATGGACGGCCGCGGCTTCGAGGGCGAGGTCGCGCAGGCCGTCAACCTGATCGAAGGAGCCCGGGCCGCGGGGGTCCCGCAGTTCGTCCACACCTCTGTCTCCGGTGCGGGGCAGCATGTCGGCTGGGTCAAGGACCGGTGGGCGTGGATGGAGCCGTACTACAGCGCCAAGGCCGGGATCCAGGACCGGGTCCGTGACGCGGGCTTCGCCCACTGGACCCTCGTCAAGCCGGGCTTCTTCATGGAGAACTTCCTCCCCTCCGCCCGGATCATGTTCCCCCGCGGCATCGAGGGCGGACTGGTCACCCTGCTCAAGCCCGCGACCCGGCTCTCCCTCGTCGCCGTCGCCGACATCGGCGCGGCCGCCGCCGCGGCCATCGCCGAGCCGGAACGGCTCGACGGGGTCGAACTCGAACTGGCCGGCGACTTCCTGTCCATGACGGACATCGCCGCGACCCTCTCCCGTGCCCTGGGCGTCGAACTGGCGGCACCCGACATGACCGGCGAGGAAGCAACCGCCGCCGGGATGCCCGACATGGGCTTCGCGCAGGCCGGCATCAACGAAGAACCACAGCCCGCCCGACCCGGCTTCGCGAAGGATCTGGGCCTGCCCCTCACGACCTTCGAGAAGTGGGCGCAGGACCGGCTCCGCGGCAACGGGCGACAGGAGACCTCTTCAGCGGACCTTCCGGCCACCGACGCCCTGCACGGAGGGACCTGACGGACCGATTCCGTCGGCGGCGGCCTCCCCGACGAGGCACCCAGCCGCCGGAGGTGGACGACCCGATCCGGTCCGTCGCAGTCCGACGGCACGCGTCGGCCGGGCCCGTCCCGTCGAGCGGGCGGACAGGGGGGCCGAAGGTCCGCCGCGAAATGCTCGCGGCGGACCTTCCACGAAGCCGGCCATCCCCAACTCCCACGCCATCCGATCCCCCGCCCGCCGCGACCTGCTCCGATTGCCCGCGCGACAGCGTAGACCGCCCCTTCGCGACCCGACCTGGCGATCGAACTTCTTATGACGGCAGGTACGAGTAGGCTTGGCCCATGCTGACAAGCCGGTCGGCCAGTTCATAAGGGGTGGAAGGCCCTGCGGGCTACCCCTCCGTGGGCGTGTGGTTCTCGGCTCGGATCATTCGGCGCAGGCTGAGCTTGTTGTTTAACCTCGGAGGTCACCCGACCTGCTGATCTGCGGTTCTTCCCGAGACAGCAGAGGCGGCCGCCCCTCATGCTTCGAGATGTCGAGTAACGAAGCTGAAGGGATCTGGCGCACCTTTCTGGGTAGATTCGACCATGAGCAAACCTTCCGCCTGCTCAAGTGCACCCTCGGCTGGGCGGCGCCGCACTTCCGCGCACCGGACACCGCCGACCTGTGGACCTGCCTGGTCATCGTCGCCCACACCCAGCTCCGCCTGGCCCGCCCGCTCGCCGCCGACCTGTGCCGCCCGTGGGAACGCCCGCTGCCAGCAGCGATGTTGGCCCTGGCCCGGGTCCGCCGAGGGTTCCGCCGGTGCCGTACCGGCTGAGAACCTCGTCGAGTCGGGACACTGGGTCGACCACGGAGCCGTCAGGACCGCTGGTGAGGTCGCAGTACGTGATCGCGTCCAGCAGTTCCGACGGCGGCCGGCGGAATTCCGCGAGCGCGTCCGACAGGCCCAGCTCCGCCGCCTCCCACTCCGACGAGGAGTGGTAGGCGACAAGCGAGCAGACCTCGGTGTCGACGCCGATCCCACGCAGGTACCGGGCTCCGTCGATCATGTGCTGGCCGGTGTCGACCGCGAGGGGCGCGTACCCGACGTCGAGCAGGCCGCTGCCGCACACGCCTTCGCGGACCTGGCCGTCGTGCGGCGAGACCGTGCGGATCGACCGGCTGGCGCCGACCCCACCAGCCCGGTTCCGGATCGGAGGTCCCCGGCCGGTGCTGCGGTACGGCCCACGTGGTGAACCGCCTGGCCGATGGCGCCTCCCCATGCCTGGTCTAGCGCGCCGACAACCTGGTGCGCTGGTGCGAGCGGGGGGCGGAGGCGTTTGCGGAGGCTCGCGGCCCGGGATGCCGGTGCTGCTCAGCGTGGGCTACGCGGCCTGCTGCCGGTGGCAATGGCTCAAGGCAGCCGGATCGACCTGGCGCTGGACCGCCGTGCGACGGCTGAACGGCAGCACCGCCGATGAGCCGGGCCAGGGCCCGTTGCCTGGTGCCGGATCCGGGCGTCGTCAGGTCGCCGTCGCCCGGGCGGGATGGACCAGCGCGTAGGTCGGTTCCGGGCATTCGCACAGCCAGGTACCCTTCCGGCAGGCGGGGTTGGGGGCGATGGCCCAGCCGAGGAGGTGGGTGCCGAAGTCGGCGGCGATGCGGGCGAGGCACTCGCCGATCTTGCCGGTGCCGATGACGCCGACGGTCATGCCGTGGATGTCGCGGCCGAGGAGGTCGTCGAGGCGGAAGTCGAACTTGCGGGAGCGGTTGGTGGCTCGGGTGTGCCGGCCGACGAAGGCCTCCTCCAGCAGCGGCCGTTCGTCAGCCTGCACCCCGAAGGCGACGAACAGCACCCGGTCGCGCTATCCAACCCCAGCTCGAACGCCGGGATTTCGTCCGCTCGCTCCAGAGCCCCGGAGTGAAAGCCCTGCCTGTGTTCCTCGTCGGAGGCCCGCATTTGTCTGACGACACGTCAGCGGAGTCGGAATGGAGTCAGCGTCGGTCCGGCCGCATGCTGGAACAGGCGGGTCCGGCTCCGTGAAGCGCAGGTCGTGCGAGGTGAGCGCCCTGCGGGTTGGGCAGAGGCTCGTAGGGGTCAAGGCGGAGGGTCGAGGCGGGGAGTGCGGCAGGGTCGGAGGCTCGCAGCCGCTGGGGCGGGGGTCAGCGGGTGCGGCCGCGGGGCTTGAGGGGGGTGCCGGGGAGTTCGGGGGCGGGGAGGCGGTCGCCGGGGTAGCCCTGGACGGCGCCGAAGCGGTCGGTGGCGGCCTGCCACTCGGCGCGGGCCCGGACGACGTCCTCGTGGGACCGCCCGATGAAGTTCCAGCGAGGACGGCTCCTGGGGCATCTGGCAGGGCACCCCGGAGGAGAGCGCCTACTCCGTACAGATCCTGACCGCCTCCGACGCCCCCCACCACGAGGCCCCTGCCCGCGCCGAGGCGTACCTGCGGCAGACCTACGGCTGCGCGGTCACGCACCCCCCGCTGTGGCACGACAAGACGCTCTACCTCCCCCGGGCCATGGTCGACGCGGAACACCTCGCCGCACTCGCCGTACTGACCACGAGCCGTCCTACCCAGGCCGCTGCCCCGCTTCCTGGTTCCGCCGCCGCAGGACCGTCCGGTCCCTACACCGACGCCCTCGGCACCGCGGGCTGAGGGGTCGGCCGGGTCACGTAGTGGCGGCGGATCGGCTGGCCGGGGCGCGCGTCCAGGGGTGGGCGAAGGCGTCCTCGGGCAGCGGCTGGCCGTTCATCGACTCGACGAGCGAGCCGTCCGCCCTCACCCACGGCATCGCGTCGGAGGCGATCGTGGCCCCGGGGTGCAGCACGGAGAGGTCGAGCAGAGGAGGGGGAGTCCGATCCGGCAGCCCTCATCGCTCCCTGCGGGGCTGTCGGTCCCGGTGCGGGGACGAGCCCGGCCCGCCCGGGTACGCAATGGCCGAAATCACGCTCTGGTGAAGGGGATTGCACTTTCCGTAGGCTCCGTGGTGTTTGTCATGGCGATGACGGCAGCCTAGGGAGCGGGTTCATGGGTGTCAGTGACGGCGTGGTGAAGGTCTACAGCGACCGCACCTACACGTCGACGACGGTGATCCGTCATCAGGGGACGACCGTGGCGTTCGCGATGGACGACCGGCGGCGCATCGTGTACTCGGTCCTGGCGCTCGGAGCCCAGGACCCCGCCCGGGGCGAGGCGGACGCCGCCTACTGGAGCGAGGACCCGCTGGAACTGTCCTTCCCCGACGAGCTCGTCCGCGTCGGGTACGCGGCGCTCGGCACCGTGGCGATGCCCCGGGTCAAGAAGGGCGGGCGCGTCGAGGCCGAGGCCGGGCAGGTCGTCGACCCGCAGGAGAGCGACCCGTTCCTGTCCAGCACGGCCCGGCTCACCGCCGCCCTTCCGTTCCAGGCGCTGTCGGACGGCACGCACGTGGTGGTGCTGCGCCAGTCGGTGCCCGCCGACCACCCGGACGCCGTGCGCGAGGCGGCCCCGGGCCGGGCGTCGGGAGGCGCGGCGGGGGCCCCGCTGGTGGATGCGGCGCTGCTGTGCGACCGCTTCCTGCTGGTGGACGGAGTGCTCAAGCCCGTCCGGGAGATCCGCTACCGGCGCAGCCGCAGCAAGGACCGGCCGGACTCGGCCAAGGACAGCCTCGGCAGCACCGACATGGAGGGCCGCCCGTTCCGCGAGCCGACCCAGGTGCTCGGCTTCGTCCGGAACCTGACCGAAGGCCGGTTCACCGCGCTGCTCGTGCCCACGAGCGTCGCGGGCGCGAGCCGCTGGCAGTTCTTCACCCACAACGCGGCCACCTCCCGGATCGACGCGCTGAGCGTGGAGCAGGGCCCCGACGGGCTGTTCGACACCCGGGGGAACCGGGCCTGGACCAGCCCCGACCCCGCCTACCGGAGCGCCGTGTACGAGCGGGAGCCCGGTACCTGCCCGTTCACGGGGGCGCCGCTGGTGCCGCTGGCATCGGGCGCCGGTGCCGGCGAGACGGCGCTGCGCCTGGCCGGGCCCGACGCGGCGGCGACCGTCCCCGGGGTGCCGCGCGGGCCGGAGTTCACCGTCGAACTGTGGCTGCGGCCCGAGCGGGCTTCGGCCACCACGCTGTACGCCGACGGCGTCGTGCTGGAACTCGCCGAGGGCGGCGTGCCCCGGCTCAGCGGCGCGGACAGCGTCGTCACCGCCACCCGGGCCCTGGCGGCGGGCGAGTACGCGCACCTCGCCGCCGTCTGCGGCAACGGCACGGCCACCCTCTACGTGGACGGACTGCCGTGCGGGAGCGGCCCGTTCACGCCCCGGGCGGGTACCGGCGACGCGGTGCTCGGCGGCGCCGGGCGCGGTGTGGCGTTCGACGCCGACGAGCTGCGGATCTGGGAGCGTGCACGGGCACAGGACGAGCTCCGGCAGGACCGGGTCCACCGGTTGGTGGGCGACGAGCCCGGGCTGGTCGCGTACTACCGCTTCGACGAGGCTTCGGGCGCCGTGGCGCACGACCAGACGGACCACGCGCGGCACGCGGCACTCACCGGTGCCGTGTCCTGGGTGACCTCGACGGCACCGGTCGGCGAGCACGCGGGCATCCGCCGCGACAGCTTCTCCTTCGCCGGCCGTACCGTCTTGTCCGCGCCGTCGGCGCTCCTCTACCACCAGCAGGAGACCCAGGCCGCCGGATACCGGGGCGAGCCCAAGCCCGCCAAGCACCAGGCCCGGGTGCTGCTGTCCTGCGCCACCGGTGACGCGGCGGCGCCGGAGGCTGAGCCGCGCCTGGCCGTGCTCGACCTGGCCGTCGGTGCCGACGGCCGGCTCGCGCAGGTCGCCGACGTGCTGACCCTCCCCGAGCTGGCCACCCGGGAGCACGAGGACCTGGACCGGCAGAGCGCGCTGGAGCAGCGGATCAAGGGCCTGCAGGCCGAGATCGCCGAGCTGCGGTCCCAGTCGGCCACTCTCACCGGCACCTGCGCCGGCATCCCCGCCCAGGAAGCCGTCGTGGCCACCGCGCGGCAGACGCTGACCGCCGCCGAGGCGCGGTGGGAGCTCCAGCGCGACAACCCGTCGGACTGGAGCACCGCCCAGCTTTCCTTCACCCGGCCCGACGGCAGCACCTGCTGGATCGTCCCCGACGGCAACCGGCTGTTCCACAAGAACCCCGTGATCGGCTGGAGCGACGCCCCGAGCACCAGCTACTGGCGGTTCGTCTACTCGGGCTGGCCGGACCGCAGCGGCCGTCCGCTGTACTACATCCGCAACGGCACCTACCAGATGAACGTCTACGGCGGCACCGGCGACGAGGGCAGCCACGTCCAGCTGTACGACGCGACGAGCAACGCCGCCCACAACGAGCTGTTCTCCGTGGTGCCCCAGCCGGGCGGCACCTACCAGCTCATCGCCTACCACAGCGGCAAGACGATCTGCCTGCGCGGAGGCCCCGGCACCCGGATGGCCCAGTACACCGGCTCCACCGTGCTGGCCGGCGGCGAGGCCCGCTGCCGGATCGTCCGCACCTCCACCTCCGGCGCGGACACCGCGCTGACGGCCGCGCGCGGCACCCACGAGGCCACCCGGGCACAGCTCGACACGCTGCTGTCCGCCCGGGAGCGGCTCAACACCGTCACCCTCCACCTCGCCGTGCGCGAGGCGGCCCTGACGACGGCCCAGGAGGAACTCGCCCGGTTCACCGACGGCCTGTCCGGCGCCGACGACCTGACCGTCCCGGCAGCGCACCTGGGCGTCGACGCCACCGGGCTCGGTGTGAGCGGCGGGCTGCTGTCCTTCGCCCGCACCGCCTCGCGGCCCTTCCTGATGGACAGCGCCACCGGCCAGGTCGCGCTGTACTTCCGCGGTCTCAACGACCAGTTCTTCGCCGCCTACTACGACACCCGGGTGGTGCGCGGCACCAAGACCCTCGGCAGCGGGGACGGCTCGCTGCTGTTCACCGCCCGGGACGCCGGCGTGGACCTGGCCCGGGCGGGCGTGACCGTGACCGCGGTCGAGGGGCGGCCGGGGCTGTGCGACCTCACCGTCGGCCTGCCCGGCGACCGTGAGGTCTGGCACGCGCTGCCCCGGCGCGCGGGCACGCTCGTCGCCGTGCTCTCGGGCGCGGCCGCCGCACCGCAGACCCTCGGCACCGCCGCCGAACCCGACCGGGCCGACAGGCCGGAACCCGTCGACGGCGCGGTGCTCCGTCTGGCGGCCCCGCTCGGCACGCCGATCGCCGCACCCGCGTACCTGTCGACCGGCGACGGCGTTCGGCTGCTCACCGAGTCGGCCCCGGCTGGGGTCACCGAGCTCCGGATCGACCGGCCCTGCCGCCCCGATCTCGGCTCGCCCGTGGACCTCGTCCCGTACGACCCCGCGCTGGCGCGGGCGGAGCGGCCCGGGGCGGACCTCTCCCGCGGCTCGCGGCTGGTGACCGTCGCGGCGGTCTCCGCCGACGCCAGGGTGCAGGACGGCACCGCCGTCGACGCCGTCCTCGGACAGGCCTGCCGCTGGCGCGGCTCCTCCCCGGGCCGGGCCTTCGCCTTCAACGGCACCGACCAGTACCTCGCCCTGCCCGCCACGGCCCTGCCCACCACCACGACCGCCTCGAACGTCACCGTCGAGGCGTGGGTCAACCCCTACCGGGCCACCCGCACGGCCCGGCTCGTGCACGCCGCCAACGATGCCGAGGCCCCCTACAGCCTGCTGCTCGCCGACGCCACGGCCCGCACCGCGGTGGTGTTCGACGGCGGCGACGACCAGGTGTCCGTGAACGGCCTCGCCCTGGCCGGGACGGCCGTGACCGTCGAGCTGTGGGCCAGGCGGGCCACGGCCGCGCACACCGCACGCGAGGTGCTGCTCTCCTACGGCGACGGCGACGGCGCGCTGTCGCTGTCCTACGAGCAGGCCGGGACGGTCTCGTTCGCCCTCGGGGACGAGGTCCTCACCACCGCCGCGTCGTACACCGACACCGACTGGCACCACTGGGCCGCCGTCCTCGACCCCGCCACCCGCACCCAGATCCTCTACCGGGACGGCGTCGAGGCCGCCCGCCGTTCCTCCGCTCGCACCGTCGCGCGCGACGGACGGCTCGTGCTCGGCGGCCTCGGCGCCGCCGCCTCCTTCCGCGGCGGGATCGACAGCCTGCGGGTGTGGAACCGGGCCCGGACGGCCGACGAGCTCCGCGACCTGATGCGGCAGAACGTCGCCGGGGTGCTGCCCGGGCTGCTGGGATCCTGGACCTGCGGCGACCAGCAGTACCTGGACGTCTCCGGGCACGGCCGCCACGGCGTCCTCGGCGGCACCCCGCAGGCGGGCGAATCCCACGCGAAGGGCTACCGCCTCGTGTCCGGCGTGGGCGACCGGGTGGTGCGCAGCCGGGAGGTCTTCCCGACCGGCGAATGGGCCCACGTGGCCTCGGCGTTCGAGCAGTCCTGGGCCGTGCGGCTGGACGGCTCGTCCTGGCTGGAGGGCGACGCGGACGACTCCCTCGACCTCACCGGCGACCTCACCCTGGAGGTCTTCGGCACGCTGGAGCGTCTCGGCACCACCCAGGGCCTGATCGGCCGCGGCCGCCTCGGCGGCGAGGAGCACGTCCCCTACCAGCTGTCCGTACGCCCGGACGGCCGGCTGGAGTTCGCCTTCGAGGAGGCCGGCCCGGTCGTCCGGCGGTTCGTCTCCACCGCCGCCGTGCCGGCCGGGCGCTTCGCCCGGATCGCCGTCGTCAAACGGGCCGGCCGCGAGACCACCGAGCAGCGGGGGACCCGGCAGATCGCCCTCACCGGCCCGGACGGAGCCGCCACCACCCAGACCGTGGACGTCGTCCAGGGCGTCGACGTCCGGGCCTGGGACGACATCACCTTCTACATCGACGGCGCCCCCGCCGGGACCTCCCGCTACACCGGCCCCGGCGCCGAGAGCGGCAGCGGCGTCCTGGAGATCGGGCGGATACGGGACGGCCTGCGCACCCACGGCGCCCGCGGCGTCCTCGGCGAGGTCCGGATCTGGAACAAGGCCCGCGACGCCGCCGCCATCGGCACCCCGGTCTCCCCGCGCGACAGCGGACTGGTGGCCCGGTTCACCTTCGAGGAGAACAGCGGCAGCACCACGACCGACACCACCCGCGCCCACAGCGCCCGGCTGCGCGGTGCCGCCTGGACGCGGGACACCGACCCGAGGGCCAGTGTCTTCCGCCTCTACCGCAACGGCCTCCCGCTGGCCGCCGAGCCGCTCGCCGCGACCGACCCGGACAGCCCGACGTCCTACGGGGAACGGCAGTTCACCCTCGGCGCGCGTCTGGCCGCCGGCACTGTCACCGAGGGCCTCGACGGCACCCTCGAAGAGGTCCGTGTCTGGCGCACCGCCCGCACCGCGGAGCAGATCAGCGACAACCTCTTCACCCGTCTCAAGGGCGACAAGGAGGACCTGATCGGCTACTGGCCCTTCGACCGGGACTCCACCTCCGGCGCCGCCGACGAGGTCCGCGACATGGGCCTGCGCGGCAACCACCTGCGGCCCGGCCCCGGCGCCGCCCCGGCCGTGGTCCTCTCCACGGCGCCGGTCTCCACCGACACCGCGGCCGTGCGATCCGCACTCTCCGGCGTGCGCACCCCCTTCCACGAGACCATCGCCGCCGCCCCGGCCGCCGGCGAGTACGCCGACATGCAGTTCGCGGCCGACGGCACCGCCGCCGGCGTCATGAAGCGCGCCTACGCCTACCTCACCGAGGAGGGCCGCTGGCGCCTGGTCACCGGCTACAAGGTCGGCGACCTGGTCAGCGAGTGGGTCAGCCAGGTCCAGTACGACCCCCAGCTCGTCGGCTACGTCGAAGGCGCCCCGCCGGTGCCCTCCGAGAACCTCACCGGCCAGGGCAACGACTACCGGGGTGCCTCCAGCGTCGAGTTCACCACCGCCGACGCCGTCACCGAGTCGCTGTCCTCCTCGCGCGACCGCAGCGTGGACACCGCCTTCCACTTCGCGTTCAAGAACACCTACGACGCCAGCACCCTGCTCATCACCGCCCCGCTCGGCATCGGTACCGCCAAGCCGGCGGTCGAGGGCGGCGCCGTCTTCTCCCTGGACAACACCCTGGAGTTCACCAACACCTGGACGGACGCGACCACCCTCGCCCAGGCCACCGACACCGCGCGCGCCACCAGCGTCGCCCTCACCGGACACTGGGAGGACCCGGCCCACCTGCTCAACCCCGCGCTGGGCCGCCGCTACCAGCCAGCCAACACCGGCTTCGCCCTCGTGCAGTCGCTGACCGCCGACGTCTTCGCGCTGCGGCTGGCGCACACGGGCACGCTGGTCGCGTACCGGATGACGCCCAATCCCGACATCCCCAGGGACTGGAACATCGTCACCTTCCCGATCAACCCCCAGTACACCAAGCAGGGCACACTCGACGGCGGGGTCGGATTCGACGAACGCGGAAAGGTCCTCGACCCGGCCTACCCGAACGCCCGCCAGTACGGCGAGTGCAGCTACTACAAGCCCCGCGAGGCGTACGCCCTCAAGCGCGCGATCCAGCGCCGCCAGCAGCAGCTGCGCAGCTACTACGAGAGCGTCTCCACCGCCACCGGCACCCCCGACCCCGTCCAGCAGCGGGCTGCCAGGATCGCCGAGACCTTCGTCGGCCCGATCGGCGACAACCGGGGCGGGACCGCCGGAAAGGCCGCCGCCGACGGCGGAGTCGTGTGCGACCTCGCCAACACCTACGTGTGGACCGCCGACGGCGGCTTCTTCGCCGAGACCACCACCACCACGGACTCCGTCTCCGAGACCACCGCCGGCTCCTACACCGTCAAGGACATGGCCACCGTCGGCGCCGAGTTCGGCTTCAAGGTCTTCGGCATCGGCATCGGCGCCCAGCTCGACGCGAGCCTCGGCGGCAGCCACAGCGTCACCCGCACCCGCTCCCGCGACGCCTCCCGCTCCTACGCCCTCGACGTCACCTGCAGCCCCTCCGGCGACCTCCAGGCGTACAGCGCCGACGGGCAGGCCCGGTTCGCACCCGACGGCAGCTCCCGCCGGGTGCCCGGAAAGGTCGACGCCTACCGGTTCATGAGCTTCTACCTCCACGAGTCCGGCGACAACTTCGACGACTTCTTCCACAAGGTCGTCGACCCAATCTGGCTCGCCACCTCGTCCGCCCCCAACGCCGCGGCGCTGCGCCAGACCCGGCAGTCCGACCGCAAACCGCCGTGCTGGCGCGTCCTGCACCGGGTCACCTTCGTCTCCCGCATCCTGCCGCCGGTGCCCGCCGCCGACGCGCCCCCGCTGGAGCAGGACCTGATCCGCGCCGACATCGCGTCCAACTACGAACTCGTCCGCCGCCTGGACCCGTACGTGCGCCACGCCAGCGGCTCCACCACCGCCCTCGCCGAGGCCGTCCGCGCGGCCCTCGCCACGCACCTGCCGCAGATCCTGCCCCACGAGGAGGCCGTCCGCCGGTTCCTCGCGGACTACTACGGCGTCGTCGAGTAACCCGCCGCTCCCCGGGGCCCGCTGCCGGGACCCGGCGGTGGAGATCGTGACCAGCCGGCTGTGCCGCAAATCGCTGGTCGTCCGTAGCTGTTCGCCGCTGATCTCACAGGTCAGCGGCGAACATGCTGTTCTGTCACACGAGGCACGCGGGGGGAGGGAGGCGCGTCGATTCGATTAGGACGATCACGCCGCTCTGCCGCACCTGCGGTCTGATCGAATGTCAGATTCGTGCCGAGAAGTCGGGCCTGCCTGGCGGAGCGACGCCCGCACCCCGCAAGGAGGAGGCGGCGACGGTTGGTCACCGGCGCTGTACCTTCAGCAACCGCACACACCACGCACCCAACTGCCGCCCGCCCGCGCCCTGGCACCCGCACCGCCGGTGCACCCTGCCCCGCTGCGTACGCTGTCCCATGAGCTTCCCTGAGCGTGTCCTCGCCATCCGCTTCTGAGCTGCGGCAGTCGGCAGCAGGGACCTGCTGAAGGGCCGACAGATTGCTGTTACTCGCGGTGACGAAGGTGGCTCCGGGGACTTGGGGACCAGGTTGGGTGAGCGCCCATGAGCGCCCGTGGGCGCTTTCGGACATCTATATACGAACTTGAACCTGACTGAGCATCGACCGGGTTCGGGATCCGTCAGCTCCCGCCGTCCATAGTGAGTCTCAACTCTCTCCTGTTTCAGTGAAGTTGGGAAAAAGCCGAGGCCTCAAGGCCTCGGCTGTCGACAATAAGTGAACCCCTTGACTGGGGGGTCAAGGGGTCGCAGGTTCGAATCCTGTCGTCCCGACGTGAGTCGGAAAGGCCGTTGGTCGGGAGAAATCCCAGGTCAGCGGCCTTTCGCGTGACGCCCCGTCAGGGAAACGAGCCACCTGCGAACACCCCTAAACGATCTTGCTGGGGACCAGCTGGGGACCAGCGCCCTCCGGGTGGTCCCCGAGGAGCTGCTCCCGGGGACCACTCGGCCGAAGGCCCACCTGTCCCCTCCCGGCCACAATAGCGCCGGAACTAGCGGCCGGAACACCCGTTCCGTGAATTGCGGTGCTTCTGCCGCACCGCCCGCGTGGTGAATTCCCTGGTGGGCCCGGGAATCGGCATCCGGCCGGGGCGTGAGCGAAGTCCGACTCCGCCCCGCGGGGACCTCAACTTCCCCGGGGCCGCAGGCCCAAATCACCGTCGAACCGTGAATCCGATCCCATCAGCGCTGCCGCGCGCCGTTGTTGACTGTCCACAAGTGCGCTCCAGATCGCTGAGCCCTCGCGGCGGTGGCCGGATGGTCCGGCAGCGCTGTCGTAGGGCGGGCCTAGGCTTCGCCCATGAGTACGGTGCATGCCAGGGTGTGGCGCTTCACGGTCGAGAAGGGGTCCGCCGGCGCGGAAGCGGTCCAAGCGGTCGAGGTGGGCCAAGGGCCCCTCCCGGTGTCGCTGGCCGAACTGGTCAGCATCAACGCCCTGGCCTGCGACCTACGTAGGACGGTTGACCGCAGCGTGCGCGACCACGAAATCAACCTCCTGCTCAGCTACCTGACCGGGGACGCGGGGCCGGGGCCGCTCGGGGTCAAGTGCGCCGCGCTGGATTCCAGCTCCGGCCACATCCGCCGTTTCGTCAGCGAGTGCACCGGGCTCGGGGTCATGACGGCCGCTGGCGAGACCCTGTTCGACTGGAAGTCCGGCGTGGACGGTCTCAGCAGCTTCGATGTCCTGCCCGACAAGCTCGTGGGCACCTATGCCACCACGGGAGTGCGCCCGGACCTGCTCTTCGACCTCGCCGGAGGCCCGCTCGCTGGAGAGGCTCGAGGCCGGCGCCGCGACGCCAAGCAGATGCTCCCGGCCGTCAAGGGGACCGCGGACCAGAAGGAGCGACTGCAGAGGCTCGCGACCTGGTCGGTCGACCACGGCGACCACCCCTACTTCATGAGCTGGGTCTGGCTCGGCACGGGCGGCGTCTACGTAGACATCTTCCTGCCCGAGGACTCCCCGGCCACGGCCGGGCTGAAGACCGGATGGATCGAGAAGTCCGGCAACCCGCAGCCCTGGCGCTTCCCTGTTCCCCGGACCGACCTTCGGCGCACGGTGCGGGAGGACCCGGAGGACGGGCCCGTTTTTCACGTGCTGGACGAGGATCCCGACGGTACGGACGGGGCGAGCAGCGGCGGTGCCACGAACGCGGTCGACCGGGCCCGGCCTCTGGTCGAGGCGGCGATGGACAGGGCCTTCGGTCGCGAGGAGAGTCAGCTGGGCGACTTGCGTGGCGTGCCCGTCCGCGGCACCTGGATCAAGGCCGACGCCGTCGGTCCGGCGCGGCACGAGGTCCTGGTCGGTGTGCTCGGCGAGCACGTCCCCGTGGACCTCCGCGCTCACCGCCGCTGCCTGGCCGCTGAACCACGGAGCCGGCTCGACCTGTTCCTCGACGGCCGCCTGCTGACCCTCGTGAATCCGGTGGGTGAACCTCGGCCGAGCTGGGAGCAGATCGCTGAGGAAGTCGTCGGAGCCTAGATAGCCACTGTGGGCTGCACACAGCAGAGGGGAAGAACACGATGCCGGACTCGTCGCCCAACAGCGCCCAGCAGCAAGAGGCGACCTCCCCCCCCCGGGGAGGTGCAGGGCCTGCGACCAGTCACCTTCAATCCCTCGTTGGCGACTTCCCCGAGCGTCGCAGGCTGGCCCTACTGTGGGCGTGGGCACTCAACCCGTCCGGGCTCGAGCGTGCGCTGGCGCGGATCCGCCCAGGTGATGTCTGCACGAAGCGGCAGACGGCACCTGAGGCTCCATCGGAAGCAGTGCTCGGCGACGATGGACGGTTCCACGTCCGTGGCTCGCGGATGCTCTGTTCGATTCCTGAGCGCGGGATGCCGGAGTGGGTGGCACCTCGTGAGGGCTGGGAGCGGCCCCGGCCAGAACCATCAGCAAGCTGGCGGCACGAGGCGCAACTGCGGTGGTGGGTCGACGAGGCGGGACGGGCGCTCCGGACAGCCAGTCAGGCGATCACCGATCCGAACGTCCGGGAGCTGACGGCGGTATGGCATGTCACGGCGCCGGACGGCGCCGGCGTGGATCCGGGATCGGTTCCCCTGTCCCAACGCTGCCCTATCGCACCGGCCTACCTGTGGCCGCCGACCAGGTCGACCAGCCCGATTGGGATACTGCGGAGCCGACTGGCTTCTAGGTTCGGCCCCCGCTGTTCCCTTTGCGGCGTTCTGCCCGGGTCTGTGGTTGACCATGATCATTTCGACGGCCTGGTGCGAGGTCTGCTCTGCGGGGTGTGCAACACCGGCCTGGAATCCTGCCTTCATGTGGACCAATGCCCGCGTGCCCTGTACCTCAACGATCCCCCGGCCGCTGCTCTCCGGCTGACCTACCCGAGCGCACGCAAGACCGTCAAGGAGTTGCGGCACACCGAGCGCAGGGTCGCCGCGCTTGGGTTCGATCCGTTCGAGCTCCTCCGTTCGTAGACATGACGAGGAGGTGCCCGCGTGCCGGGCTGGGTGGCGCTGACCGTAACCGCTGCCGGCGAGGGCGCCTGCAGCTCGAAATGCCGTCCGGTTCGCGCGCGGCTGGCGACAGGTTGTGGTAGGCGGTCGAACCGTGTGACCGCACGGCCAGTTCGCTGGACGCCCTTGGCAGTTGATGCGGCACTCTGTGCATCGCTTGCGCCCGGTGAGGCGAGGCGCCGGCTGGCGCAAAAAGTAGTTCCATCGCATGAATGAGTCCGAGCGGGTGATTGATCCGCCGTGTTTTAGTCCGATTTGTCGGACCGTGCTGCTGCACTCGGAACATGACAAGAACACGAGATGCCCGCCCGGGAGATCCACCTTCTTCGGGTGCGGACGAAGCGGATGCGCTGGTTGAGCGACTGCTTGACCGTGAGGAGCGTCGACTGCTCTCTGCGGCGGCGCAGCGGGAGGCCGGCGACAACTGGTTGGGCTTGGTCGCGGACGCGGGGTTTGTCCGGCGATGCACGGTGTTGGCGCGTGCAGCTCCGTTGCACCGGATCGACCAGCGGCAGGCGTGGCAGCAGTTCCCTGACGACTTGTATGACCCGCGCGCACTGGCGCTGGCAGCTCTGGAGGCCGTCGTCAGTCGGCAGGGCATGGAGCTGGAGGCTACGACCGAGGAAGTGGTCGAGTACCTGGCCTCGCTTGCACAGGCCGCCGCGCCGGAGAGCAGCGCCGAGGAGCACGTTGCCGTTGCACGGTTTGTCGTGCGCGAACTGCTCAACGACCACGGTGGTGGGGCAGAGTTCTCGATCCCCTACAGCGACTACCGCCAGGGACACAGCCGCGGGGAGCTGTCCTTCAGGTTCCTTGAGGAGGCGTTCGGCCGGCACGGGCAGGCGGTGCTGAAGGCCAGCGCATCGGCGGTGAACCTGCTTCTGGTTGGCCTGGACCACGATCTGGAGGATCAGCAGGCCGCCAACGACGCGATGCTCCGGCGGCAGGTGTCAACAGGGCGCTGGGGCCGGGCCGAGGAGAGCGCGGCGCAGAGCCTGAAGCTCTCACTGCTGTACGCCGAACAGGTCCGGTCACTGCTGGCCGAGACGGAGCGCGATGTGCGATCGGTGGACTGGGACGTCCGTGTCCCAGCGCTCCTCGGCTCCTCGCGGGCGCACCTGATGGAGCGGCAGGCCGTCGAATGCGACCTGATGGAGTGGATGCGCCAGGCCCGCAACGACGTCGACGACGCCGAGGTGCGCCGGACCTGCGTGAGGATCCTGCACCTCCTGGAACGGGCCCACTTACGGCACACCCAGCTGCTGGAGCGGGTGATCGGGGCCCGGCCCGCGTTCCTGAGAGCCCAGTCGGACCAGTGCTTCAAACCCGTGCCCCGACTCTCGGTGATCGGCCTCCAGGAGGACCTGCTCGATCCGCTGCTTGAGCTCGGGGCGGAGCAGGCAGAGCAGGTGGCGGCCCTGTTCGCCGACGCCTGCGGCGGCCCGATCGTCATGCGCAAGCCGCGGCTGCGCGACTTCTGGGAGCTGCTGCTGGCACCGGTGCGTGAAACTCGCGAGTCGTTCCCGGACGACCCTGTGGACCTGATCATCGACGAGGACGAGGACAGCCTGGGGTACGCGGACCAGGACTTCGCCGCGGCTCGCCGCCTGTTGGAGCAGGCACTGCAGGGCCCGGTGCGCCTGTCGGTGCTCCTCGCACAGGCGGAGAAGACCGGTCCGGCCGTCGCCGACATTCTGGCGCTGTGCGTTCTGCGTGCCTTCGCCCCCGACGCCGAAGAGGACGAGGTCTGCTCCACAGACCTGGCGGACCTCCTGGAGGAGCGCCTGGTGGTCCTGGCCGACGGCTCCACCTTCGATCTCGGGTTCATGACCGGCACCGACCTGTTGCTGGTGCCAGCCGCGCCGCTGATTCCCGACCCCGTGAACCCGGACTGCACGCCCACCGCCGAGGAGGCCACCACATGACCGCACCGACCACCGCCGCCCCCGACCTCACAGACGCGTCAGCGCTGGTGGGATTCGGGCTCCAGCCACGCCTTCGACCTCTCCAGTACCCGCGCTACCGAGACCTCGTTCAGCGCTGCCGGCTCGACCGCACCTTCAGAACGGCAGTCGAAGCCTTCGCCGACGGCCTGGAGATGGACCTGATCGAAGTCCACCCAGTGGAAGGCCTGGTGCTCCACCCCAGGCACGGCTCGCTCTTCACCTTCCGGCTCATGGACCACCCGACCCTCAAGAGCGACCAGCGCCTCGTCCTCGGCCTGGCCCACGTGGGCATCGCCGCGCGCGTCTACCCCTTCCCGGCCGATCTGGAGGAGGACACCGTCAAGCGAGTCTCAATCGACGAGGTGGACGGGTTTCTGCGACACCTCGTCAAACGGCTCCAGGACGCAACCCGGGACAGCGACGGCCTGGCCCTACCGCACGCGGGCCTCGACGCCGCCTGGCGCTGCTACGCCAAGCTCACGCCTGGCCGGCCCACCCCCACCGGCCGCCTCAGCCAGGCGAGCAGCCAGAGATGGATCAGAGACGCCCTCGACTGGCTGGTCGACCAGGGCATGGCCTACAACGCCGAGAAGGACCTGGGCGCCGGCCACTTCCGGCTCGCTCACCGCTTTCGCCTGCAGGTCCGTGAAGCAGCGGCCGGAGCCGCCTTCGCCCTTCTGAGCGACATCCGTCGCGCCCAACTCGTAGAGAAGGACTGACATGTACTGCGTACGACGTGTTCGGCTCGACAGTATCGGCCACCGCTCCGCCCGCTTCGGGTCGCTCATCCTCGACCTCACCGGCGGCCCGAGCACCGTCGACGGAAGACCGCTCACCTCGCAATCGGTGGTGGACGCCATCCTCTGGCTGCGCAACGGCGGAGGGAAGTCGAGCCTGCTCGCCCTCCTCTTCAGCCTCCTGCTGCCCGCCAAGGTCGACTTCATCGGTCACGCGGACGACAAGTCCCTCGCCGACTACATCCCGGACGGCAAGGTCTCGCACGTGCTCGTGGAATGGGAAGATACGGAGCACCCGGAAGCGGGCGCGACGCTGGTCACCGGCGGCGTCTACCAGTGGCAGGACGGCCAGTGCCCGGCCGATCCGAGCGCAGGATGGGACCGCCTGATCCGGCGCTGGTACCTCTTCCGGCCGGCCGCTGGAATCCTCGACCTGGACTCGATCCCGATCCGGCACGACAACGGACAGCTCAGCCAGAGCAGCTTCCTGCGCGCGATCGAGGAGACCCACAAGGCGAACCGCCACGTACGGCTGGTGGTCGCGAAGGAGCAGTACCAGTGGGCCGAGCAACTGCAGCAGTACGGCCTCGATCCCCAAGTGTTCAAGATCCAGCGGGAGATGAACAAGGGGGAGGGCGGAATCACCGACCTCTTCCGCTTCACGACCTGCGAGGAGTTCATCGACTTCCTCATCGACATGGTCGTGAACCCGGCCGGACCAACCGCGGCACGCGGCGTACTCACCGAGCACGCCGACAAACTCGCCACCCGACCGGCCCGGGAGCTGGAGGCGCGCTTCCTCGGTGAGGCCACCCTGCGCCTTCGGCCGGTGCAAAGCTGCACCGCCGAACTCGTCGCAGCCCGGCATCAGCTCGAACAGCACGTCCAGGTCGCCGACAGAGCGTGCGAACACATCAGGACCCGGGCCGAACAACTCCGACAGCAAGGTCAGACCACCAGCACGGAGGCCGACCAGGCCCGGCACGATCATCGGGAAGCCAAGGCCAAGGCGGCAGAGGCGGGGCGCCGGGTGGCCGTGCTGGCTGCGGAGGAAGCGCGCTGGTGCGTCGAGGATGCGGCCCAAGCCCAAGCCATGAGCGCCGGGGCCGTCGCCGGTGCCGAACTGGAGAACGCAGCGTGGAAGGCCGTGGAACCGCTGCTCGAACTGAACGCCAGGAGCCACGAGCTGGAGGAGACCCGCGAGCTGCTGGCCCGCCGCGACCAGGAGCAGGCCCCTCTGCGCCAGGCGCTCGAACGGGCCGGCTTGGCCCTTCACGCCGGGCTCACAGCAGCTGTCGCGCAGGTCACCGCCGAACTCGGCGATGCCAAGTCGGCCCAGGCTAGCGCCAAAGCGGCGGCCAAGGACGCCCAGCAGGACCTCCTGGCAGCCCGGTCAGCGGAGACGCTGGCCGACAGCCGGCTCACGCAAGCCACTAAGCGGCTCGGACAGATCCACGAGCGCGTGCGGGCAGCGCGCACGGACGAAACCCTCCAGAGCGACGAGGAACCCGCCCACGCCCTGCAGAGGCTGCACGACCTGGACCGCGACACCACGGAGCAGCTACACCGCCACCAGGCCCAGGAGGAGCAGGGCCGCACCCGCACGGCAGAGATCGCATCCGAGCGCGCAGCCAACGCCACCGCCCTCGGAGAGATCCGCGAGCGCCACACGGCGGTCTGGGACCAGATCACCTCCCTGCAGAGCCAGCGCCGCGAACTCGAGAACGACCCCCGCCTGAAAGAGCTGGCGGGCACCGGTGACGAGACCCGGCTGGACCTGGACAGCGTCGGCACCGACCTCGTGGCACTGGTGATGGAGAAGTTCCACACCGCGGACACGACCCTCGCCCACGAGCGCGCGGCAGCCGCGCAGGACGAACGCGTACGCGACGCCGTCACCGAAACCGGGCACCTACCGGCCTCCTGGGACATCGAACAAGCTGTCAAGAGCCTGCAGGACCTGGGAGCACCCGCCATCACCGGCCTCCAGTTCCTTCGCGAGACGTTCCCCGCCCACCGACACGACGAGATCATCGAGACCATCCCGCACCTCGTCGGCGGCATCGTCCTCTGCGGCCCCGTACCCGGAGATGACCTGGCAGCGCTCGTACGGCGCGCCAACGTAGCCCCCACCTCCGTCGTCGCCGTCAGCGTCGACACCCAGGCACGACAACTCCTCGCCGACGCTCCAACCGGACCGAGCACCGTCCTCCCGATCCACCCCGGAACCCTCAACCCACAAGCAGCCGAAGACGAACTCCAGCGCGTCACCCGCCGACTCGACAGCCTGACCGACCGGCTGTGCTCCATCACGGAGCGCAGGGAAGCCGACCGACGCCTCGCACAACACCTCACCGACCACCTCGCCGAGTTCGGCCCGCTCCCGCGAGCCGCCCTCGAGACCACCTTCGACCGCCTCGACACACAGCTGACCGCCGTCCAGAACCGCGAACGCGACCTGGCCCGCGAGGACAAGGAGACCGAGTCGGCACTGCACCACACAGCCCAGCAGATCAAGCACTGCAACGGCGAATTGCTGCGACTGGCGACCCTGCTTCCGCAGGTACGCGTACTTGCCGCGGACACCGAGGCGATCCCCGGCCTGGAGACGGGGATCGAGGACGCCAACGAGGAGATCGCGAGACAACAGAGCGCCGGGCAGGAATGCCGGCGCCGCAACGAAGAAGCCCAGGAACACGCGAGTGCCTGCGCGGTCACCATCCAACGCTGCACCCAGAGCCTAGGCGCCTGGCGGAAGGAACTCGCCGCAATCCGAACCCACCTGCCCCAAGACGCGCTCCGCGAGGATGCCGCCCCGCCGTCCACCGGGAAGGGCACCACGGCAGCCATCGAGAAGATGCGCGACCGTTGGAACCAGGCCTGGCACGACTGGAAGGCCGGCATCAGCGACGACGGGCTGCAACGGCGCCTCGAAGCATGCGAAGCCGCCATCACCAAGCAGACCACGATGCTCGAGCACACCGGCACCGCAGCCCGCGAGCGCGCCGCGATCATTGCCACCGGAGCGGATGCCGCCGAGCCCCAGCGACGATCCCACTGCCTGGAACTCGCAGAGCAAGCACTGGTCAGCGCCCGCGACACCCAGTCCCAGGCCAACCTCCTTCACCAGCAGGCAACCGACCAGCTCAGCGCGGCCCAGCGAGCAGTTCAACGGTTTACCCCGCCGCCTGCCGCCATCACCTGCGGCAGCACGCTCGAGGCACAGCAGGCGCTCCGCGAAGCCCGCCAGACAGCCAAGCAGAACGAGGACCGCATCCACGAACGCGAGCTGGCAGCCGAGCGACTCCAGCGCGAAGCCGACGCCGCGCACAACAGAGCAGAGCAACTGCTCCAGGCAGCGCAGACGGTGACGGCGACCGCCGACCGCTACCGAGAGGAGGCAGCCCCCGACGGAGCCGACCGCACCTACCTCACCGCCGATGCCCTCCTGCACGACCAGCACCAGCTCACCGCACACACTGCCCGATCCCTGACCCCCGAGCAGGCACGCGACCTCCAGACCGCACTGGCCACGAACCTCGACGACGCCGGCCGCACCCGCGACCGCGCAACCCGCGCACTCGACCGCGCAACCCGCAGCGTCGAACTCCTATCCCAGCAGCCCGAGTACACCCAGGTCGTCGACGGGCGACTCCTCACCCGCCTCCAGCACGACCTCGCCGCCCCAGCACGACTGGCTCAACTCCTCAACGACATCCAAGACCGCGAACGCATGGTCAACGACCAGCTCGCCGAACTCGCCGAGGACCAACTCATGGTCGTCCAGACGTGCGTGACCCTCGTCAAGGCCGTGCTCGACGACCTCAAGGAGGTATCCCGGCACTCCCAGCTCCCGCACGGACTCGGACGCTGGTCCGGCCAACGATTCCTCGGCTTCGAGATCCGCCACGAACCCGCGGACGACGAACTCGCCCGCCGAATCTCCGCAGAGATCGACCGACTCATCTCAGCACTGCCCTCCGGCTCCACCGGCAAAGCCAGCGCCCTCCCGGAGGCCATCACCCTCACGAAGCGACTCGTCCTGGCAGCCCTCGGCGGACACGGAAACGTCCTCGCGAAAGTCATCAAGCCGACCCAAAACCTCGACACGGTCGAACGCGACTCCGTCACAGAGATCAGGAAATTCAGCGGCGGAGAACTCCTGACCGTCTCCGTCCTGCTCTACTGCACCCTCGCCAGAATGAGAGCAGCCCAGCGCGACCGGAAGGCGCCGGGCGGCGTCGGCACCCTCATCCTGGACAACCCCTTCGGCAAGGCCAACTACCTGCCGTTCATCGGCCTCCAGCGCCGCGTCGCCGAAGCCCACGGCATCCAACTCGTCTACACAACCGGCACCAACGACCTGCCGGCCCTCGGCCGCTTCCCCCTGATCATCCGACTGCGCAACGGAGTCGACGCCCGCACCCGAAACCGCTACGTCCAGATCGCAGACCGCTACGGCGACACCGTGACCCAAGGACTGACCCGAACCGACACCGACACCATGACATCAGCACGCCTGCTGCGCCGCACCCGCCCTGACCAGAACGGCCAACAGGGTGCAGCGGGAGAACCGGCGTGACACCAGCAGATCGCATGGCCGCACTCCTCGAACAGCAGACCCGCCAGCGCGTCGACTTCGACGCGCTGGCGGGCGCCGCCGATCAAGGGGACTCCAGCCTCCCCACATCGCCGCGCCGGCGCCAGATCCTGGCTGCCGCTGCCGACGAACTCGTCCAACGACGACTCGTATCCCTACCCGTGACACCCTCGGGGTGGGACTACAGCGCCGAACCGCGCCTTCCCCGATGGGTGCAGCGTGTCAACACGTCCCGAGCGAAGCGAGCCGGCCCGGGACCGAGAGCATGGGTGCCCGCCCTCGCGTTCGCGAACAACATCCGGCTCAGCAAAGCCGACACGGACCTCCTCGTGCCGATCAACAACCAGATCCGTGACGACCCGAACGCCGAAATCATCCCGCTCTGCGAACGTGCCTATCAGCTCTACCACGACGAGAAGCGCCTGGCGAAGATCGATAGGAACCACCTGGTGCGAGCGGGACTGCTCAGCATCACCGAACACCTCCGAGCCCGACCCGCGCCCGCCCCGCTGAGCATGTTCGAACTCGGACCCGCCCCGTGGATGCTCATCGTGGAGAACAGCGCCACCTTCACAAGCCTCCGGCAGCTCCTCCGTGCATGGCCCGACCGATCCCAAACCGGCTGGCTCGCACACGGATCCGGCGACCAGCTGGTCGCGTCACTTCCTACCGCCACCGAGTCGTTCGAAGAACGCGAGCACCCGGTGACCGACATCATGCTGTACGGCGACCTCGACATCGATGGCCTGCAGTGCGGTCAGCAGGCCAACACCAAAGCGGGAATGGTGGGCTTGCCCCCGGTGGTGCCGGCCTGTGCCTTATATCGAGCACTCCTAGAAATGCCCCCCAGGCAGCTCTCGCCGGTCGACCGGAGCGCGCTCAGGGCCGTCCTGCCCTGGCTGCCCACGCCCATCGCCTCCAGAGCAGGTGATCTCCTCGACGCCGGCTTCGTTCTCCGCCAGGAAGCGCTCCCTTTGCCGGAACTGCGAAGGCGGTTGGACCCGGCTAGACCGCTATTCGGTCAGCTGCGCGGACAGCTGTCAATGGGCTATGCGTCTTGACGACCGGCTCGGCGGCTGCCGGGATCTTGTACGTGAAGCAGCCCTGTTGGCGGGCGCCCAGCGGATGGGTGCCCGCCAACACGGGTGGTCAGCGGACGACGTAGAGGCGCCGGGCGGGAGCGGTCGGCTCGTGATCTGCCGGAGCGGCTCCGCGGTCTGCGCTGAGATGGGCGCTGAGCTTGTTGCCGGCCTCGATGAAGTCAGCGTGCGACGGGTGGAGGTACCGCTGGGTCGTCGTGATCTGTCCGTGTCCGGCGATTCGCTGGAGGACGTGCAGGCGTACTCCAGCGTCGGCGAGCCAGGTGAGGCCGGTGTGCCGCAGGCCGTGGCGGCGAAGCCAGGGGTACCCGATCCCAGTGACGACCTCGTCCCAGTGAGTGGCGTCACGGAGCACGGCGGTGCTGATACGGCCACCGCGAGGGCCGGTGAACAGCCGTGCCATCGGGTCGTGTCCGACGACGGTGAGGCGCCAGGTCACCATGTCGCGGATCTCTTCGATGATTGGGACGGTGCGCTTGCGCTTGCCCTTGGTGCCCTTGTCGGTTAGCCCTCCGGGGCCCGGTGTGGTCTGTCGCAGTAGTTCCCAGGTCCAGTCGAAGCGGTTGATGTCCCGGACCCGGACCCCGGAGACCTCACCGATGCGCGCACCGGTGCAGGCGGCGAAGCGGACGACGTCGCCCCAGAGCCGGTAGTTGCCGTGGGAGCGGGCGACGAGCGCCTCGGCAAGGGCGTCGAGGGTGTCCCAGTCGGGCAGGGCGAGGGCGCGTGGGTTGTCCAGCTCGTCCTCGTACTGCTTGTACAGGGACTGCCAGCCGGTCAGCCGGCAGGGGTTGAGGTCGATAAGGCCATCGCGGCGGGCCTGCTCCATGATCCGGACAAGGGGGGCAAGGGTGTTCTTGACGGAGGACTTGCCGACCTCGTCGGAGATCCAGGCGTTCAGGGCCCGGTCGGTGATCCCGTTGGTCATCGACACCACCGGGACGTGACCCATGGTGGGTACGACACGCAGCTTCCAGCCGGCGCGGTATGGGTCGAGGGTCTTCGGCTCCAGGCCGCGCATGGCTAGGTCCCAGTTCTCGTCCCCGTAGTCCGCCAACGTCACATTCGAGAGCGACGGGACTATTCCGCGGTTGGCCGCCTTGCGCAGACGGTCGATCCAGTCCTTCGCTTCGTCTTCGGAGGCAACGGAGTTGGACAAGGACTTTCGCCCGCTACCGTTGGGATCCCACCAGCGAACGCGCGCGCGGTATCGGAAGTCGGGACGGCGGTCCGCTCGGAACTCGATGTCGTCGGTCAGGTCGATCGCGATCGGGACGATCACGGGGGTGTCAGCCAAGCTACGCGGCCTCCGATTCTGCGGGGACTATTCGGTGGGACAGGAGCCATGCCTGCGTGTCGGGGATGGAGTAGACGACGGTTCGGTTGGCGAGGCGCACGAACGGCGGGCCTTGAGGGGGCTTGGCGTTGCGCCAGCGGCGAAGGGTCGACGGATCGACCTTCAGGAGCGGCGCGAGCTCCTCGGCGGTGTACCAGCCGCTGTGGAGCAGATCGACGGCGGAAGGGGAAGGGGCCTCGTCCCTGTGTTCCACGCTGTTTCCACCGACAGGCTGCAGGCCGCTCACGCCGCACGTCCTGGGATAAGGGCCGGGCGAGGGGCGAGGGCCGAAGGTGGTGCGAAAGGTCCGGGCATGTCGGGTGATCCTCGGGGCTGGCTGAAGAGATGCAATGGCTACTTGTCGGCCGATGCAGGTCTCGCTGAGTCGACGAAGTCGAGCGCGGAGGGCAGGGGTGCCGGGTGAAGACCGTCGGCCCGCATCTGGTCTCGAACGGCCTTAAGCCGCGTGCAGTCCTCGTGGGCCATGCGGTCGAGTTCGTCTGCCTGGCGGGCCAACTGCTCGTAGCGGGCTGAGCCGAGGGCCTGACGGGCCTGAAGGCGGCGGTTGTGGGCTTCGCGGGTGGAGATCAGCGCGGTGCGGACGTCGACGTCGTGTTCGCGGAAGACGGCGAGCACGGCACGGGCCGAGCCGGGCGGTGATGCTTCGCCCAGATGGTCCTCGCCGGTGATCCACGCTGCTGCCTCCCAGACGGGGGTGGTCACGTTGGGCAGAAGGTCGATGTCGGCCTGGTCAGCCAGCGGAACGAGCAGCGCCACGAGCGGCAGATCGAGGGCGTGTGCGAGAACGATTGCCTCCTCGAGCTTGAGCGAGTCCCGCTGCCCCTTCTCGATCTTGGTGATGGTGTTCGCGGCGATGGGCACACCCCTTGCGTCGCATGCTGACGACAGGTCAGCCGTCGTCATGCCGAGTTGGCCCCGCCGCGTCTTGACCATCTGGGCGATCCGCGCCGTCAGCGCCGCCGGCCACTGGTCCTTGGAATCTGTCACAAGGGCAGAATACATGAGCCATCTTCTGCGTTCATGGCAGATGTGATAGATGTTTCTCGCACAGAGAACATCGCTTGGGAGGGAACGTGCCGTGAACGCAGTTCGGACTGCCCGGCCGGGAAAGTGGTCGCCGGAAGCTCTCGCTGCCCTCCCGCCGGCGATCCCGCTGTCGGTGGCCAACGAGCTGCTCTCACTCGGCAGGACGGTGGGGTACCGCATGGCCCGCGAGGGTCGCTACCCGGTGACTGTCGTGGAGGTGGGCGGTAGCTACCGCGTGATCACCGCGGACCTCCTCCACTTCCTGCGCCCGCGAACCTGCCGAAGCGCGGCGTAAGACACCGAGCCGCCGGGCATCGTGGCAGCGGCGGAATGATCACGCCAACGCCCGCGGTGCTGCCTGCTCCGGGGCGTACGTCGCCACCGCGCGGGCGGGACGAAGAAAGGAACCGCATGTCAGACCACGAGCAGGTCGCATCGTCGGAGGACCGCCTGCCAGCGATGCTCGCGGCCAGGTGGGTGCTGAACGGCAGGACACCGCGCCAACACCAGGAACGGTACGCGGCCTTCCTCGACGTGATCGACGAGGAGTGCACGGCCGCAGCGATCACCATCAGCCTCGACACCCGCTACTTCGCCAACCAGCACCTGCTCCCCGCCTGGCTCGAAGACGTCGCCTCCGGCTACGAACCCACGGCGGCAACCGCTTGCCTGCTCCGCCGGGAACTGGAGCACGTCGGCGACCGCCAGTCCGAGCGCGCACAAAGGCTTGAGGACGCACTGGACCGAACCGGCCGCGCGTGGTCGCACATGCTCCAGGGCATCGTGCTGGCTAATCCCGGCGACATCGTCGCGATCTTCCACGAAGACCGACTGAAGCTCGGCCACGAGCTACGCACCCTCATCCACGCGGAACTCCCGTGCGCACGACTGCCGACAGACGAAGGCGACTTGCTGGTCGGGCGCGTCCCGGCCGTTCTCGGACTGTTCCTGACAGAACGCGAGCGCGGCCTGAACGGACTGATCCTGGACCGGGAGCACGCCCACATGTTCGACACCGCCACTTGCGTCCTGTTCCTGCGCAACGTGGTCACGTTGAGGGGGTGGCCGGAGCTGGCCCCGTACGTCGAGGCCGACCTCAGCAACCCTGCATCGGTGGCGGACACAGGCGACGAGCCGGACTGGCCGCACATCGGGCTCGGCACCGGCTTCCAGGACCTCGGTCTGACCCGATCCGACCTGCTGCCCGCCCTGCAGGCGGCAATGAACGGGCGAGAGGTCCCCGTGGCTGGACGCGCCGCCCGCGGCCGGAGGGCGTAGAACCTGGAGGGCGCCGACCCGTCGGGCCGCCGGCGACGCTGACCCTCCTGAGCGTCTGCGCTGTGCGGGATAGCGGGTACCCCGTTGCCGCCGGCGCCTTGGACTGCCGTGTAAAGCTGGCTGCGGGGCGGCAGCGGCCGGCCCTGTGTCGACGTCGCGCAGGCGGGACATGTCCACGGACGCCCGCCTCCTGGCCGGCCCGCGTCGAGGCTCCGGTTGCACTGGCCCGCGCGAGGTTCCTGAGGCCGGGCCGCCCACAACCCGCCAACGTCGCTGTCGGGAGCTACCAGCGGCTGCGTGCTGTGCCCGGTGCCGACCCGCAGGTCGGTCGGCGGTTTGCGAAGCGTGGGGTGTGGCCGAATCCGGTGCTGCGGTCGTCCTGTCTTTCGCCTACGTTCGAAGACTGCTCGTTGGGCGTCGGACCGTTCGCGCGGCTGAGGTCGGTCTCCCGCTGGGCAGGGAAGGGAGGTGACCCCATGGACGAGGATGACCTGCTGCTGGCGGTCGAGCAGCTCTCCGGAGCGCACGACCGGTACGAGGCGGAGCGCTCTGACGTCACCAGCTCCGGCAACAGTGCTGGCGACGACGGCGAGAACCGTGACCTGAACCTTCCCCGAGGCTAGGAGACCGTATGGAGCACCGGCTCGTCGCAGGCATCGAGAAGGCGTTGGGCTGGGACGGGCCGGGCGCCATCGGGCGCGCGTTCGCCCGCGGGCAGCTCCCCGAGCCGGACCTCGCCGCCCGGCTGATGACGCCGCACCGCCTCCTGGACCAGGTGATGCGAAGGCACCTGGCCAACCCGCAGCTGCGCTGCTACGCCGCAGGCGAGGAACTTCACCCCTCGGAGTACCTCACCGAGGTGGTCAACCGGCGCCGCCAGGCGGTCAAGCAGGCCGACATGGCTTCCCTCGGCAGGATCCTGTCCGCCGGTGGCTCGCTGGTCCTCGACAGCGTCGACACCTTCGACCCCACCCTGGAGGTGGCCTGCCGGGCGCTGGGGTGGTGGTCGGGCGAACTGGTCTCGGTCAACGCCTACCTGGGTGTGGGCGACACCGCCGGCTTCGGCCTCCACTGGGACGATCATGATGTCGTCTGCGTCCAGGTCTCCGGCCAGAAGGCGTGGGAGGTCCGCGGCCCGTCGAGGGCGGTGCCGATGTACCGCGACGCCGAACGCAACCTCACCCCCGCCGAGGACGTCCTGTGGGCCGGGGTGATGAACCCCGGGGACGTGATTCACATCCCCCGCGGCTACTGGCACACCGCCACCCGCGTCGGCTCCGGCGACGACGGGCACACCCTCCACGTCACCTTCGGCCTGACCCGCCGCACCCCGGTCAGCTGGATCGCCGCCCTCGCCGACACCGCACGCGCCGACCAGCTCATGCGCACCGACCTTGAAACCGCCGACGGCGTGCCCGCGAACGACCTGCTCGTCGCCCGCCTGGCCGAACTCGCCCGCGACCACGACCCCACCACCTACCTCGCGGCGACCCGCGCGAACACCCCGCCGGCCCGCTACCTTCCGCACATCCCCGCCCTCGGCCCGCTGGAAGCCGTCGCCGCCGTCACCGAGTTCGCACCCGAGATCACCGACACTGCCGACGGCGTCCTGGTCGTCGCCGGCGGCAAGCGCCTCACCTTCCGGCCCCGTGCCGCCCGGCCCCTGCGAGCCCTGCTGTCCGGACATCCGGTCCACCTCGCCCACGGCGGACCCGACCTGGCCGCGCTCGCCGATCACCTCGTGAAGGAGGGCCTGTGCGCCCCGCTGAACGGCGACTCGCCCTCGGGCTATACCGGGCTGGTCCCCGCCGTCACCTACTCGCCGCAGCCCTCGACCTCGGCGTAACCGCCCTCGACACCGCCGCCAACTACCAGCACCACCAGGCCCACCGGGTGCTCGCCGACGAGGCCGGCCCCCTGCTTCACCGCTTCGACCTGACCACCAAGATCGGATACTTCCCCGACGGCCACGACCTCGACCCCGCACGCCTGCGCACCGCCGCCGACCGGGCCGACCGCGACCTGGGCCGCCCTCCGGACACCCTGCTCCTGCACAACCCCGAGCACGACCCCGCAGGATTCGCCCGCGCCGCCGAGGAACTCGCCCGCCTGCGCGAGGAGGGCCGCATACGCCACTGGGGTGTCTCCACCTGGAACCCCGCCCCGCTCCTCGCCCACCTCGACGGCGTACCCCGGCCGGACGTCCTGATGACCCGCGCCGGACTCACTGTCCCCGCCCACGTCCTGGACGCCGGAGACCGGCTCGCCGAACAACTGGGTCCCAGACGCCGCTGGGGCATGGCGCCCTTCGGTGGCAACCCCGCCGACCCCCTCTGGCAGCAGCTCGACACCAGGCCCTTCCTCGCCGGGCGGCGCACGGCGCCAGCCCTGCAGGCGGCACTGGCCATCGCCTACGGCACACCCACCGTCGCCCGGATCGCCGCAGGCACCTGCGACCCCGCGCACCTCGCCGAATTCGCCACCGCCACCCGCGACATCGAGACCGACGCCGACACCCTCGCCCGCTACCGGACACTGCTGCGCGAAGCCGCTACGGTGCGAGGACACCGCGAGGCAGGAGGGGACAACGCCCGTGCAGCAGAACCTGGATGACCTGTCGACCGTCGACCTGAAGGAGGTCCTGGACACCACGGAGAGCCGCCTGGGCTGCACTGTCCAGCGGAAGGCCGGCCACTACTCGGCCCACAACGGCTCCGCCGGGTTCCCCACCGCAGCGGGCACCTGGGTCCGGCTGGCCTGGCGACGGCCAGACCGGCTGAACGGCCAACGCTGGACCGGCTTCGAAGCCGCCGCCGCCCTCACCGGCGTTCCCCGGCCCGAATGGTTCGCCGCAGCTTCCTGGACCGACACCCGGCACGGCGTGGTCTGGCGCGCGGACGAGATGACGCACATCCCGGCCCGGTCCATCTCCCACCGCGCCGACCTCAGCAGTGACCCGCACCTGCCCGAGCGGTGGTGGATCGACCTGCGCGCCGCCCTCGACGCGCTCGGCGCTCACACCACCGACCGCCTGTGCATGCCCCAGGCCCACCTCACCGCGCGCATCCGCGAGATCTACGGCGACACCGTCGACACCACCGTCACCGACTGGGCCTGCGCCCACGGAGACCTCGGCTGGGCCAACCTGTGCGGCCCCGACCTCGCCGTCCTCGACTGGGAGGACTGGGGCAACGCCCCCGTCGGCCTCGACGCAGCCTGCCTCTGGGCAGCCTCCCTCCCGCAACCCGCCATCGCCGAGAAGGTCCTGGACCACTTCGCCGACATCCTGCAGACCCGGTCCGGACGGCTGTCCCGCCTCCTGCTGTGCGCCAACACCGCCCGCGCCCACAACCGAACCGGCACCCGGGGGCCGCACACCGACACCATGGCCCGAACCGCCGACCAACTCCTGGCCGAACTCACCTGAGCGAGCCGTCCGGCTCCCCGCCAGCAGGCGGGCAAGACTGCCTTCTCGCCGGTGGGCGGGCGGCGGTGGCGGTCGGCCACTCATGCCCCGACGTAGGCGCGCAGGTCCTCCGAGGCGTCCCAGCCGTAGGTGGAGAACCCCCGCCCGCCGCCGGCGAGGTAGGCGGTGAGGGCGGCGTGCGAGGTGGGGAACATCGGGGTGGGCAGGTTCTCGGCGTCCACCCAGAGGACGGCGAGGTGCTTGTCCGGCTCGGCGTTCGTCAACTCGCCCTGCCAGGAAGTCGCGACGAACACGGAGAGCAGGAACGGGCCCTTGCCGTCCCAGCCGGCCTTGACCTGGATGGTGTGGACGAGCCGCAGGTCCTCGGGATCCACGACCAGCCCGCTCTCCTCGCGCAGCTCGCGGGCGGCGGCCCGGTCGAGGCGCTCGCCTTCCTCGGCCTTGCCGCCTGGGACGGTCCAGGCGGGCACCGTGGACCAGGAGCCGTTGGCGTAGTGCACGCCGGCGATCGTGCCGGCCTTCTGGTCGTGGACGATGACGCACACGGCCTGACGCAGGGACTGCATGGATGCTCCAAGAAGTGGGGGGAGAAAGGGGGTTAGAGGGCAGTGCCCGGCGTGCGCAGCAGGTCCAGGACCGTGCGGGCGTAGCCGAGGACCTCCTCGTCCCGGTGATGATCCAGGGACCAGCGCAGCGCGGCCGGGCAGTCGATCGCGGCCCACGCCCGGCACGCCGCCAGCTCCCGCGCGGTGAGTTCACGCCCGTAGCCGGCGGTGAACGCCGCTCGCAGGTCGGCCCGGCGCGGGGTGAGCTGGAGCATGACCCGCATGAGGTCCCGGCGCGCCGGTTCTTCGGCCTGGCTGCGCTCGAAGTCGATCAGCCCGAGCGTCAGCCGGGCGCCGTCGCGGCGCACGATCCAGTTCCGCGGGCCGAAGTCGCCGTGACAGTAGGCGAGGGGGGTGCTCGGGGGTTCGGTGCGGGTGGCCTGCGCCAGGACCTCGACGTCCTCCTGGGTGAGTTGGGCGTCGCGGGCGCGGGCGAGCGCCCGTTCGCGCTCCTCGGCCCAGGGAAGCCGGTCGACGACGGGGGCGGTGGCCGTTGGATGGGGGTGGATGAGGGCCGCGAGCTGTCCGGCCTGTCGGTACACCTCCTGCTCCTCGGCTGCGGTGAGGGCGGCCTTGATGACCGGGGTGCCGGCCAGCGCGGTGGTGATGACGAGCAGCGGCCGGGCGTCCTCGGCGAGCAGGTCCGGTGCTCGGCCGGCACCGAGGGCCGGCGCGAGGATCCGGTAGGCGGTGGTCTCCCGCCGGTGCATGAGCGCGTTCTTGTGGCGCTTGGCGAACAGGCGGCGTCCGCCTTCGTCGGCGACCTCCCAGACGACCGGGTGGCCCGCACGGGCGAACGATCGCACGCCCACCAGCTCGTACCGCCCCGCGGTCGCGCGCAGCAGCCGGTCGACGTCCTCGGGGACGACTGCGGCGCTCACGCTGCCCACCCCATGGTGGACAGGCAATGGCCGCGGCCGATCTCGGCGAGCGCGTGAACGGTGTAGGGCACCGTGGTGCCCGGGAGCCCGTCCAGCGGCCACCAGCGAAGCGCGTGGCACTTGTGCGGCTCGGCGTTGCGGACCAGGCCGTCGTAGCGGGTGGGTCGGAAGAACAGCTGGAGGCGGCTGCGGCCGTCGTCGGCGTCGAGGTGGTGCAGGGTGTGGACGAGTTCCAGGTCGGCTTCGGCGATGCGGATGCCGAGCTCCTCCTCGGCCTCGCGCGCCATCGAGCCGGTGACCCGTTCGCCGGGCGCCATGTGGCCGGACGGAAGGTGCCACATGCCGTTCGCGTAGGCGGTGTTGCGGCGCCGCCCGAGGAGCACGGTGCCGTCGACGACGAGGACCAGGTGGACGCCGACGACCAGGGTCAGCGGATCGCTCCCGAAGGTGTGGGACCCGGTGGTGGGCGGCCGGTGGGTGTCGCCGAGCCGCAGGTCGCTCTCGTCGCCGTCCCAGACGGGGTTGTCCATGAAGACCTCCAGACACGGTGGTGTTCGAGCACGCCATGCCGCTCATCCGCCTCCCGGTCAGGGAAGTGCGCGGTCAGGGAGTCGAGTTGAGAGGATGCGTGGGAGTGGAGGTCACCGATGATGGTGCTGTTCGATTTCGCTGTTCAAGCGGAGTGCCTCCGGGCGAGCCCTGGTCGAACGGGGACGTTTCGAGCACCCCCTGGGCGTGGGCCAACGCCTCCTCCAGGACGCCGCTCAGGGCGTTGGGCAGGGTGCCCGAGCTCAGCGCGCAGGCGGCGAGCGCCCGTTCGAGAGGCTCCCGCTGGGCCGGGGCGAGGTGCTGCTGGACGCCCTCGTGGCCGAGGAGGTCCCGTAGCGCGTAGCCGTCGCCGGTTTCACCCGTTCGGCTGGTCAGCTGGGCGAGGAGGTTTCGGGTACCGGGGGTGTCCAAGCTGGCCGCGTCGAGTGCGGTCAGCGCCAGGCGGATGGTGAACACGGCCAGGCCCTCGTCGGGCTCGAAGGCGAGGCAGTGCTCGATCGCGGTCTCGGCGGCCCGGTCGTCGCCGGGGCGGCACAGCGCGGTGAGGACGGCGGTGACGGAGTCCTCCCAGCTGCTGCCCGGCTCGGTGGATTCCAGCAGGGTGCGGGCGGCCGGCAGGTCGCCGTTGGTGGCGGCGGCGAGGACGGCGGTCTGGCGGCCGTCGAACATGCGCTGGCCGATGCCGCGGTGCTCCTCGATGTGGCGCAGGGCCTCGTCCCAGCGGCCGGCGGAGGTGAGGGCGCGGGTGCCGTCGGCGAGGACGACGCGCCACAGCCATGCCCGGACCTCGCCGCGCTGCTCGTCGGTCTCGGTGAGCCGGGCGGGCACCAGGATGCCGTCGACGGCCGTTTCGGTGCTGGTGCTGACCGCGCGGTAGAGGTCGAGGAGGAGCTGGTGGCCCTGCTGGTGGTGGTCCGCGCGGATTCGGAGCCGGGCGAGGTTGACCAGGGGTTCCAGGCTGCGGATGGCGCTCATCGCGGGGAGCGGGCCGCGGGTGAGGTAGAGGGTGGCGTGGCGGTGGCACAGTTCGCGCGCGTAGTCGGGCAGGCCGAGGTCGGAGGCGAGGAGGGCGGCTTGGTTGAAGACGGTGGATGCCTCGCCCGGGTTGCTCTGCTGGGAGGCCGTGTCGGCCAGCTGCCGGAGCCGGCCGACACGGGCTTCGAGGGGCAGGCACACGGGCCGGGGCCGGGCGACCAGCGGGAAGCGCTGGGCTATGGGTCCGGTCGGGTGCACGCGGCTACTCCCAGATGACGGTGATGGGGTGGTTGGGGCGGTCGAGGACGAAGCGGCCGGCGGCCGGATCGGGGGTGGCGGCGGTGTCCGGGAGTTCGAAGCGCAGGGTGCGGTCGCGGAAGCCGGTGTTCCAGGTGCGGAGCTGCTCGGAGACGAGGTCGGCGAGGGCGGCGCCGTCGGGGCCGTGGCCGACGACGCCGGTCTCGTACACCTTGAGGCCGTCGCTGCCGGGCTCGGCGGCGCGCAGGGTGAGGTAGGCGAGGGAGCCGTCCTGGACGGTGGCCATGGCACCCCAGGGGAGCATGGGGGTGACGCCGCGGTCCTGGGCGGTCTTGGCCACGCTCATCCGCATGATCGAGTGCGGGAGGGTGAGAGCCAGCCAGAGGTCGTGGTACTCGTAGGTGGTGCCGGCCGGGACGGTCACACCAGTCCAGCGCTCGTGGCGCTCGGTGTCGAGGACTCCGAGCAGTGTGGCTGCGTCGACCGCGTCGCTCTGGTCCTTGTGGACCTGAAGGGTGACGTCGCCCTGGCTGGTGAGGGCCACGGTGCGCCGCTCGTCGTCCATGCTGCCGCGCAGCGGCATGAAGACCGCGAGCCGGTCGTTGACCGATGCCCAGCCGTCCTCGGCGCGCTCGAAGGCGATGACCCGGCTGGCGGTTCCGCGCAGGCGCAGCGGCAGGACGATCCGGCCGCCCGGCTTGACCTGCTGGAGCCAGGGGGTGGGCATTTCGCTGGTGCTCACGGTGGCGATGACCCGGTCGTACGGGCCGGTCTCGGGGTGGCCGAGGGCGCCGTCGCCCAGGACGACGTCGACGTTGGTGACCCCGGCGTCGGCGAGGTGCTTGCGGGCGCCGTCGACGAGGTCCTCGTCCACGTCCACGGCGACCACGTGCCCGTTCGGGCCGACGATGTGGCCCATGTAGGCGGCGTTGACGCCGGTGCCGGCGCCGGCCTCGAAGACGGTCTCGCCGGGCTGGGCGGCGAGCTGCTCCAGCATCATGGCGACGATGGTGGGCTGGGAGGCGGCGCTGATCTGCGTGCCCGAGCCGTCGGTCTTGGTGTAGGTCGGGTTGTCGGCGTAGGCGACATCGAGGGGGAATCCAGGCAGGAAGTGCTCGCGGGGGACGGTGCGGAAGGCGTGCTCGACCGGGCCGCTGGTGATCTGCCGGCCGGTGAGCAGGCGCTCGGTGAGGGCGTCGCGCAGCTGGTCGGCGGTCGGGGTGTTGGTGCTGTCGCTGAGAGTCACGTGGGCGACCTTAGTGGGTGAGAGGACGGGTTGCTGCGAGGGCACGGGGCCCTCGCCGGAGTGGAAGACGGCGGCCACCGCCCTTGCGGCGGCGGAGGATTGATGGCCGACGGGTACGCCCGCGCGGTTGGCGTGGAAGATCGTCAGGTGGGCGAGGACGGCGCGCGGTCCGCGGGTAAGGCGGCCATCGCGGGCGAGGCGGGAGAGGTCTTGCCCGGCCTTCTCGAAGGCGTCGACCCAATCGGCGTGTCCGGCCAGCGGTTCACCGGGGCGGGTGAGGTGGCGGGTGTCGACGGTCATCAGCCGGCGCATCGCGGCGGTCAGGGTGGCCGCCCGCTCGGGTGCGAGGGCGGGCGGCTCGGGCCGCAGGTCGGCGACCCTGCTCCAGATGTCGCCCCGCTCGTACCAGTCGCGGCCGGCGGCGCGGAGCATGGCGGATACGAGGACGACGAAGGTCTCGGTCCGCCCAAGGGCGGGCGGGTCGGGGCGGGCGGCACGGTCCAGCAGGTGCACGCTGTCGGTGTGGAAGAGGCGATGGGCGATCTCCATGCCCTCCTCGCCGCCGAACGCCGCGGTCTCCGGCTCGTAGATCACCGTGGCCCAGCCGGTGAGGAGGCCAGTCTCGGTGAGGTTGTCCAGGAGCGCGGTGATGACGGGGACGGGGCTCTCGGCGCGGTAGCGCAGCCGCAGCCCTTCCTTGCGCATGAACCACCAGGCGTCCAGGTCGCCGAGCCTGTGGGCGAAGTCGAGGGCGGGCGCGAGGTGGTGGGCGGCGGTGTGCTCGACGGCGGCGGGGTCGTCGAAGGTGAGGTCGTGCTGGATCCAGGCGGTCATCGGTCGTCCTTGGTCAGGCGGTCAGGAGGCAGGCGTCCCAGCGGGTCACCGGGGCGGTGCCGCTGGCGGGGCCGAGCAGCGCGAGGGCCGTGCCGACGGCGCCTTCGAGGAAGGCGGGCCCGGTCGCGGTGAGGAGCCGTCGGGCCTGGGCGTCGGGGTCGGTGCGCGGCGGGTGGGAGGTGTTCAGGAGGAGGTCGGCGGCCGAGCGCAGCCGGGCCGCGTTGCGCACGGTGGCGTCGGTGGCGGCGCGGTGGGCGATATGGGCGAGCCCGGCGTAGCCGTGGCAGAGCGAGAGGTCGGTGGTCGCGGCCAGCGAGAGCGGATCGTTGAGGGCGGCGGCCATGGCGTCCTCGGCGTCCTGGCGCAGGCGCGTGTCGCCGAGGGCGAGGGCGGCGAGCTGCTGGGCGCGGGCGATTCCGGCGGTGCCGTAGCACCAGCTCGGCCGCTGCGGGGCCAGCGGCCTTCGGACGGTGCCGGCCAGGTGTCCGGGGGTGATCCAGTACGGCCAGGTGTGGCGGTCGCGCCAGCGCTGCAGCCAGGCCAGGATCGTGTCGATCGCTGTCCGCTGGCCGTCCACCTCCACTCCGCGGCGCAGGGCCAGGGCGAGGAGGGCGAGTGGGCCGGCGATCCCGTGCGCGAGGCCGTTGTTGGCGTGCCCGCCGGGGAAGTGGTCGTCCGGTTTGCCGGACGGTCCGCTGAGGGTCCACCAGCCTGGCAGCACCTGGCCATCGTGCTTGACGTCGTCGGTCAGGCGCGCCAGGCAGGCCAGGACGGCGCGGATCGCCTCGCCGTCCGGCGCCCGGTCCAGTAGCACGGAGCCGAGGCCGGCCAGGCCCCGGATGGTGTCGAACTCCGCGAGGGCGGGGAGTTCGCTAGCCCCGATCCGGGCGAGCGCCGCCTCGCAGCGGCGCTGCGCGTCGGCCGCGACCGCTTGGCCGAGGTGGTCGAGGGCCCGCTGGTAGGAGCCGGGCCGGGCCTGGGCGGCGCAGCCGAGAACGTGGGCCAGGGCGGGGGCACCGTAGTAGGGGTGGCTGTCCTGCCCGCTGGTGACCTGGTTGTTGGCCGCGACGGCGAGCCAGGCGCGTGCCGGTTCCCATGGTCCCCGGCCGGCGGCGGCGCGCTCGATGTGGAGCAGCGCGATGCCGGGGGCGCCGGTGGCCAGGGACTGGCGCCACTGGGGGCGCGAAGTCCACTGCTCCGGCGCCTTGTTGGGGTCGGCGAGCAGGTCGGCGATCCGGTTGGACAGTTGGAGGGCGGGGTGCTCGGTCACAGGCCACCGTCGCGGGAGAGGCGGGCGAAGGCGGCGGCGCGGGCCAGGTAGAGGACCTTGGCCTCGTCGTCGAAGTCGATGCGGTGGGCGCGGGCGTAGGAGCAGTGGAGCAGCGAGCCGAGGACGTCGTCCGGGGCGATGCCGGGGGTGAACAGGTGGGGGAAGAACGACCGGTAGGCGTCGAGGGCCTGGTGGCGGTCGGCCCAGGCGTCCACGATCGCGGCGCCGCCGGGCTGTTCGCGCAGTGCCGCGAAGTCGCCTGCGGGGTCGGCCAGTCGGACGGCCTCGCGGAAGAGGGGCCGGGCGATGGCGGCGGGGGGCATGGCGAGGACGTTGCGGATGAGCCAGTGGAGCCCGGCGGAGGGTGAGCCGGTGAAGCCGGAGGCGATGGCGATGGCGTGGGCGGTCAGCAGCGCGAGGCGCTCGGGCCGGTCGGGCAGGGACAGCTGGGCGAGGACGGCGGCGGAGTCGGTGCGGAAGACGTGCTCGGCGGCGGCCCACGCCGGGCCGGTGCCCCAACGGCCGTACTCCGGGTACGAGGTGGGGTACACGACCTCGGACAGCAGCCCGGCCCGGTGGAGTTCGGCTGTCCAGGCGCTGATCACGGCGGCGGCCGGGCCGAACGCTTCGGGGCCGGGCAGCGCGATGCGCAGCCGCAGGTGCTGGCGGGGGTCACGGAACCGCACGAACCACCAAGCAGGTTGGCCGAGGCGTTCCAGGAGGTCGGGCAGGTGCCGGGTGAGGACCGTGTCCTGGCGGTCGATGTCGCCGTACAGCGAGGCGAGCAGGACCCGCGAGGCGCCCGGGGCGTCGCCGTGGGCGTGTCGGAGGACCCGCGCGGGGGCGGGCTTCGGCAGACGGGGCCAGGCCGGGGACCGGGTGGCGGTGACCGGGATGGCGATCTCGTGCGCCCGGCCGCCCGCCCAGCCCAGGTCGGCCGGGGCCGGCGTCTCCATCAGGACGGCGTGCGGCGCGCGGGCAAGGTGGGAGCGCAGCAGCACGCGGTGGCCGCGGTGATCCAGGTCGAGCGGCAGGCCCTGGCTGTCGGCGGCCAGCAGCACCCGCCGCGGTGCCCGGAGCCTTCCCAACAGGTCGAGCAGGGCCTTCTCCCACTGCTCCCACGGCGCCCGAGCGGGCGGGAGCTCGGCGGCGGCAAGCCGCCAAGTGGCAGGAGAGAGGATGACGCGGCCGTGCCGAAGCCGGGGCCGGAACGGCAGGGCATGGAGCGCGCCCCAGGAGAAGGCGGTGACCTGCGCGCTCTGAGAGCGGGAGAGCTCGGTGATCAGCCGGGCCATCGGCGCGGTGTGGGTGCGTAGGTTAAGGGCGTGGGTGGCGGACGGCTCGATCCGGCGGCTGTGCTGGGGGTCGGCCAGGTACATCCGGCGCCCGTCGCAGCCCACCGCCAGGTCCTCCAGTCGCAGGACGCCCTCGCTGCTCGGGTGGTGCTCGGCGAGGCTGACAACGAGCTGCCCGGTCGCCATGCTGCGGGCCACGTGCCCGGTCGCCGCATCCAGCGGCGGGCAGGACAGCTGCGCGCTGACCGCCTTGTCGTCCATGGCTGGCAGACTCGTCAGCACCTCGGCGAAGGCGTCCTGGTGCTGGGGGTCGAGGAGGTGGAGAAAGCGGCCGGTGGAGACCCCGGCGGCCCGGGCCACGGAGACGACCTCCAGCCAGAACTCGCCCCGGTCCAGGGCCTGCCGACTGGCGGCGTGGACGGCGGCGACGATCTCCAGGTGCGGGGGCAGGCGCGGCCCCTCGGCGGGGCCGAGGTCGAGCGCGTCCAGCAGCCGGTCGTCCAGGACAACCTCGCGCTGGCCATCGAGGGCGGCCCGCTGGGCGACCGCGGCCAGGACCTCGTCGCGTTCGCCGAACCGTGCGGGCTCGGCCGGCCGGGCACCGGGATAGCCGTCGGGCCAGCCGATCCCCGCGTCCGAGACCATGTCCAACAGCGGCACCAGCGCGCCCCGGCCGTACCGCTCGTAGAACGCCTGGTGGTAGGAGCGCCAGGCCGCCGACCCGTATGGCAGCGGGCTGAGCCGGGCGAGCAGACCGGCCGCCCTCGCGGCCTCCTCGGCCACCGCCTGGGGCAGCACGAGATCGGCGTCCAGGCGCAAGTCCACGGCCAGCACCGGCCGATCCGCTGAACCGGACCGACCCGAAGCGGTCATCACCTGGATGATCTCCGCACGGGCTGCGCGGCTGGGCGCCTGCGCGTGGGCACCGATCACGCGGTCGGCGGCGCGCAGTTCGGCGAGCAGCACGGCGGCCTCCGGGACCTCGTCGGCGCCGGACTGCTCCAGGTCGGCCAGCAGGCGGCCGAGCGGGTCCGGCTCTGTGGCCGGAGCGTGGAGGCTCGTGATCAGCGCACCGTGGGCGACCAGGTCGGCCAGCAGGCCGTCGATCCGCGCGCGGGGCGTGCTCGGGTACTCGTCATAAAGACGCAGAGCCAGAATCGAAAACGGGATTGGCCGTCGGGCTGCGGCGAGGGTGAGCGCGACCGAATTGGTGAGGCGCAGGCTCACCTCCACTGCGCCCGTTCCGCCCCGGGGGCGCTCCAGCGGCTGGTGCGGGACCACCACGCGGTCGCCGCGCACCAGGACGTTGCTGTTCGCCACCACCATCAGCCGCTCAAGCAGCGCCGGCATGCGCTCCAGCTGCTCGATCAACGGAGCGAGCCAACCGGCGGAGGCCCGCACAACGATGCGGTGATCGGCGCCCCAGCGCACGTCGGCACCGGGCCCGAAGGTCGCAGCCTGGACGCCGGCGAAGTGCCCGAAAGGGGTCGGCCGCCCCGCCGCGCGCATCAGGTAGCGGGCGGTGGACAGGGCAGCGCGCCGCACTTCGCGCGGCGCCGGCTGCTCACTGGAGACCAGCTGTGCGACCTGGCGGGCCAGGGCCGGGCTCGCGAGGGTGAGTGCCTCGGCGGTGTCATCGTCGGCCCACACCTCGCGCAGCCAGCCGACCTGCGCGGCGGCCGGTGCGGGGCCGGTGACGGTGAGGTCCGGCCAGGTTGGGACGGGTAGATCGGGACGGGCGACAGCGCGCACGAGCGCCACGTCGGCGGCGCGGTAATCAGCTGGCCGGGCGGAGCGGCGCATCTGGGGGACCTCGGTGGTAGTCGGGATGTTGGCCGGGCGGTGGTGCCGCCGGACGGGAGTTCGTCCGGCGGCACCACCGGGTCGATCAGTGGAAGCCGGTGGTGCAGGCGCCGCAGGTGCTGCCGCAGCCGTCGTCGGTGAGCACCTCCAGGCTGGCGGCGTCGGTCCGCTCGACGAGCGTCACGTCGAGGTCGAACTCGTCGACCGCCACCGGGGCGGCCGGCGTCGCGGCCGTGATCTGACGGGCCATGGGTTCCTCCTGTGCTTTTCCCTTGCGGGACCTGGCGTCGGGGTGCGGAACTGCACCCCGTATCACCAGGAATCTGTGAGGCGACCACGCCTCCCGTGGCTGGCACGTCCACGGGAGGCGACCGGTCGGCCGTGCGCGCGGGGCGTCACGGCCGGTCGCGGTGACCGGGTACGGCGTAACCGGGGCGTCCGGCTCTGCCGGGCATGGCTCCGGTTCGCTGGATTGCCGACGAGCGGCCAGGCGGGTCTACTGGTCGTGCGCGTTGTGGGCGGGGACCGGGTGGTGGCGGGCCAGCCAGAGTTCCGGCTTGAGCAGCTCCGGCAGGAGGGGCAGGGAACCCTCGTCGGTGAACAGGCCGTGGACCAGCGAGCGGCCTCCGGCGTCCATAACGGCGCTGACGAACTTCTCGCCCCGGTCGTAGATGGCGCGGACCATGCTCAGCGGCGGGACGGCGCCGAGCCAGTCCGTGGCCCGGTAGCGCAGCGTGGGCGCTGCCTCGCCGGGCAGTCGGCGCCGGGCCCGTACCCCACACAGCTCGGCGGCCAGGTCGCGGTGAACAAACTGCGCATGTCCCTCGAACAGTGGCGCGATCACTGGCAACGACTTCGTCGGTTGACCGGTCAGCTTGGCCTTGATCCGCAGGCGGGGGCCGGCGGTGAGCATGTCGGGCCACAGCTCCAGCTGGGCAAGGTGGGTCAGTTCGTGCCCCATCACCACGGTCTGCTGGCGCGTTGAGGTCCTCGCGGCCCGGTGCGCGGCTGGCACGACGACGAGTTCCGGGCCGGTCGGCCCGTAGAGGATTTTGCCGAGCTGGAGGGGCCACGTGATCCGCTCGAACATCCGAAACCTGGAGCCGGCGGTGGCGGCCAGCTTCCCGGCCAGGTCGAACGCCTCCTCGGTGTCGAGGCGTTCGGCCGCCATGCCGTAGACCAGCCCCAGGTGCACCACCGAGAGCGCCTGGCTCGCCGCGACATCGAGCAGGCGCACCGTCACGTGCGAGGGCAACGGCATGCCGGAGATCCGCTCGACCATCGGCGCGGCCGTGCAGAGGGCGTCGTTCAGGCTGCCGGCGAGTTGGTCACCGTCAGCGCCGGCACCGTTGAGGATTTCGAAGGTAGTCATGATCTTTCTGGCGTGAGCAGGAGCACGGAAGCTTGGCGGAGCATGCGGGGATCGGCGGTGCGCGGGGCCGACGTTCGTCGGTCACTGGTTCGTCTGTGTGGAGAGCCGGGCGCGGAGGCGCTCCATGTCTCGGAAGCTGGCCTGCGCGGCGTACTGCTCGAGGCTGGCCGTGTACCAGGTGAGCGCCGCTTCCTGCGCCCCGGAACGCTCGGCGTCCTGACCGAGGAGCTCGATGGTGTGGGCGAGCCAGTGGGCGTGGCCGAGATCCTCGAATATCTGTCGGGCCTCGGTGAGGGCGGTGACGGCGAGGTCGTGCCGTCCGGCCAGGGAGTGGGCCTCGCCGAGGAAGGCCAGGGCCCGTCCCTCGTTCAGTGGGTCGGGCGGCTTGAGCAGGGTCAGACTCGCGTGGGCCCCCGAGAGCAGGGCCACCCCGTTGTCGGGTTTGCCCTGGCGGGCGGCGGCCGAGCCGAGCAGGATGTCCGCCAGTGCGCCGCCGCGGAGGTCCTCGAGGTCGTGGTAGATGCGGGCGGCCTCGCTGAGGTGGGTCACCGCATCGGCATACCGCTCGCCGGCCCACAGGCAGGCGCCGATGCCCATCGTGCACTGGGCGATACCCCTGCGGTCCTCGTCGGCGTTCGCGAGGTCGAGGGCTTCCTGGTAGCGCTGGCCGGCCTCGGCCAGCTGGCCGGTGCCTTTCAGGGCGAGCGCCAAGGTGGTGGTCATCTCACGGATCGCCATGCGCTCGCCCCAGATCAGGGCGGAGCGCAGGCCCTGCTTGTGGGCGACGACGCTCAGGTCTAGCCGGCGCAGCCGATGGAACAGGGGCCAGAGGTCGTGGACCAGGGTGGCGAGCGCCTGGTGCTCGCCCAGTTCGCGCGCGGCGTCGAGGGTGGGCTGGACGGCAGGCGCGATGCTCTCCAGCCAGGCCAGGGCGCTGCGGTCGGAGTCGAAGCGGATCGGCTCGCTGGGCAGATGGCGGTACTGCCGGGGCAGAACACGGTGGTGCGGGGTGAGCTGCTGGACAGTGGAGTGCGCGGTGGCGATCAGGACGTCCAGGTAGCGCTGGACGACCATGGTCCGGGTCTCGGTCGAGTCGGTGCCGACAGCGGCAGCGCGGAACTGGTCGCGCAGGGCGGCCCGGAGCCGGTAGACCTCGCCGCGTCCGGCGACCAGGCCGGTGCGTTCCAGCAGGTACCGGGCGGTGAGGTCCTGGAGCAGCTGAGCGGTTTGGACGACCGGGGTCGCTGTTGCGGCAGCGGCCGTGAGCACGTCGAAGTCGGGTGCCGGAAGCAGGGCCAGGAGCCGCAGCATCCGGGCCTCGGGCTCGGGAAGCGATCCGTAGACGACGCCGGTTGTCATGGTGACGGCCTCCGCGGTTGTGGGTGGGGCCAGCACTGGGTGCTCGCTGAGAGGCCGGGCCGGGTCGAGGACGGCCTCCCCGGCCGCGAGACCGACCGCGAGTGGGATGCCGCCGCAGGCCAGGACCAACGCGGCGGCGGCCTGCGGCTCGGCGTGGATCCGCTGTTCGCCGACGATCCGGCCGAGCAGCAGCAGGGCGTGCTCGGGCGCGAGCGCCTCCAGACGGTGGAGGTGTGCACCGGCGGCGACGAGGGCCGGCAGCGGGGCCGCGCTGGTGACGACGACCGCGCACTGTGGGCTCGCGGGCACCAACGGAAGGACCTGCTCGGCCGCGTTGGTGTCCTCCAGCACCACCAGCAGCCGCCGGGTGGCGCTCACCGACCGCCACAGGGCCAGCAGTTCCTCGGTGTGCCACGGCAACGCCTCGCCTTCGCCGAGGCCGAGCGCTCGGAGTAAGCCCCGGGTCACCTCGGCGACCGGGGCCGGGCGACCGGCGGCGCGCATCCGGGCGACCAGCTGGCCGTCCGGGAACCGGCCGGCTGCCTGGTGGCCCCAACGGGCAGCGAGTGTGCGCTTCCCGATTCCGTCCGGGCCGCTGATCACCGCGACCGGCGCGGTGGTCGGTGGCGGGTAGGCCAGTGCCGTGTCCAGGAAGGCGAGCGCCTCCCTGCGGTCGGTGAAGACGCGCGGCACAGCGGGGAGTTGCCGGGGGACGGGCCAGGCCCGCCGCTCGGGATGAAAGTGGATGGTCTGGATATCGCGTGCCTGCACGGAGGCGCGAACCTGGGAAGAGCCGCCGATGGTGTTGCTCACCGAGCTGTGGGTCACAGCGTCTCCACTGCGGTGAGGGCGGGCGACGCCGCCCCGGTGCCGGGTTCGGCTGCTGCGGGCCCGCGCGGGGTGGGCAGCGTGACCGCCTGGTGCTGCTGCTGTGCGAGGCAGGAGTCGACAAGCGCGAGCATGCTGAAGGCCTGCGGAAAGTTCCCCAACTGGCGTTCGGCTACCGGGTCGTACTCCTCGGCGAGGAGCCCAACGTCGTTGCACAGCACCAGCAGCCGGCTGAGCAACTCGCCGGCGGCGTCGTGGTAGCCGATAGCGTGGAGGGCGTCGACAAGCCAAAACGCGCAGGGAACGAAGGCACCCTCATGGCCGGCCAGGCCGTCGACGTTCACGCCCTCCCGGTCATGGGTGAGGTAGCGGTGGACCAGGCCCTCCGGGGTGGACAGTTCACGCTGGATGGTCTCGACGGTGGCGATCACCCGCTTGTCGTCGCCCGGCAGGAAGCCGAGGACGGGGATGAGCAGGAGCGCCGCGTCCAGGTCCTGGCCGCCGTAGTACTGGGTGAACACCCCGCGCTCGGGGTCGAGCCCGTTCTCGCACACATCAGCGTGGATCTCGTCGCGCACCTGCTGGAGGTGGCGCACCATGGCCTTGGAGACGGTGCGTCGGCGCGCGAGGAGGGTGGCGGCGCGATCGAAGAACACCCAGCACAGCACCTTGGAGTGGGTGAAGTGGCGCCGAGGCCCGCGGACCTCCCAGATCCCCGCGTCGGGCTCGCGCCAGCGCTGCTCCAGCTGTTCGGCCAGCGCGAGCAGCAGACTGTCGGCAGCCGGGTCGGGCTTGAGGCCAGCGTCCTCCGCGACCAGCAGGGCGTCGGCCACCTCGCCGTAGACGTCGAGCTGGAGCTGGCCGTGGGCCGCGTTGCCGATGCGCACCGGCCGGGAGCGCTCGTACCCGGGCAGGTGGTTCAGGACCTCTTCGTCCACGGGGGGCTTGCCGTCGACCGTGTACAGCACCTGCAGGTTGTCGGGGTCCACAGTGCCGGTCAGCCAGTCGCGCCAGGCGCCCGTTTCCTCCAGGAAGCCGAGGCGGGCCAGGGTGGCGGCGGCCAGCGCGGAGTCACGCGGCCATACGTACCGGTAGTCCCAGTTGCGCTCGCCGCCGATCTCCTCGGGGAGCGAGGTGGTGGGCGCCGCGGTGATCCCGCCGTCCATGTGGCACATCGCCCGCAGGGCGACCGTGGCCCGAAGTACGGCGTTGTGGTGCGGGCCCTGGTAGGTGCAGCTGGAGGACCAGTTCTGCCAGCACTGGACGGTGCGCGCCAGTTCGTAATGGCCGTCGGGTACCTGCGGAGCCGGGATGCGGGAGGGCTGCCAGGTGAGGGCGAGTACGACCTTCTGGCCGGCGGTGACCTCGAAGTCGGCTCGGCTGCTGCCGACCGCGCCGGGGCTGTGGCGGGGGCCGTCGAGCACGTAGGTGTCCCGCAGGAGGGTCGCGGTCAGGCGGGCCCGGCCGTGGTGCTCAGCACGGTGGACGGTCGGGACGAGGGAGCCGTAGCCGGGGCGGGGGCGGAACTGGGAGGCGACGCGGACGGTGCCGCTGATGCCCTCGACGATGCGCACGATCTGGGCGGGGGCTCGGCCGTGGTCGTCCGGGGCGGGCATGAAGTCGATGATGCGCACGCAGCCGCTGGGGGTGTCCCACTCCTGTTCGAGGATCAGGGAGTTGTCGCGGTAGCGGCGGCGTGTGCAGGGCTTGGGTGCGGTCGTGTCGTAGCGGGCGGGTGCCAGGCGCCAGAAGCCGTGCTTCTCGTTCCCGAGCAGGGCGGCGAAGACAGCCGGGGAGTCGGGGCGCGGCCAGCACAGCCAGTTGATGGTGCCGTCGCGGGTGACGAGGGCGGCGGAGCGGGTGTTGCCGAGCAGGGCGTGATCCTCGATCGGCGGTGCGGACAGGGCACGGGGCACGGAGCGGTCCTGACGTGGGTGGGAATTGGTGAGTGGGAGCGCCGGAGGGTGCGGGCGCGCAGACAAGTCGGAGCTGGTCGTGGTGGGAGACCTGGTCGATCACGCGCAACGGCGTGGTGCGGAGGGTCTGTTGGGTGGTGCGGTCCGGTCGCCTCCTCTTCCCTGGGTTGTTGGGGTGCGGCCCTGGCCCGAACGGCCGCCATGGGTGTGGTGCGGGGTGCTTACGCTGTCTGTTCGCCGGGTGGGACGGCGCAGCGGAACGGCTCGGCAGGCCAGTCGGGTTTGATGTCGCGGAGGAGGACCAGGCCGGCCAGGACGGCGGTGATGCTCGCCTGGATCTGGGTGCGGACACCCAGCCGGACGCGCAGGCCCCTGTCGTACTCGCGCACCGTGTGAGGGGTGACGTCCAGGTCGGCCGCCAGTTCCGGCGCGGTGCGTCCGCCGACCCATCCTTGAAGGATCCGCTGCAGGCGCCCGGGGAGCCGGAAGTCAGTGGTGGGCGGGGTGTGCGGGCCGGTCACGATGCCGTGAGCGGCGCCCCAGGCGACCAGCTGCGGCACGGTGCGCGTTCCCGTCGTGCTCAGTAGGGCGCGAACGGCCTCGTCGACGTCGGCGGGGGCGAGGGCGAGGACGGGGTCGACCGTGATCGTACGGGGTTGGGCCTCCGCGGCGAGGTGGCCGAGCAAGCGTGTCTCGCGTTCGGAAAGGGCGTGTGGGGGCAGAGCGGTGTTCATCGGGGCACCTCCGATGGTCGGTGGGGGGTCACGGGCGGCCGGTGGTTCGACTGAGGTGGTCCAGCAGGCGGTGGCCGAGCCCGGCGGCGTCGCCGGTGCCGATGACGAGGACCAGGTCGCCGGGCTCGGCGAGGTCGGCGATCTGCTGCTCTGCGCTTGGCTCGCACGGGCCCACGCGCACTCGAACCGGCGCGCTGGTCCGCTGCGCGGCCTCGGCAACGGCGTCCAGCGGGTCGGGGATGTTCGGCACGGTCAACGGGGTGGCGACCGGCAGCAGGACGACGCGGTCGCCTTCGCGGCCGGCGGCGAGGGCCTTGCCCAGTTCGGTGGCGTGTGCGCTGGTACGGGCGATGCCGTCCGGCTCCAGCACGACGATGAGGTTGCCTTCGGTGAGCATCCGGGCGGCCTGCACGTCGGCGGCAACCTCTTGGGGGTGGCGGGCGCGGGAGTCGCACACGGCGATCCGTGCTTTGGTGCCGACTTCGGTCAGGGACCGCTCGACGCCCTTGAAGGCAGCCAGGCGCTCGGCGATGGCCCCGGGGTCCTCTCCGGCGACCAGGGCGGTGGCGATGGCGGCGCAGGCAGCCAGAGCGTGGTGACGCCCTGCGAGCGCCACGACGAACTGGTGCGTGGTGCTCTGGTAGCGGAGGGCGAGGAGGTGTTCGGCGCCGAGCCAGCGGGGGGAGAGCACCCACACGTCGGCGCTCTCGTCGAGGCCGACCGTGACCACGGTGGGGCCGGGCTTGGGGCGGTCGCAGAGCCTCTCGTGGAGGATCTTCGCGCCCTTGTCCCAGAGCGGCAGGACGACGGTTGCGGAGCTGCGGGCGAGCCGGGTGGCGGCGTCCAGAGCTTCGATGGTGTCCTCGAAGTGCGGGGCGTTCGCGGCCACGGCGGTGATCAGTGTGAGGGCGGGCGACGGCTGGCGGTAGGCATGCTGGTGGTGCGGGCGGTGGGTCCAGGAGCCCGGCGGTGCGGCCTCGTGTGTACCGGTGTCGGGGCACAGGTCCACGACGAGGCGCTGGCCTCCGCCCTGCCCAGGGGCGGTACCGGCGGCGGGGGCGTTGAGGATCCAGCCAGTGGAGCCGTCGTTCAGGGCGGCGGCCAGGACGGCGGCGGCGGTGGCGGTGTCGTGGCTGCCGCCCACCGCCACCAGCGGCCGGCCGGCGGCGGCGCACAGCATGGCGAGTGCGTGGGCGCGGGCGAGCACCGGCACGCCGAGGGCCTGGGCGCGATCGAGTTCGGGGTGAGGGGCGGCGACCACGCCGGACCAGACCACGGCCGTGCGGTCGTTGCGGATGCTGTCGGCGGTGAAGCCGACCGTGGCCTCTACGCCGGCCGCGCGCAGACGGGCGGCGGCCGGGCTGTCCTGGTCGGCGCGGTCGATGCTGGCGGTGACGTCCAGACCGCGGGAGGCCAGCCACAGGGCCAGGCCCTCCATGCCGGAATCGGTGACGCCGACCAGGTGGGCCTTGACCAGCAGGTCGGGCACGGCAGGGGCGGGCGCGGTGTCGGTCTTCGCTTGGGGTTGCACGAAGGTGTCCATGGCGGGTCTCCAGCGCAGGGGGAACGGTGGTGGGGGTGGAACCGGGACGGCCGCGGGCCCGGGGGTGTGGCTCCGCGGCCGTCCCGGGGCTCAGGCCTGGGCGAACCCGCGCGCCAGCTCCGCGTCGGTGACGCGGTCGGCGTGGTGCTCGACCTCCAGCCAGGCGAGCGAGACGAGGTGGTCGACGACGCGTTCGCCCAGCAGCTCGCGGGCGGTGCGGCTGGCCTCGAACCGCTCGACGGTGGCCCAGGGGTGGCGGGAGAGAACCCGGGCGTCGTCAGCCCACTGGGCGTCGCCGGTGACGGGCGTATCGGGCTCGAGCTTGCCCGTGATGCCGTGTCGGATCGAGGCGAGGGCGGCGGCCAGGGCGAGGTAGGGGTTGGCGTCCGCGCCGGGCAGACGGACCTCCAGATGGAGGCTGGGGCCGTGGCCGACGACCCGCACCGCGCAGGAGCGGTTGTCTCGCCCCCACACGAGTTTCGACGGCGCGAACGGCCCGCCGAGCCGCTTGTGGCTGTTCACGTACGGTGCCCACAGCGGGCCCATCTCGTGCAGCGCCTCCAGCAGCCCGGCGACCGCCTGCCCGCCCGCCTGCGACAGGGCGCCCGCGTCCTGCTCAGAGGCCGTCACCGGCTGGTCGTCCTTCCACAGGGAGAGGTGCAGGTGCATGCCGGAGCCGACCCCGTCGCTGGGCGCGGCCATGAAGGTGGCCGCCAGCCGGTGCTGCTCGGCCACCGCCCGTGCGGCGTGCTTGAACAGCACGTGCTGCTCGCAGGCCGCAGGTGCCGGTCCGTAGGGGAAGGTCATCTCCACCTGACCCGGGGCGCTCTCGAACTTGAGCGCCTCGACGGGCAGTGCGGCCCCGGCCAGGGCCTGGCGCAGCGAGCGGGAGAAGTCGGCCGCCGGGCCCGGCCGGTCGAGGGCGTAGTCGCGGTTGTCCCAGGTCACCGGGCGAAGCCCGCGCCAGTCGGCCGCTGCAGCCTCGGAGACGGTGCCCTCGTACAGGAGGAACTCGGTCTCGATGCCGACCCGCGCCTCGAATCCCAAGTCCTGCAGCCGGGTGAGCTGTTCGTCCAGGATGGTGGCCGGGGACAGCGGGTGCGGCTGGCCGTCTTCGAGGGGGTGGGCCAGCACGAGGGCTGTGTCCGGTTCCCACGGGATCACGCGGGCGTGGTCGAGGTCGGGCAGCACGGCGATGTCGCCGAAGCCGGACTCCCAGGAGAACTCGCCGTTCGGCAGTGGCGTCATGCCCAGGTCCGTGCCGAGCACGTAGCCGCACATCTCCGGGGTGATCGGGCCGGACTCCAGGCGCCGCAGGAACGTGCGGGCGTCGTGCTCCTTGCCCTTGAGCCTGCCCTGCGGGTCGACGGTGGCCAGCAGCACGGTGTCGAGGCCGCGGGACGCCACCAGCTCGGTCAGCGGGCCGACCGCCGATGTCACCGAGGCACTGCTCAGAGGACGGGGGATGCGCATCGCGGGTGTCATACGATCTGCTCCTCGATCGCGGCGAGGTGCGGGTCCTGGACGACCGGGGCGGAGAACCGCTTGCCGGCCATCCGCCACCACACCCACGCCAGCGCCAGGACCACCAGCAGGGTGACGGGCGCGTAGTTGAAGGTGTCGATGGTCACGGGGTAGCGCTGGGGCAGGCAGACCAGCACCGTCAGCACGACCACCCACACCACCGCGGTGATCCCCACTGGGCGGCTCCACCGGCCCAGGTTCCACGGTCCCGGAACGAACCGGTCCCGCTGCCGCAGCCGCAGGTAGACGGGGATGATGTATCTGGGAGTCATGCCGATCACGTTGACCGCGGTCACCGCTCCGTAAGCGGTCGCGCTGTACAGTGAGGGCACGGCGAGGGCGAACGCGACCACCACAGACAGCCACACCGCCGGCACCGGGACCTTGTTGGACCGCGAGACCCGGCGCCAGGTCGCCGATCCGGGAAGGGCGTTGTCCCGGGAGAAGGCGTAGACCATGCGGCTCGCAGCGGTGACCTCGGCGGAGCCGCAGAACAGCTGGGCGCCGATCACGATCAGCAGCAGGACCTTGGCCCCGGTCGTCCCGAGCGCGTCCAGGAAGACCTGGGCGGGCGGCACGTCGGCGGCGGCGGTGCCCGCGTAGTCCTGAACCGCGAAGAGCAGGCCGGCCAGCAGCACGAAGCCGGCGATCAGCGATATCCAGATCGAGCGGACGATGCCGCGCGGGGCGGCGATCCGCGCGTTGGTCGTCTCCTCGGACATGTGGGCGCTCGCGTCGTAGCCGCAGAAGGTGTAGCCGGCCAGCAGCAGGCCGACCGCGCTCACGTAGACCGGGTTCGACCACCCGGTGCTGTTGGCGTAGTGCCCGAACACGAAGCCGGGGCTCTGGTGGTGGGAGGGGACGACGGCGAGCACCCCGACGATCACCAGGACACCAAGGACGTGCCACCACACCGAGACGGCGTTGAGCAGGCTCACCACCCGCACGGCGGCGACGTTCAGCAGGGCGTGGACCAGCAGCACGACGGCGAAGATCGCCAGGACCAGGCCGGGGGAAGTCTCGACTCCCCACTGCAGGTTGGCGAACGCGGCGATGAAGGACGCGGCGCCGTAGTCGATGCCGGCGATCCCGCCCAGCAGGCCGAGCAGGTTCAGCCAGCCGGTGCCCCACGCCCAGCGCGGGCCGCCCAGCCGCAGCGCCATGTAGTACAGGCCCCCGCTGGTCGGGTAGGCGGAGGTGACCTCGGCCAGCGCCATGCCGACCAGCAGCACGGCGAGGCCCACACCCAGCCAGCCCCACATCATCACGGCCGGGCCTCCGCTGACCAGGCCGAACCCGAACAGCGTCATGCAGCCAGAGAGCACCGAGATGACGGTCAGGGAGATGGCCAGGTTCCCGAACCCGCTCATCCTGCGCACCAGTTCGGGCTTGATCCCCAGACCCGCCAGATGGTCGTCATCCGCGTGGGAGTAAAGGGCCTGGTCAGAGCGTGACATGAGGAAGCCTCCGGAAGAGAAGGTCAGCGGTATCGGACTCCGGCCGTTGGACCGGGAGGACAGCGGGAGATCAGCGGGCGGCGGCGGCCGACTGGGCGAGCACCTGCCGGAAGAGGTCGTCGGGACGGCCCCCGACGCTCGTCCACGGCTGGGAGGAGACGAAGGGGGCCATCGCCACGAGGACCTCGGCGGCATCGGCCGGTCGGCGGATCGCCCACAACGCGTGCGCGAGGTGGCCCTCGTCCACCACCGGCCACCGCAGGCCCGGTTCGCGGGGCGCCGCCCGCCAGTTCTCGTACGCCTGAAGCACGGTGGAGCGCCCGCGTTCGTTGTTCGTCCACTGCAACGCCGCCGCGTCCTTGCGCTGCGCGCGCCGGTAGCTGTCGACCATCAGGTACAGCGGGAGGGCGTACAAGGGCGAGCCGGCCGGGGCCGCGGGGACGAAGGTCGCCAGGAAGGTGCCCGCTGTCCCGCTGTCCTCCCGGGCGAGCCAGAACCGCAACATCCGGTGGAACGCCTCCCTGTTCCACGGGTCGGAGCGCCGGGCCTGGGCGAGCAGCCCCCACGGTCCGGGCGGGAGCATGTGGTCCGGTGCCGGGATCCGGTGCACGGGGTGAGACTGGCCGGGGTCGAGCTGGGCCAGGCTGAGCAGGCAGATCCACGGGACAGGATCCTTGGGAAGGGTCGAGGCGGCGTCCCAGCACAGGTGCCGCGCCTGCTCCAGCAGTTGGGCGATCGTGCGCTGGTCTGCCCGCTGCGTCACGGCGGCGACGGCCCGGTCCACGGCTGTGCGGGCCAGCAGGGTCACCAGCCCGGTGCTGTCCGGGGCCTCGGCCTGCCAGTGGTGCAGCACGTTGGTGCGCGCCGAGACGGCGGCCAGGACCTGGGTGCGAGCCGTCCATACCGGCCAGTTGTCCCACGAGCGCGCCAGCAGGGTGTGCGCGGACATCCACCGCCCCTGCTGCAGTTCCTCGACGGCGATCCGCAGGTCACTGTCGTGGCCGGCGGGGTGCTGGACGAACCGGCCCGGGTCGAGGGCGGTGACGGCGTCCATGGCCGGGTCCTTCCTGGGCAAGACGGCCGCGCGCACCCGAAGCGAGGGCGGGGAGACCGAGTGGAGACGGGCCGATGCCGGTGAGACGGGGCCCGATCAGTGAAGCCGGATTTCCGGCGGGTCATACGGAACCACCGGCCAAGGGCCGCCCAACAGTGCAGACTTGTTGCATCGTGTTGCAGTTGATGTTGCAAACCCGCCTGCGACCTGCGAAGTCGTCGCCGAAAAAATCTTGGGGAGAGCGCGATGAGGCAAAGGGGGCGGCTGGCCGCGCTACGCAGGGCCGCCGGCCACACCCAGGAACAGCTCGCGCACCTGATGAGCGTGGATCGGTCGACGATCCACCGCTGGGAGAGCGGGGCATCGACCCCGCGCCCGTGGCAGATCGACAAGCTCGCCAGGTTGCTGGAGATCTCGCAACGCGAGATGCGATCCGTCTTCTTCGGGGACTCGGTCACCGATCCCGCGCTGGACGGCGGGGCCGAACGAATCGGGTCAGCGGCGGTGCACACAGCACCGCTGTCTGCCCTTCCAGGCCCCGGGGCCTCCCGGGAACCCCAACCGGCCTCAGGCCGGTTGGCGGCGGTGGACGCGCTCATCGGTGACTGGGCCGCCGTCAACGCCAGGCCCTCACCAGCTGCGACCTCCCTGTGGGTGACGGGCGAGGACATCGCGGTTGCCGAAGGGATGCTCGGGATGTTCCGTCAGCTCGACCACACCCACGGAGCCAGGCACCACTGGCGGCAGGTCAGCTCCTATATCGACAACGAACTCGACGCCCTCCTCCACCGACCCGCAGCGGACGAGCACGTCGCGCGCCAACGGGCCCAGCTCACCGTCGGATTCTGCGAACTCGCCGGCTACCAGGCCGTCGACACCGGTAACCCCGACCGAGCCCAGGACTACTACCAGCGCGCCCTGACCCTGACCACCGCGACCAACGACCAGGCGTACGGTGCCTACCTGGTGGCGGTGAACCTCGCCCACCTCGCCCTGCACCGCGGACTCCCGCAGACCGCCCTGCGCTGGGCAGCCTCTGCCCACGCAGCGGCCGGCACCACGGCGAGCCCCTCCACCCGGGCGGCCATCACCGCGGTCCTCGCACGCGCGAACGCCAGACTGCTGCGCGAGCGCGAGGCGACCGCGCTGATCCTGGAGGCCGAGCAGCTACTCAACACGGCCGACCCGCAGGACGAACCGCCCTGGATTCGCTACTTCACCCACGCCTACCTTGCCGATGAGGCCGCGCACTGCCTTCACGACCTCGGCCGCGCACCGGCCGCCCGGACTCAGCTCACCGACGCGCTCGACGGCGTTGGCGCGGACCGGGTCCGGCGACGCGCGATCGACGCCGCGCTGCTCGCCGCCACCTGGCTGCGCAGCTCAGACCTTGACCAGGCGGTCGCCGCCGGGCGCGACGCCGTCGCCTTCGCCGCCAGAACGGGATCCGGCCGGTGCGTCGAGCGGGTGGCCGGCCTGCTGGCCGACATGCGTCACCACGGCGACTACGCCCCGGTGCGGGACCTGCGCGACTTCGTCCGTGCCGTGCTGCCGGAGGCGGACACGCTGGCGGTCACGATGACGAGCGGTTCATGACGCTCCGGTAGAAGGCGAGTTCGGCACGGAGCGCCTGCTCCCGGTGTGCGGGCGCGGACAGGTAGTGGTCCCCGCCCTCCAGGAGCAGACTGGCGTGGCCGCTGTCGAGCGCGGCCAGCTCCCGGGCGAACTGTACGGCCTCCGGCGCGGAGGTGATCGTGTCGGCCGACCCGTGGATCACCAGAATCGGGCAACGGACCCGGGACGGCTCCACCGCACCGGCAGGGCCCCGCAGAACAGCGGCGTGCGGACGCTGGAACGCCGGCACGGACACCTCCCACCGCGCGGGGTCGATGATCGCCGACGTGGCCGTCGCACCACTGAACGGGCCTGGGAGGCACGCCGCCTGCAGCGCCGTGTAACCGCCGGCGCTCGCGCCGCTGATGAACACCGCACCGGGCATCGCCACGCCGCTCGCCCTCAGGTGGTCCGCGACGACCGCGCAGTCCTCCACGTCGTAGTCGCCCCAGTGGCCGTGTAGTGCCTGCCGGAAGCTGCGGCCCCGGCCGGTGCTGCCGCGGTAGAGGACCTCGGCGACGGCGAAGCCGTGGCTGACGAAGAACTGCGTGGTCCAGTCCAGGCGAAGGGGAACGTCGTCCGTCGGACCCGGGTGCGCCCGGACCAGGAGAGGCACCGGCCGCGCTCCGCCGGGCGGTCGGTACAGGAGGAACCTCACCGACCGCTCGCCGACCGCCGCGACCTCGACCGACGGGGGAGCCGGTGTCCAGGGCAGAGGGGCCTCGGCGAGCGGGCCGCCGACTGGGACAGCGGGGGAATCCGGCCGCGCTCCCAGGTCGATCGACCAGAGAGCCGGCGGGCTACTCGGGGTGGAGCCGATCACGGTGAGCACGTCGCCGTCGACGGCGACGTACGGCTTCACGGAAGTGAGGTTCGCTCCGAGTCTCCGCCGACCGCCTTCGTCGTCGACCGCGAGCAGCTCGGTGGTGAAGCCGTCCGAGACCGTCAACACCACCGTGCCGTCGCCGCCGAACCCGTACGACTGGTACCCGCCCTCCCAGGGAGCCGGCGCGCAGTCCGCCTCGATCGGCACGACCGCCTCGACCACGCCGTCACGAAGACGGTGCAGGTTCCACCACCCGGACCGGTCCGACACGAAGTACAGCAGCCCGTCCGGCCCCCACAACGGCTGAACCACCGACTCCTCGGCGCCACCCGCCACGACCTTCTGTGACGCCGCAGCACCCGAGCGCACGTCGGCCACGAGCAGCTGGGAGCCGTCCCACGGCATCCGACCGCGGTCCCACTCCACGTACGCCAGCTCGTCCCCCGTCAGCCGGGGGCAGGCGAGGAAGCCGTGGGAGCGCACCAGCACCCGGGCGTCGCCGGCCGGTGACGCGGCGACGATCTCGTCCACAGTGTCATCCCCGCGAACGGCGAGCAGACCACCATCCGGCGCGGAAGCGAGGTCCCCGTAGCGCCAGACCCCTGTAGCGGGAAGGATCCGCTGGAGCGCGCCACCAGTCGGCTGGAGCAGGAGGGAACCGTCGCCGCCAACGAACCACAGCCCGTCCGGGACGACCGCGAAGGCGCCGCCGCCGTAAGCATGGAGGTCCCCGCCGACCGGTACCTCCGGAGGCGTCACCACAACCGGGCTGCCCGAGCGGTCGGCCCACACAACTCGTCGGCAGCCGCCGTGATCCGGATCCGACTGCAGCCACCACAGCGACCCACCCACGGAACGAAGTTCGTCGTAGGCCACCGCCGTCCGGGCCACCCAAGCGGGCGACAGCCCCATGTCCTCGGTCATTCGATCGCGGTCCTCTCGGCCTGCCCGGTCGGCTGCCCGTAGGCTACCCGCCCACCAGCGAGCCACCGCACCCCGCCCGTGCCGCCATGTGCTCCGGAGCCGAGCGGCACTCGGCACACCCCCGGCGAGCGCCTTGTTCTGTGCGGGTCACACGGAACGGCAGACAACGGCGATGCGACAGGGCAGATTTGACGCATCAGGCCGCAGCCATGCAGGGAACCTGGCTGCGGACTGCGGCTGTTCTGGAACACCAAGTTCGGGAGAACGCGATGAAGCGGGACGGGCAGCTCGCCCAGTGGCGCCGGGCAGCGGGCCTCACCCAGGAGAAGCTGGCTCAACGCCTCGGCGTCGACCGCTCGACCGTGCACCGGTGGGAGACCCGCAAAACGGCGCCGCAGCCGTGGCAGATCCCGTTGCTCGCCAAGACGATCGGCCGCACCGCCGGGGACCTGGAACCGCTCTTCGACAGGCGGACGAACAGGAGCGAGACAGATACCGCCGAGATCGCCAAGGATGACGGTGCCACCGCGGCATCGCCCGATGTGCTGCGGGACGCCTTCCTGGATCTCGAGCGACGGTACGACCGAGTCCCCTCCTCAACCCTGCTGGCCGAAGCCGGGCAACACCTCGCCCGCCTCGACCAGCTGGCCCGCCAGTGCCGGCCTGGGTCACAACAGCGGGACGTACTGACCCTCCAGGCCGAGTCCAGCACCCTGATGGGGAAGCTGATCTGGGACGCCTCGCAACGACACGACCACGGCGGCGCGCGCACGTACTACTCGCAGGCAGCCGCGATTGCCCGCCGCCTGCACGACCCCGCCCTGGAGAGCCACGCCCTCCTCCGGTCGAGTTACATCGACCTCTACGGCACCAAGGACGCGACGACCGGCCTCGCGCTCGCCGACGCGGCAGCAACACGGGCGGCACCGGTCAGCCCCGCGCTGGCGGCCCTGGCACTCCTGCACGCAGGCGAGGCGCGCGCCATGCTGGGAGACAGGCGCGAGTGCGAGCGGAGCATCGGCCTCGCCCAGGAACAACTGGCCCATCTGGACACCGGCTCCACCACCGGCCTCATCTCGCCGGACAAGGTCGGTCGGCTCGCCGGCTCGTGCTACCTCGAACTCGGCCAACTCCGCAGGGCACAGGACGAGCTGGAATCCGTCGCCAGAAGCCTCGGCCGCCGCCAGAAATCCCGGACGATCGTGCTGGGGAACCTGGCCCTCTCCCTCATCCGACAGCGGCAGGTCGACGGAGCCCTCGAAGTCCTGCACCAAGCCGTCGACGAGCTCGCGCAGACCCGCGGCGGCGGGGGAATGACCCTGGTGTTCGCCGCCGCCCGGGAACTGAAACCCTGGCGGCGGGAAGCCCAGGTCCTGGACCTCCAGGACCGGCTGCTGTCCTTGATGGCGGCACCCTGACCGAAGGAGACGATGCACCCGTGGGCCTGAGCCAGGATCGAGACAAAGCCGAACTGCGCGAGCGCGTCTGGACCGCACTGGACGCCGCCTCGGCAGTCGAGGACGACACAGCGCACGGCAGGATCCCGGCCTTTCACGGCGCCGAGACGGCCGCCCACCGCCTTGCAGACCTGCCGGCATGGCACGCCGCCAAGATCGTCAAGGTGGTACCGGACACACCTCAGGAACCAGTCCGTGCCCTCGCCCTGAGCCAGGGAAAGACCGTCTACATGGCCGTACCCCGGCTGGCGGCTGCCGCGCCGTTCTACGTCCTGGACCCCGCGCGCCTGACCGTCTCCCCCGCGGTGGCCGCGAATCGCAGGCAGGTGCCGAGCCTGACCACGGCCGTCGACGTCGACCAGCTGGCACCCGTCGACGTCGTCGTCCTGGGCAGCGTCGCGGTCGACCGGACCGGGGCCCGGATCGGCAAGGGTGCCGGCTACTCGGATATCGAGGCCGCCCTCCTGACTGAGGCCGGACTCATCAGCGAACGGACCGTGATCGTCACCACGGTGCACCGCCTCCAGGTGGTGGACCAGGTGCCGACCGCGGCCCACGACGTCAAGGTCGACGTGATCGTCACCCCGGAGGAGGTGATCATGTGCCCCGGGCCGCGTACGCCCAGTCGGATCCGGTGGGAGGACCTCCCGGAGGACAAGATCGCCGCGATTCCGGCGCTCGCACTGCGCCGGGCACGGCGCGGCTGAACTCCGCGGGCCCCTGCGAGGCGAGCGGAGCCGTCCTCCGGTGGTCAGCGACCGTGGCTGCCGATCACCGGAGGCTCTGCCTAGGCTGCGGACGCCCCAGCAGCCGTGGCGAGAAGAGCTCGCGCGGAGGTCAGCACACGTCCCATGTCGGTGTCGAACTCGCCATCGGCAAGTCCGAGCAGGAACGCCCTCCACTCCTGGGCGTCGTAGAACAGGACGGTGCCCTGGGGGTCAGCAGAGTGGCGGAGGGCCACGGCGCCTTCGGGGAGGAACGCCACCTCCAGACGATCGGCCGGGTCGCTCCGCGGTGCTGCCAGCCACGTCATGTTGCTGAGATCGAGGGCGTAGAGGTCCGCCTTGGCGGCACCGAGGGAATGGGTCATACGGCGACCAGCTCGCCGGCGAGAAGAGCGGAGGCGAAGTCGCACATCGACTGGCTGCTGGTCCTGATCGGAGGGATCTGGGGGTTCTTCGAGTCACGAATCGCAACTGCCGGCAGCGTCGGCATCGGGGCCAGCTCCACGCATTGGCCGTTGTTGGCGGTGTACGTGCTCTTGTGCCAGCTGGTTCCGGTGAGGGGGGCCGCGTACAGCTCCGCTGCGTTGATCATTCTGATGCCAGTTTTCTCTCGGTCTGCTCGATCAGTTCGAGGCTCTCGGTGACGCTGAGGGCTGCGTCGGTGAGGTAGTTGGACAGGCGGACCAGACGCCGCAGACCCAGTGCATCGTCAACGAAAACGCTACCAGTCACCGCCTCCGCGAACGCAGCCTCCGGGCCCTCCTGGTCTTCATTGGTGAACATGCTGAACGCCCCGGTCTGCGTTCCCTCCTCGCCCTTGCTGAAGGGGATCACTCGGAGATCGACATTGGGCAGGGCCATCACCTCGCGGAGGCGGCGCAGCTGCGCAACCTGGACGGCGGGGCCGCCGACGTGGAACTCGAGGGCGGCCTGGGTGATCACGCCCGAGAACTGCAGGGGGTCGTCCTCGTGATGGATGCGGCGCTGGCGCCGCATCCTGACCTCGACGAGGCTGTCGATCTGATCGGGCCCGAGCGCAGCGAAGCCCACCCCGGTAACCGCGCGGGCGTAGTCCTCGGTCTGCAGGAGGGAGGGAATGTATACGACTTGGTAGTCGAAGACGGCCGCTGCCTCGTGCTCATAGCGGATGAACTCGGCGTACCGCGAGCTGAGGACATCCGCGTAGGCGTCCCACCACATGCTGGTGCGCTTCCGGCCGCGCTTGGCCAGTGCCTCCAGGTGGCTGCGCTCGTCCTCGGGGACGTCGAACAACTCCATCAGGGCGTCGTAGTCGTCGGGGTTGGTGCTGCGCTGGCCGGTCTCAATGCGGGTGACCTTGGAAATGCTGCAGCCCAGGTGAGTCGCAACATCGGCAGCCGTGAAGTCGCGCTCTTCACGCCGGCGCCGTATGTCGGAGCCGAACTGCTTGCGCGCGGTGGCCGGGCTGCTCGGGATGGTCGCTGCCATCTGGTCCCTTCCGAGGTCGGGGCTCGCCTTGTCCGGTCAGGGTAGGCCACCTCCGCCCGGTTGCGGACAGTGTACGCGGCCGTTGCTGTTCATATGACTGGCTCCATGACTGGCAATTTGCCAGTCACGTGCTTGACGGGACGTCATCTCGCGCGGGACGCTAACGATGTGACGCAGTGCACTCCCGGGAATCCGGAGTGCTATCGCTGCGTGCCCTCGGTTTGCCTCGGAGAGGACACCCATGGCTCTTGAACATCCGCCGCCCTCATGCCCGGTCGCTCTGTCCGACGGTTGGGAGAAGCTCGCGGACGGGCTGGCCGTCCAGCGGATCCACCTCCACAGGAGAGAGCTGGAGGACGCTCTCGGTAAGGGAGCCGCCGAGTGCGGCCTGCCCGTGCAGGCTTCCCCGCTCGCCCTGATCAGCCGGCCGCTGCCGCCGGTTGACGCGGCGGTGACGGACGTCTCGGCTGCGGGGCTCCTGCCCTTCGTCACCGTTCCCCAGCAGATCGGCCGTGGCACGGACGACGGCCCGCTGGTGGCTCCGGCCCGTGCCGTCGCGCAGATGCTGACGGCCGGCGGTCTGGAGGACGCCGCTGCCCAGGGCATCGAGGCGGTCTGCGCCGCGTCCGCCTGGTGGGTCGGAGCGTTCGCCGTGCTGCGGCACCGCGGCGGCCACCACGTCCACATCGACGACGACGTCACCGACACCGTGGCCCTGACCACCCTCGTCGACGCGACCCACGCCGTCGCTCTTGGAGCCGCGACCCGCGTCCTGCGACGCCGCCTCCAGCTCACCGGGGACGGTAATCCGCAGATGCGGGACGCCTACTGCCGTGCCGTCATCGAGGCCATCGTGACCGAGCCGACTCTGCCGGCCCTCTTGGAGAGCCTCGGCGAGCTGCGCCTGGTGGACCTCGTCGCCAACGCGCTCCCGTGGCGCGGCCAGTACCTCAAGTACCGCAGCGGCCTCGGCGCCGGACAGGTGGAGTAGATGAGCAACGAAAGTCTGCCCCCGGGTTTCCTGGTCGTGGTCGAAGGGCTCGACGGCACCGGCAAGACCACCCTGCGCAAGGGCCTGTTCCAGCTCATCAAGAGCCTGTACGGTACGACCCCGCTGTCGATCCTGACGACCAACTGGCTCGACCCGAGCGTCGCCGCCGACCTGGAAGAGGGCAAGTACCGCCCCAGCGAGGCGAACCGCACCCGCTACCTCGCGGCCCTGCGCGCCGACAAGCGGGCCTCCGTCGAGCAGCTGATCGTGCCCGCGCTCCGGCACCGGCCGGTAGTTGCCGACCGGTGGCTCCTGTCGGAACTGGCCTTCTTCGCCGTCAAGCACGATGCCCCGCCGAAGGAGACGTACGCCGCGCTGGAAGACTCCATCGCGGTGCGGGCAGACCTGACGCTCCTGCTGGAGCACAGCCCGCAGGAGGCGATGGCCCGGGCCGCGAGCCGCTCGGGCGACGCCGTGCGCGAGGACTGGGACGTCCTGGACGTCCAGACCCGGGTACGACGCACGTACGACGAGGTCGCCGCCGACCCGGCCGCCTTCCCCAAGCTCGGCCCCATCGTCTGCATCGACGCTTCGCTGGACCGCGCCGGCGTTCTGGCCGCCGCCTGGACCGCCCTGCGCGAGCACCAGCTCCTGCCCGCCCTCCCCCTGAAGGAGACAACGTGAGCACCATCCTGTCACCGATAGCCCGGCCGCTTGCCGCGGCGCTCCACAACGCCGCCGTGAACGGACGCCCGGTGCGGGCGGTGGGCGCCGTCAACGCGCTCGCCGCCAAGATCGCTGCCGACAGCGGGTTCGACGCGCTGTGGGTGTCCGGCCTGGAGGTCTCCACCGCGCTCGGCCTGCCCGACGAGAACATCCTCGGCCCCCGCGACCTCGCGGACGTGGTCGTCGCCGTGCGCCGCACCACGGACCTGCCGGTGATCGTCGACATCGACAACGCCGGCGGGGCAGTCGGCACGGCCGGCCGCTTCGCCAGGGACCTCGCCCGTGCCGGAGCCAGCGCGGTGTGCCTGGAGGACAGCGCCTACCCCAAGACCAACTCCTTCTCGCTGCACCGCGACCAGGGCCTCGCCGACCTCGACCTGGTCCGTGAGCAGCTCAAGGAGATCCGGGCCCAGGCCGGGGAGCAGATGCTGCTCATCGCCCGCACCGAGGCGCTGATCTGCGGCGGGTCGCTCGCCGAGGCCACCGCCCGCGCCGAGGCGTACGTCGCGGCCGGAGCGGACGCGGTCCTGCTGCACTCCAAGGACGCCTCCGGCGAGCAGGCGCTGGGCGTCGCGAAGGCGTGGACGGGGCTGGCCCCGCTGGTGAGCGTCCCCACCGCCTTCCCCCAGCTGGGGCCGGACGAACTCGGCGCCGCCGGCTACGCGCTGATCATCTACGCCAACCAGCTCAGCCGGGCGGCGATGGCCGCGATGCGCGAGGCGGCCGACACCTTCCGCGCCACGGGCGCCTTCGACCCGGCGCGCTTGGCCGGCGTCCAGGACCTCCTCCAGGTCGCCGACCCCGCCGCCCGCGCCAGCCTGTAGCCGCCCGCCCCGAAGACAAGGAGGAGCCCGGTATGACGCAACTGCCCAAGATCAGCGTCTCGGTGAAAGCCGCGATCGTCCACAACGGCGAGATCCTGCTGCTGTCCTACGACGACAGCGACGACGGCGGCGACTTCCACTACAACCTGCCCGGTGGCAAGGCCGTCGAGGGGGAATCGCTGCGCGACGCGGTCGTGCGCAAGGTGCTGCAGGAGACCGGCCTGAACGTGCGCACCGTCCGGGAGCTGTTCGTCGTTGAGTACGTCCCCGGACAGTACGGCTTCGACCTCGGCCCCCAGCACAAGACCCAGCACAACTTCCTCGCCGAGATCACCGACGGCAATACCGAGCCGCGGATGTCCGACCCGATCGACCCGATGCAGGTCGGCTTCGAATGGGTGCCGCTGGCCGACCTGCCCGGCAAGCACCTGCTGCCGAAGGTCAACCAGCCGCTCCTGGACTCGCTTGCCAACCCCCGCGACATCCTGGTGGACCGGTGGTGAGCGCCCCGGCCGTGAGCCGTCCGACCGCCCTGATCGTGGGCGGCGCCACCGACCGCAGCACGCTCGCCCAAGCGCTGCCCGACTGGACCGTGCGCACCACGGACTCCCTCGACGTCCTCGACGACACCACCACCGTGGTGGTCCTGCGTTCCGGGGTCCGCCTGGGAGCCGACCAGCTGCGGCGCCTGCCGGGACTGCGGCACGTCATCCGCGCGGGTTCTGGCCTGGACGGCCTGGACCTGCCGGAACTGGCCAGCCGCGGAATCACGGTGCACCGCAACCCCGTCCCCGCCGCCGACTCCGTCGCGCAGTGGGCGCTCGCGGCGATCCTCTCGCTCGCCCGGCGCATCCCGCTCGGGCAGTCGGCCCTCGCCGCGGGCGCGCACCTCAAGGCCGGCTGCCTGACCCGCCCGCTCGCCGAGGCCCGCCTCGCGATCTGGGGCGCCGGAGCGATCGGCCAGGCATGCGAGGGCGCCCTGGCCGCGCACGTCGGCGAGATCGCCTACGCTGCCCGGCCCAGCATCCCCGCCGACATCCGCCAGCTCCCGGCCGCCGCCCTGACCGAGTGGGCCGACATTCACCTGGTCGCCCTCCCGGGCACCCCTGAGAACCAGGGCGCCTTCGGCCCGGCCTTCCTGACCGCCGCGCGCAGGCGCTGCCCGATGCTCGTGTGCGTCGGACGGCTGGCCACCCTCGACGTCCCGGCGTGCCTGGAAGCGCTCGACGACGGCGATCTCGCCGGCCTGGCCCTGGACCCCGTCGACCCCGAGGACATGAGACTGCTGCCCCGCGTCGGAACACCGCGCAACCTGATCGCCACCCCGCACATCGGCGCCCAGCGCACCGACGTCCGCGACCGCCTGGACACGTGGGTCGCCGCCACCGCCCGCTCCCTGGCCGACCGCCACGAGCAGGTGAGACCGTGACGCCCTGGCACACCGAACGCCTGCGGATCGCCCACGCCACCGCCGCGGTCCTGGCCGCCGAGCACCCGGGCGCGCAGATCCGACTCGAAGGCGCCCTCGCCCACGGCCTCGCCCACGCCCGCTCCGACATCGACCTGCGGATCGTCACCCCGGTCGGGCAACCACTGCGGGTCGTCTCGCAGGTGGTCGACGGGATCCGCGTCGACCTCCACACCAGCACCGCCGCGGAACTCGGCGAACTGTACGGCCTGCTCGCCTCCTTCGACCTGCCCCGCGAGGGCGACGTCGCCGCCTTCCGCACCGTACGCAGCCGCCTGAGCGATCTGACGACCCTGCGCACCGCAGTCGTCCTCGACCAGGGCGAGCAGAACCCGGTGCTCGACAAGAACGAGGCGGACCAGTACGCCCGGTGGGCACTGGCAGACCGTGTCCAGGCCGCGATAAGCCTGACCGAGGACCTGCTCGGGCTCATCGAGGCCCGCCAGCGCCTCTCCGAGCAACTCGTCTGGCAGCGCCTGGCGGTGGTGGTCGCGCAGGCCGAGGCTGCCGCGGCCGGGCAGCCGCTGCTGGGCGAGAAGTGGCTGCCCGCCCTGCTCGGCCTGGCCACCGGCCCCGACCAAGCCCCCCGAGCCGTCCCCACGCTGCCCGACACCGGCCGGCCCTTCGGAACCGAGACCGCCTTCCGGGCCGTCCGAACGCGGCTCTGCCAGGCCCTGACCTCCCGCTGGGGCACGCCCGAACCCGGCGACCCGTCCCTCGACCCGGCCTGGTCGGGCCTGGGCTGGCTGCCCCAGCGGTGCAGCGACGGCTGGGCCCTGCAACGCGGCGACGACCTCATCCCGCTCACCGACGTCCAGTTCCACGCCTGGGCCACCACCACCCGCTCCTGACCACCCCGACCGGCCGGAGGTACCCATGCCGGACACCACTACCTGCACTGAGCCCGCCGGCATCGAGTCCCTGTGGCTCACCCTGGAGGACACTGACCTCGACACCGCCGTCTCGATCGTCTGCAAGCTGCGTAACGATGTCTGCGATGTCGACTGTTCGTATTGCTTCGAAAAGCGCAAGGAACGCCCCGGCGGCGCCGCCATCACCCGCGAGCAGATCCGCAAGCTCGGAACGCTCTTCCCCGGCCGACGCCTTGTGATCGAACTCCATGGCGGTGAGCCGCTCACCGTCGGTCAGGACGCCATGGCCGAGATCCTCGACGAACTCGCCGCCCAGCCCGCCGTCCTGCGCGTTCACCTCCAGACCAACGGCGTCAAGCTCGACGACTCCTGGCTCGACCTCTTCGAACGGCACTACCCGCAGTTGAGCATCGGGATATCCCTCGACGGGGACGAGCAGGGCAACTCCTGGCGCGTCGGCTACGACGCGCAGCCGATCTATCCCCGGATCGCCGCCGCGCTCGACCTCCTCGCCCGGCGTGGGCGCACCTGCGGTGTCGTCACCGTCGTGACCCCGAATGTCCTGGGCCGAGCCGCCGAGATCCTCGACCACATCGCCTCGTTCACCGCGGTCAACGCCATCAACCTGGTCCCGGCGTTCGACGGCTCGACCACAACCGCAACCGCCTCCGCCTCCCGAAGGACACCCGCGAGCCGTCTTCTACAGCAGCGGGCCATCACCGCGCAGGGACCGGACTGGGCGATCACCCCCGACCAGTACGCCCGGTTCGTTCTCCAAGCCGCTGGCCATTGGATCGCCGCCGGCCACCACCAGCGGATCAAACTGGACCCCGTCGTTGCGGTGATCCGCCAGCTGAACGGTGTTGGTGGGGACCACTGCCACTTCTCCAACCTCAAGTGCTCGCACGTTTTCACCGCCTACCCCAACGACGACCTCGGCTCCTGCGACGAACTCCCGTGGCCGGCCGCCAAGCTCCTGCCGCTGACCGTCGTCGGTGAGCAGCAGATCACGGCAGCACAGCACGCTAACACCCTGCTCACGGGCGGGCGAGCCATGATGACCAAGTGCCTCACCTGCCCCTACCGGGCGGTGTGCGGCGGCGGGTGCACCGCGACCCGCTGGCGCATGCTCAAGGCCACCGGCAGCGACGACGCCTACTGCCAGCACCGCGCCCGACTCGTCGACGGCGTCGCCGCCCTCCTTGCCGCACCCGGTCACCCCGCCGGAGCGCTGTGCCGCACCGCCCACTGGCGGCGCCACGCCGTCAACGAGATGGCCGACGCCGACGCCTTCCTCGCCCGCTGGGACAACCCCGACGCACCCCGCAAGCCGGCCCGGCTGGTCACCAGCGAGTACGGCAACATCAACACGAGCGGCCTGCCCGGCATCCAGGAAGCCGACGACCTCGACCCCCTCCACCTCCAGTGGGCCGACGGCATCGAGCCCCGCGTTAAACCGCTCCTCGACACCGTCATCGGCAGCTGGGGGGCCGCCACGTACGACAGCTGCGAGGGCCACCAGCACACCGGCAGCGACGCGCCGCCGTCCCCGTTCCGCGTCGGCCTCCTGCCGCGCAGCCCCGCCGAGTACGGACAACTCGCTGCTCGCGCCTGTCACGCCGTCACCCGCGCCGCCCCCTACCTGCCCACGGGGCTGACGCTCCAGCTGATCCACACCGACCTCGCCAGCACGGCCACCGGCAGGACCCACCGCACCCTCGAGATCCGGCTCGTGCCCACCGACGGGGACTGGGACACCTACTTCGCCGGTCTCGACCAGGGCGCCCGCGTCCTGATCCACGCCGCCCGCCACGCACCGGCCCTGCTTCCCCCGGCCGTCGCCCGGCTGGTGAGCGCCCAGGCACTGAGCAGTCCCCGGCACCTGGCCCGGCACCGTGAGGGCACGGTGCCCCGCGAGTGGCTGTTCCCAGGAGCCCTGCCCGGCCGCCCGGTCAGCGCCCACCGCCTCGCCGAGCGGCTCGCCGCCCACGGCATCGAGGTCCGGGCAGCCCGCAACACCGCCGTCCTCACCCTGGCCCAGGACCTGCCCGCACCGGTGGTCAGCGAACTGCTCGACCTGCACATCACCACGGCGGTGTACTGGGGCAAACGGGGCGGACGCGACTGGATCGGATACCTCGAATCCCGCCGAGGGGAAGCGCCGCAAGCCGAGGGCTTTGACGGGGAGTAAGGAGGGCGGCACTGCGGCTAACGGGCGGTGTGGCATCGGAACCAACATCCAGCGTGACCGATTCACGATGGCCTGCTTCGAGACTTGCCTGGTGCCATAGGGTCGCTGGATGGATGCGGCTGGTGATGAGTTGGACGAGTTGATCAACGTCTGGGTGGAGGAGCGGCTCGCTTTGTCGCCCGCATGGTCTGCGGAGAAGCAGGAGGCGATCTTTGCCCTGCTAGGGATCCGGCGCGCGGGTCAGGCGGACTCCGGGGCGCAACCTCACGCCCATCTCCCGCAGCGTGTCGAGAATCGCGGTTGAGCCTCGGAGGCATGCCTCGCCGGTTGGTTTCGCGGCGTGCCAGTGGTGCCAATGACTTAACACAACCAGGTAGTCCTGACCTGGGGTGTTGCCAGGGGGTAACCGCATGGACACGTACGATGAGGAACTGGGCAGGAGCATAGACGCTTGGGTGGAGGCTGAACTGGCCGCGTCGCCCGAGTGGGGGCCGGAGCGGTACGCCAGCATCCGCCAGCGTCTGGAGGACAGCGAACCCGCTGTCATCGCTGAGGGGTAGGGCGCGAAGCCGCGGCCCACCACCCAGTGCCGTGCGCGGCGGACCGAGCGGCCTACGCGCACGGCACCCGTACTATGCCTCTCTTGGTCCGGCCGACCTGGCGGCCTTCTCGATTTTCGCGCAGTAGGCCGCACGGGCTTCCTTGTCGATCTGCTGTTCGTGTTCGGGACGCAACCCGGTCCGGCCGTCGAGGCCCTCGCGCAGGATGTCGGCGTGCCCGGCATGCCGGATCGACTCGCCGAGGATATGGACCATGACGGCGAACAGGTTCGTGTCGGCATATGGCTCCGGCCACCACGGCACGTGGCCGGGGGCGTCGAGGGGAAGCTCGTTGATTGTCGCGTCCGAGTGTTCCCACGTGCGCCGGTAGAACCCGATGATCTGATCGCGGGTCTCGTGCTCGGCCGCCCACAGATCGCTGCCGTCGGCGTCCTGCCACCGCGGCATCGATTCCGGGGAAGGGCGGTCGAAGACCTCGCCGAAGTACCTGGCCTCGACGCTGGCCACATGCTTGACCAGACCCAGGAGGTTGGTCCCGGTCGCCGTCAAAGGCCGACGGGCGTCGTATTCCGACAGGCCGTCGAGCTTCCAGAGCAGCGCCTCGCGGTCCCGCCGCAGTCGCCCGTGCAGGTTGTCTTTCGCGAACTCATCGATCATGCGGCACGAGCCTGCCATGGGCTGCTCGTGGTCTCAAGATCCCGTACGTGGTCCGCAGCGACTGGCAGAGCCGAGGCATGGCCATGGCCGCCACCTGACCTGCTACAAGAACCTCGCGAAACCTGTCACGTGCGACAACTTCCAGCCGGCCGGGCCCCTGCTGTTCGACGGCTCGATCTTCGCCGGCGGCCCGCCCGCCTTCACCAGCGACCAGGGGGAACAGCCGGGGGTGTCTAGAGCTCCAGCGTGGCCTCGATGCGGCGCAGGTGGTGGCGGGCCATGGCGAGGTTGGCTCGGGTGCGGTCCAGGACGAGGTACAGGAAAAGGCTGCTGCCGTTTGTTCGGGTGAGCGGTCGGATCAGGTGGTACTGGCCGGTGAGGGCGACGAGGATGTCCTCGACCTCTTCGGCGCCCAGGTTCAGTGTGTCCAGGGCGCGGCGGGTGGCGCGGACGATGTCCGTGCACCCGGCAGCGGCCAGGGCCAGGTCGAGGCCGGTGACTGCTGCGATGCGGGTGCCCAGGGCCATGCCGCTGTCGTAGTCGACGAGGGCCGCGCCGAGTGCGCCGTCGATGTCCATCGCGCCGCTGAGTGCCCGGTCGACTCCGTTCACGTTCCACGCTCCCTTTGCTCTGGCTGTGCCGGTCTTGGCCGCGCCGGCCGGCCCGGACACGGCGGTGCGGGCTCCTCGTGTCCGTGAGGCTACGGATGGCGTCGCAGTGACACGGGGCTGTGACCGCAACTGATCACGGTCGGCGCGCCATAGGCCGGATGCAACTTGCTTTGATTGCAAGTTGAAGAATTCTTCACATTCATAGATGCTGCATCCTTGTAGTGAGAGGTTCTGCGCCGTCGGACGTCCCGGTGTCCGGCTATGGGAGGGCGACGATGAGCGACGTGTTCGACGAGGAACTGCGTGCGCAGCTGGCCGAGGCCCGGCAGATGCGCGCCCGGGCGCGGGAGAGCGGCGACGAGGACGGCGCCCAGGCGTACGGGGGGCGGATCACGCAGCTGCTGCGCATCGCGGCCCACCACGGCATCGTGCTGGAGAGCGGCGCGGACGAAGAGGAAGAGGACTGAGCGATGGCGGTGCCGCTGTACCAGGCGAAGGCGGAGTTCTTCCGTACCCTCGGCCACCCGGTCCGCATCCGTGTGCTGGAGCTGCTCCAGGACGGGCCGCGGCCGGTGCGAGACCTGCTGGCCGCGATTGAGATCGAGCCCTCCAGCCTGTCCCAGCAGCTGGCGGTGCTGCGCCGTACCCAGCTGGTCACGGCCACCCGGGAGGGCAACACCGTGGTGTACGCGCTGGCCACCCCGGACGTGGCCGAGCTGCTGCGCGCGGCCCGTCGCATCCTCACCGAGATGATCGCCGACCAGGGGGCGCTGCTCGCCGAACTGCGCGAGCCCGAACGACAGGCGCACCGGGCATGAGCGGGGCGTCCACAGGCATGGGACGATCTTCCGCGTTCGCGGTGTTCGCCCGGCGGGCGGGTACGCGGCTGCGGGCGGTGCTGCCCGACCGGGCGGGGCTGGCGACGATGGGCCGCTCGCCGCGCAAAGACCTGCTGGCGGGACTGACGGTGGCGATCGTCGCGCTGCCGCTGGCGCTGGGCTTCGGGGTCGCGTCCGGCGCGGGGGCCGAGGCGGGGCTGGCGACCGCGGTGGTGGCCGGCGCGCTCGCCGCGTTCTTCGGCGGCTCCAACCTCCAGGTCAGCGGGCCGACCGGAGCGATGACGGTGGTCCTGGTCCCGATCGTCCACCGGTTCGGCACCGAAGGCGTCCTGACGGTGGGCCTGATGGCCGGAGTGCTGCTGGTCGCAGCCGCGCTCGGCGGCGCCGGCCGGTTCATGGCCTACGTGCCGGCCCCAGTGGTGGAGGGTTTCACCCTGGGAATCGCCGGAGTGATCGGCCTCCAGCAGATACCGGCCGCGCTCGGCGTGAAGGCGTCGGGCGCGCAGAACGTCGTGGTCACCGCCTGGGACGCGGTCAAGGACTTCGCCCATGCCCCGCACCCGGCCTCGCTCGCGCTGGCGAGCGGCGTCGCCCTGGTCATGCTGGTCGGCGCCCGGTTGCGCCCGGGCATCCCGTTCTCGCTGCTCGCCGTCGTTGCGGCCACCCTGGTCACGTCCCTTGCGCACCTTCACATGGCAACGATCGGGCACCTGCCCGCCGGGCTGCCCGCCCCCTCGCTCGGCTTCCTCCACGTGGGTGATGTGCCGCAGCTGGCGACCGCCGCGCTGGCGGTCGCGGCGCTGGCGGCGCTGGAGTCGCTGATGTCGGCGACGGCGGCGGATGCGATGAGCGTCAGTGAACGCCACGACAGTGACCGCGAACTGTTCGGCCAGGGCATAGCCAACCTGGTGGCGCCGTTGTTCGGCGGCGTCGCCGCGACCGGGGCGATCGCCCGCACCGCCGTCAACGTCCGCTCCGGTGCCGCCTCACGCCTGGCCGCCCTCGTCCACGCCGCCGTGCTCGCGGTAGTGGTGTTCGTCGCTGCCCCTCTGGTGTCGGGCATCCCGCTGGCGGCGCTGGCCGGCGTGCTGATCGCCACCGCGATCCGCATGGTCGAGGTCGCCTCCGTGCGGGCGCTGGCGCGCAGCGGCCGGGGCGAGGCGGCGGTCCTCGCACTGACCGCGGCGGCGACCCTGGCGTTCGACCTGGTCACGGCGGTCATCGTCGGCCTGCTCGTCGCGGGGGCGCTGGCGCTGCGCCAGGTCGCCCGCTCGGCAGCCCTCACCCGGGTTGCGTTGCACGAGGGCCTGGCGCCGGCCGACCACCACGGCGAGGAGCAAGCACTGCTGGCGGATCACATCGTGGCCTACCGCATCGACGGGCCGGTGTTCTTCGCGGGCGCGCACCGCTTCCTGCTCGAACTCGCCGAGACGAGTGACGTGAAGGCGGTGATCCTGCGGCTTTCCCGGGTGAGTGCGATCGACGCCACCGGCGCCCTGGTGCTGGGTGATGCCATCGCGAAGCTGGAGCGCCGCGGCATCCTCGTCCTGGTCTCCGGCGCGCGCGAGGAGCACCTCAAGACACTCGACGCCCTCGGTGCGCTGGACGCCCTGCACGCCGAGCAGCGCGTGTTCGAGGCGACCCCGCAGGCCATCGCGTACGCGAGGGACCACCTGAGCGGCGTACTGCTGACCGCCACCGGCAAGGGACGCTGATGGCCACCGACCGGGGAGGCCGCGCGTGACCGGGCGGTGGCATCTGTTCGGGCGCCGGCACCGGAACGTGCCACTGGTGCGGCGCCCCGCGCCAGTACGGGGACCGGCCTACACCGTGACACTGGCCAACACCCCGGCGGCAATCGCCTTGTCCGCCCGCACCGCCCGCACCGTCTTCACCAGCTGGGGGGTGCCGGGGCGCGCCAGCACACTGGACGCCGTCGTTCTCGTCGTCACCGAACTGACGGTCAATGCCGTCCGCCACGCCCGCTCCAGCCACCTGGCGCTGACCTTCGCCATGACGGACGACCACCTGGACATCAGTGTCCACGACGAGGACCCGTACCTGCCCGCGCTGGCACGGCCACGACCGGCCCCGCGCGCCGGGTACGGGCTCGCGGTGATCGCCGAGATTGCCGACGACTTCGGAGGCCACCTGTCAGCCGGTCACGACCCGGGCGGCAGCGGCAAATTCGTCCGCGTTCTGCTCCCCTGCCCCCTGCCCTGACCGCGCACCGGCGAAAGAGACCCCCGTTGCGTTTCGAGATCACCGCCTTCGACGACCACAGTGCCGCGCTGGCACCCGTCACCGCGGACGCGGCCGCCCTGCGAGAGCGATTGAGGCGGGCCGCCGCCATGGGCGAGCCCCTGCACATCCGACCCCGCCCCCGTACGGGGGCGCCCCGTCCCGCCCGAAAGGGGAACACCGGTCATGAGTGATGCCGTCAGCGACGAGAAGGCCAAGCGCAAGGCGATGCTGGTGCGCGCGTCGATCTACATCGCCGGCACCCACCTGTTCGCCGGCTTCGTGATCCTGCTCTTCGCCCTCGGCAACCGCCACTGACCCCCAACTCCCGGCCCGATGGCCCGACCCCGTTGACAGCGAACCCGACGGAGGACGTCGTTGATCCCCGGACCACACCGTCTCAAAGGCGGCGCACCACAGCTCGGCGCCACCGGACCCGGCCGCACCAGCCCCTTCGGCATCCGGCCGCACGAGGACGAGGGCCGGACCGAACCCGGCCTCCGCCCGCCCGCGACCCGGCCACCGACAACGGCGCCGGGCGCCGACCCCGCGCACCCGACGCCCTGATCCCCTGGACCGCTCGCACCCGCCCCGTCCGCACGCACACCGCACAAACCGCCCCACTACGAAAGATATTGTTGCCATATGAGTGAGAACCTCCCCTCTTGCCCGAAGTGCTCCGGTGAGTACACCTACGAGATAGACGCATTGATGGTCTGCCCGGAGTGCGGCCACGAGTGGGCCCTCACCGAGGGCGACACCGAGGACACCGGCGCTGCGGGCGAGCGCGTGATCAAGGACGCGGTCGGCAACGTGCTGAGCGACGGCGACACCGTCACCGTCGTCAAGGCGCTCAAGGTCAAGGGCAGCCCCTCGGGCATCAAGGCGGGCACCAAGGTCCGCAACATCCGCCTGGTCGACGGCGTGGACGGCCACGACATCGACTGCAAGGTGGACGGCTTCGGCCCGATGCAGCTCAAGTCCAGCGTGGTCAAGAAAGCCTGACCAGCCGTCCTGCGACCGCCTCTCCACCAGGACCGGATCAGTCGGAGAAGGTGACCTCGCCGGTGTCCAGGCGGTAGTACGCGCCGACCACCCGCAGCCGCCCGGCCGCCACCAGGGGAGACAGCAGACGGTCGCCGCGCAGCGCGGCGACCGTCTGCCGGGTCTGGGCCCGGATCGTCGCCTCCACCAGCTGTCCCGGCGCGACACCCTGACGGCGGGCCTCGTCGTAGGGGCGGCGCAGGTCGTGCACGATGTCAGCGAGGTGGCCGGGCAGCCTGCGACCCTCCCGCAGGCACTCCACGGCCGCGGTCACCGCCCCGCAGTTCTGGTGGCCCAGGACCACCACGAGCGGAGTGGCGAGCTCGGCCGGGCCGTACTCCAGGCTCCCCGCCACCAGCGCGTCATGGGTGTGCGCGGCGGTGCGCACCACCATCAGGTCACCCAAGCCCTGGTCGAAGACCAGCTCCGGCGGCACCCGCGAGTCGATGCACGAGAACACCACCGCGAACGGCTCCTGGCCACCTGCCAGCTGCACGCGCCTGACCGCGCCGACGTCGGGACGGGTGGCCCGGTCGGCGACCCACTTGTCGTTGCCCGCCTTCAGCCGCGCCAGCGCCAGCTCGGGCGTGCCGGCCTCCGGCGGAGCCGCGACCCCGGCAGGCGGCGCCACCGCAGGCGCCGCCAGGCACACGGCCGTCAGTGCCCCGCTCCGCAGAACACTCCGGCGGCCCGCCGCCATCGACCCCCGATTCCCCGGCACAACGCCTTCGCGACGGGATACCACGCTCTCACCACCGGCCGCGGGTGAGGTGGTAGGCGGTCAGCCGCTCGGGGCGCAGGAGCAGCAGGTGCTCGTTGTCCTCGTCCGGCCAGGCCCGCATCGGCACCCGGTGGCGGGCGAGCTCTCCCGGCTCCACGACCCGGCGCACGGCCCCCGTCACCCGCACCAGCCAGCCCGTGTGTTCCTCCGGGTCGATTCGCTGCGCCAGATAGGTCAGGCGCTGTGGGTGGTCGGCCCCGCCCGGCCGCAGGTGCACGCGCAGGTACACGTCCTCGCCCTCCACCAGGTGGTTCACCACCACCAGGCCGACCGGGCCCGGCGCGGCCCGGTCCGCGACGAGCCGGCCCGCGCCAAGACCCGCCAGCAGTACGAGGGCCTGACCTTGGGGAAGCTCCAGCAGGGAAGGCACTGGCTGATCGTCCATCGGCCACCTCGGAGCAACGGTCCGGCGGGCCCGCACTGCCACGGAGCCGGCGGGCAGGCCCAGCCGGAGGCCCGCCCCGGCACCGGGGAGCCAGCCTCCGACAGCGGCACCGAGGGCCACCAGACAAAGACTTTAGCAGTTGCGAATATCAGCAACTGTGTGCGAGCGGTCGAGTCGCCCGGCCTCCGAACAAGAGCGCCAACCCGCCCGCGACCAGCCGCAGGCGGCGCAACCGCCCCGGACCACCCCGGCGCCGACAGTCCCCCCTGCGACGCACCCCTCCCCGAAAGGGTGGGCCGCCCAGGCGTCGGTTCCCGGGCGGCCCACCCTGCGACGGACGCTTCCGGCAGCCCCGCCACATTGCAGACCTTAGCAGTTGCTAATATTGGCAACCACGAGGAAAGGGGACTGGGATGCGCATCCCACCGCACCGCTGCGCCTGGGCACCGCTCGCCGCATTCGTGGTCGCGTGCGACTTGTGGCGCCCGGCCGCAGGCGGACGGAGCCCGCACCGCGGGCACATCCCCCCGCGCCCGATGGGTCGTCGGGACCTCGTGAACGCTCACCGCCGCCCCTGGCGTGCGGCCAGGAGGCAGCGGTGAGCATTCAATGGGACCTCGACCACAGCGACGGAGTCGACCTGCTGCGACTGTCCGGCTACCTGGGCCAGGACGCACTGCACCGCTTCACCGGAGCCGTGGACTGGACCCGGGCCCACCGCACCGGGCCGGTCAGCATCGACCTGTCCGCCCTGCGAGGCTGGAACGCCGAGGGCGAGGCGGCGATCGTCGACGCCGCCGCCCGCCTCGGCGCAGACCACGGCCCGCCGGCGGTGTGCGGCCTCGGAGACCGGGTGGCGCCCCTGATCGCCACCGCCCACGGCCTGGGCATCCTGCGCATCCATCCCGACAGCGCCACGGCCCGCACCGCGCTCACCATGCCCTGAGCGGCCCCTTTTGCCCCATTGCTAGAGTCACAGCCGATGAAGTCCAACCCAACCAGCGCCAGATAAGGGGACGGTGATCTCCCTGAACGCCGACACCCCGCGACAGCCCTCCGTCGTCACGGTGCCGCTCTACCAGCACAAGGCCGAGTTCTTCAAAACCCTCGGCCACCCCGTGCGCATTCGCGTCCTGGAACTGCTGAGCGAGCGCGAACGCGCCGTCGCCGACATGCTCCCCGAAGTCGGGATCGAGGCCGCCCACCTCTCCCAGCAGCTTGCCATCCTGCGCCGCGCCGGAGTCGTCGCCTCCCGCCGCGACGGTGCCAGCGTCGTCTACCGCCTCACCAGCCCCGAGGTCGCCGACCTGCTCAAGGCCGCCCGCTCCATCCTCAGTACCCTGCTGACCGACCGCGCCGAACTCCTCAGCGACCTCCACCTCGGCAGTGATCCGACACCCACACACTGACCTGACGGCCAGGCCCGCCGTCTACCCGCCAGGGTTGGGCGGACCCACCCCGAGCCAGCGCCGTGCACTCGCTTCCAGCTGTGGGTAACTCGCCTTTCGGCGGGGTGAGCATCCCGCCATGCCATCGATCGGCTTCTGATGGTCCATCAGCTGATGCCACGTGATGGCATACAAGATGTATCGCCCGGGGGCCTTGAGCCGGGAGCAGGGGGCCGGCCTCGAGTTGAGGCCCGGCTGGCCGAGCACAGCTGCAGTAGGGGAACGAGTCCACGGTTGCCGAAGCTGGTTCCACCGCGCTGGCGCAGAATACGACACGTCGGGAATAAGTACTCTCCGCCGGTATGAGCCGGCGAACTGTCGGCCGAGTTGCGCCGGCGGTGCGGGCCCTATCCGGGCGAGCTCCGCGCTCGGTCAGGTAACTGACCACGGCCCAGCCTCGCAGGTCCGCCGGCAGATGGGCAACTCGGCATTGTGCGGCCGAATGTGAAGTGATCGGAGAGGACCTGATGACGTCGATGTTGGGACGCGAACTGCGCGGATATCGGTATGAGTGCCGGTACGCCGGGCGCGGGTGCACCTGCTTCTACTACACCGGCGAGTTCGGCCGGAAGGCCGCACGGCTGCGCCGGCGCCGGGCGCGCCGGGTGGAAGCCCGCACGTGGCCGGACACCGACGGCGCGTAGCCGACTCCAACACCGAGATGACCCTGACCGGGCGTGCCGTACCCGGTGTTGAGATCCGACATCTGCACCACGAACGAGGCGGTGCCGCGAATCCTCGCGGCACCGCCTTGTTCGCATTCCCCGGAGGGCACCGCAGTTCAGCGACCGAGCAGCCCGAAGGTGCCAGGGGCGCTCTCGCAAAGCTGCCCGGCGCCGAGAAGTCGGGTGAGGCTCAGCCGTACGACGGACCGCCGCAGGCCGAGGCGGGCGGCCAGTTCCTCGCAGGTCGCCGTTCCCTCCTCCAGCTGGCCCAGCACCGCGCGGTCGGCGTTGTCGTCGAGCAGCCGGGACACCAGGTACAGCGCGAAGACGGACACCGCGCACCCGACGAGCATGGTCCCGGTCATCGCCGGTCTGTGCCACACGGCGCCCGCCACGGCCTCGGCGCCCGCGAAGGCGGTGAGCGAGATCAAGTAGATCGCCGCGCGGCGCAGTCCGCGGCGGGAGATCGTCGAGGTGATGGTCACAAAGCCTCCTGGGGCAGCGGAGCGTAGCGTGAGCGGTCGAAGAGGCGGCAGTCGGTGCGCGGCGGGCGGATCAGGCATACCCGGCAAGGGAGTTCGGGTGGTGCCGGGAGGACGTGGTGGTGGCAGAAGGTGCGGCCTGCGCGCGGGTCGCGCACCGGGTGGGCGACGACGAGTTCGGTGAGCAGTTCTGGGGCGGTCCAGCCGCAGCGTCCTTCGCGCGGGTGGAGGCGTGTGGAGCGGTACCCGGCGTCGATGCCGCCGACTGCCACCAGGTAGAGGTCGCTGGGGGCGAGGTAAGCCAGGACGTGGTAGCGGGTCCGCTCGCCAGCGCTGTTCCTTGGGCCGTAGGCGGTGCCGAAGGCGCGGGCGATGCCGACCCGGCTGCCGTGCAGATCGAGGGTTTCAGGGTCCAACGGGCCTCCGTGGTCGCTGTCTCCGACGCGGGAACGGCGTCGGTGGCTGGCCGCTGGGCCGAGGCGCGGCGGCGTGCGAGCACGGGCAGATCAGTCCTGCGGGCCGCGCGGGCAAGGCGCGCGGTCGACACGGCAGGGCTCGGCCGGGATCGGGACGCGCGACATCAGCGTCCACGCGACGGCCAGCTGGGCCACCGTCAGAACCGTGCCGCCGAGGGTGGTGCGGTGTGCCCAGGCGGCGTCGTAGACGAGATCGAAGGCCGAGGCGGCCACCAGGATCCTGGCGAAGGCGAGGGAATCAAGACGGAGCGTGATGACGAGTCCTTTCGGAGGAACGGCGGGGGCGGTGACCGGGCCGGGAGTGTCGACCGGCAGCCGGAGTACGGCGACGGGCCGCGATGGCATATCGGCGGTTGTAGGAGTCGGCGGTTCCCGGCCGACGCGCCGGGCGAGGAGGGCGCCTGCTCGGTAGTCGGTCAACCGCGCAGCAGGGAGACTCGCCTCATCGACGTGCGCTCTCAGGCAGCAAGGGAAGTGGCGGTAACCGGGCGGGGCGTGGAGCGGCTGACCAGTGCGGTCAGCAGGTCGAGGACGAGTTCGGCGGGGGTGTGCCGATCGAAGCGGGCTCTCCAACCGGGCTGGCGGGCGGTACCGTCCACGGCGATCGTCCAGGTGTCCGCGTTCGGGTTGTCGGGCTGGTAGCCCACGTAGACCCGGGTGCACGGGGACGCGGCATGCAGCCCGCCGTCGGCGTCAACCACCCAGGCCCAGCCATGCTCGTAGAGGAACGCGTTCACGATGTTGGCATTGCCCTCGCCGGTGAGCCAGTTGCGGCGGGGAACGGTGTCGCCGGTCCGCCGACCGCGACCATCCGGGCGGGGTGTGGACCGGCTGACCAGTGCGGTCAGCAGGTCGAGGACGAGTTCGGCGGGGGTGTGCCGGTTGAAGCGGGCTCTCCAACCGGGCTGGCGGGCGGTACCGTCCACGGCGATGGTCCAGGTGTCCGCGTTCGGGCTGTCGGGCTGGTGGCCCAAGTGGACCCGGGTGCACGGCGACGCGGCGTGCAGGCCGCCGTCGGCTTCGACGCCCCACGTCCAGCGATGCTCGTAGAGGAACGCGTTCACGGTGTCGGTGTCGCCCTCGCCGGTGGGCCAGTCTCGGTGCGGAATGTCGTCGCCAGGACGCGGACCGCGAACAACCGGGGCGGAGATCACGATGGGCAGGGGAACGTCCTCCTCGTCGAGGGGCTGCGGTGGTCGTCCATGTTGACTTGGACTGCCCGGTTTCGCATAGTCCGTACAGGGGTTGGCCGTCTGCTGCAGGCGAACACGGCGGGGGCCGGCTGCTGAAGGTCGGGCCCTACCGACAACCGGCGTCCTGCCTCGATGAAACCGGCGGAGTCGGTGAGTCTGGCCGGCGGTGGACCACTCGTCTCGGTGAGGTTGGCGAAGTCGGCGGACAGGGCGGCTCAGCGTGTTTTGCGGATGGCGGCGGTGGCGGCCTGGGCGATGGCGGCGGGGGCGCTGTCGGGCCGGGGCAGGTGGAGCAGGGTCGTTCCCGGCAGGTGTAGGGAGTTCGTGCTGAGGGTGAGCTGGAGTACGGCGCAGCCGGCGGTGGTGAGGCGGTTGATGCGGGTGACCGCCTCGGCGGTTTCGTCCGGGGTGTAGCGGGCATCAGTCACGACCACGAGGAGGCGTCCGGTGCCGGGGCGGCTGAGGTCGAGGCCGTGGTCGAGCGCGTCCAGGGCGTCGCCCAGGTTGTGGCTGCCGCCGTTGGCGGCGAACTGGGTCACGCGGTCCGGTGCCCGGTGGGTGGGGCGGGTCAGCGCCGTCAGATCATGGTCGTAGGCGATGGTGGCGGTACGGGAGTCGGGGCCGGTCATGGCCGCTGCCCGTGCCACGATCCAGGCAGCGGACGCGACGGGCCCGCAGGCGGCCCTCATGGAGCCGGAGACGTCCACCGCGATGCCCACCCGAAGCGGTGGGGTGGCGCTGCTGCGGCGGCGGATGTGGGTGAATGGCTCCGCTGTGGGGATCGAGCCGGCCGAGCGCTGGGCATCGCGGGCGAGGGCCTGGCGGATGTTGAGGCGGCCGGGCGGGGTGGGGCTGGTTGTCCTCTCCTCGCTGCGCTCTCGAAAGGCCGCGGCGCGAAGCGCGCGGCTCAGGCGCGCGGCGGCGGTCTGCTCGGCGGCGGTGGGCTTGCGGGTGCCGGTGACCGGGCTCTCAGAGGGCATCGATGTGCCGTTGGGACTGACGGTGGTGCCGTTGGGGTTGAAGACCGACTTGGCGGTGGCGGCGGCCCTGCGTCGCTGGCCGGCCTGCTGGGCGCGGTCCAGGGCCTGGGCCCTGGACCGCGCGGTCACGGCCCTGTCCGCGGCGGCCCGTGCTGCGGCGTCGGCGGCGTCGTTGGCGTCCATGCTGTCCATGACGACCCCTACGGCGTCGGACAGCAGATCGGTGAGGCCCTGCGGCAGGGGCAGGGAAGGGGAATCGGCGTCCAGGGCGGAGCACCAGTCCTGGCCGTGCGCGAGCATGGTGGCGCCGTCGTGGTCGGCGGTCCGTTGGGCCGCGGTCCAGATGCCGGTGAGGGTGGCCAGCAGCTCGGCGCCCAGCACCTGTTCGCACAGGTCGGCGACGGCCCGGGTCTCACCGGCGGCCAGGATGCCGGCGTCCCGGCGGCCGAGGATGAGGGCCGCCACGTTGGCCGCGTGCCTGATGCCCTGGACGCTGGGGTTGGCGATGTCGGGCATGACCAGGGTCCGGGCGCTGGTGCGCAGGTACGCGCGGTCGGTGGGCCGCCTGATCAGGTGGGCGCCCTCGACCCGGCTCTCCTCCAGCAGGAGCGCGGCCTCCACGACGCGCGGGTCCGCGTCGCCCGGCTCCACCCACACGGAGTGGGCCGCGTGGGCGGCCTCGTGGCAGAGGACCCCCAGGCGGCGGGATAGCGCTCCTCGTCGCCCACGATCCGCGGACGGATCTCGTGCGGCTGGAGAGCGCCGAACAGGCCGGAGTCGAACTCGATCTCGCCGCCACGCGGGTAGTAGGCGGCCGGGGCGCCGCTGCGAGTGCCGGGCCGGCAGGTGACCAGCAGGTCCTGGCGGCCGGACAGCGCGACCAGCCGGTCGCCGAGTTCGGCTCCCACACGCAGCCACGCGGCCGGGGAGGTGGAGGGCTGCACGGGCGGGGCACCGTCGTCGTCCCACCGCGCGAGGTCGGCGTCGTCGTCGGGCGTGGTGACGGGGGGCAGGACGTGGTGGTGGGCGCTCATCGCGTGCCCCGGCGTGCGGAGTTGGTGCCGCCCGCGGGCTGCTGGGCGGCCGTCGCGGTGGTGGCTGGCAGCTGCCGGCCAAGGGTGAGTGGCCGGACGTTCTTCATGCCGGCGATCTTGCTGACGGCGGCGGCGACGACATCGCGGTCCTCCACCGGGGCGATCCCGATCAGGTTCGCCCACGCGGCTGGGCTGCCGAGGACAGCCTCGGTCTTCTGGAAGCTGAGCAGTTCCCGTAGCTGGGGAATGGCGAGCTTGGCGGCGGCGAAACTGAGGCTACTATTCGGCAAGGGTGCCGTCAGAAATGGGTCCGGATCTATTTGTCGCACGGTAGGCAAGATGATCAAAGGTGAGATATCCGGGCGGCCGTCCCAGTATTTCCTGACCCCCTTCCATGTCCGATGCCACGGGCCTACACTGGAGCCATGGGCGACGTTAGGCAGCAGGTGGGACGGGGTCGAGGGGTCGCTCGCCCTGGGGACCAGCTGGGGACCACACGTCCTGCACGCTCGTGCGCAACCTGCCCGAGGAGAGCTTTTCTGAACGCGCGAGACGCGCGTGAGCAGGCATTTCAGGGAGAATGACGTACCGAAATGGGGGGTCAAGGGGGCGCAGGTTCAAATCCTGTCGTCCCGACTGTGAAGTCGGTTGTGAGAGCGGGTACTTGGGAAGCCAAGCACCCGCTCTCAGTCGTTTCCGAGGGTCGTGTGGTCGCAGGGTGGTCGCGTCTGTCTCTCTGACCTGGTGGTTTGCGGTCGGGGTGAGTCCAGGGTGATCGCGACTCCTGACGTAGCGTCAGCTTGTCTCGCGGGGAAGGTCTGCCCGGTCGAGCGCGTCGGCGAGTGGATCGACGGCCTCGCGGGCGGCTTGGGGGAACAGATGGCCGTAGATGTTGACGGTGGTGGCCAGGGTGGAGTGCCGCAGGGTTTTGGAGACGACGGCGAGCGGCACCTGGGAGCTGATCATGATGGTGGCGGCGGTGTGGCGCAGGTCGTGAAGGCCGATCTTGGGCAGGCCGATCTCGGCCGAGCGCTGGCGCAGGGTGTGCAGGAGCCGTTCGGGGTTGATGGGTTTGCCGTCCGGGCGGGTGAAGACCATGCCGTCCGGACGGGGCAGGTCGGGATGCACGCTGCGATGGCGGGTGGCCTGGCGGCGTAGTGCGGCCGTGGCACGGGGGGAGAGGCTGACCCAGTTGCGGCTGGCGCGGGTCTTGGGTGCTTGCAGGTGCAGGCGGGCGTTGTTGATCGATGCGAGGGTCCAGCGCACGAACAGGACACGCCGGCGGAAGTGGACTTCGGGCCAGTGCAGACCGAGGACCTCGCCGCGGCGCATTCCGGTGCCGAGGATGACCTCGAAGATGTCGGCGTAGACGTCGCTGTAGGTCTCGGCGTTGTGGTGCAGGAAGGCGGACGCCTGCTGCGGCGTCCAGCATCGGCGCTCGGGTGCGGCGGGACGCTTCAGCGCGGCGTTGCGGGCGGGATTGCGGGCCAGCAGGTCGGCGCTGACGGCGGCGTTCATCGCGCTGGAGAGGATGGTGCAGCAGCGGTGGACGGTGGGGCGTCCGCGGCCGGCGGCCAGCTGCCTTCGGGACCAGGTGGTGACGTGCCGGTCGCGCAGGGCGTGCAGGGGCAGGGCGCCGAAGGCGGGTATGAGGTCGTGGTGGACGTGGCGGTGGTACCGGCGAACGTGGTGGCCTTGAGGACTTCCTGCTTGGAGAGCAGCCACTCGGTCAGGTACTCGGCGACGGTCAGGGTCTCGTCCAGAGTGATGCCGGTGCGCTCTGCCGCCAGGAATCGCTGCAGGGCGGTCAGGGCCGCGTTCTCGTCGGGGAAGCCGCTGCGACGGCGGGTCTCACGCTTGCCGGAGGCGCTGGGCAGGTCGACGGCGTAGGCCCAACGGCCATGGTCGGACTGGGCGTTCAGCCTTGGGCAGCGGGCGCCGTACTGGCGTCCGGCGGCGTCGCGGCAGCCACAGCGCCGGTAGATGCGTCCGCGCTGGGGATCGGGCAGGCTCACGGGAATCGACTCCTTGTGTGATCGGACTGGCGCAAGCATCACGTCGTGGCGCCCTGGCGCGGCAGGGAGCGGATCATGGCGCGGAGGAAGCGAACTGTGCGACCAACTGTGCCCGTGAGCTGCGGCGATCCCCTTGGAAAGCGAACAAAGGGGCGGGTTGGCGAATTCGGCGGCTTCTTCCTGCGGTGCGACGGCGCGATTGCGTGAGCGTCGACCAGTGAGTGCTGAAATTTGGCGATCCCCGAGAATATGCGCGCGGAGCATCGGATTTCTAATGCGCATCAGCCATTTCGCCTGCCGGACCCTTGGGGTGCTTTCGCGGCTGTTGAGCAGTTGGTGGGGCGGGATTGTGCTGCGGCGGCCGTCGGCCGCACCGGGGTGTCGGGCTGGGAACTGCCGGGCGGCTGCATCGGATGGCTCCGGGGGAGCGAAGCGCTTGCGGCGCGCGCCTGATGCGACGCCCGGGGCAGCTGGAATGCTTGCTTCGGTTCCCAGCGCTGGAGCCGGCGTGGACGGCGGCTCGAAGGGGCGGTCCTCGGATGGTGGGTTCCCCTCTCAGGATGAGGCATCCCGGACTCTGTCATATGGTGCAAACCCGAACTATTGCTGCCGCCATCTCGGGCTCTGGCGCGGATAGGGGAGGAGGGCAGTGCCGTGTCCGACAGCGCCGAGCCGATCCACGCGCGCCTCGCGGAGCTTGCCGGCCCACCTGAACCCGGCCAGGTTGTTGTCGACCTCGGGTGCGGCACGGGACCGACTCTTCGGGCTGTCAGCCGGATCGCACCACGAGCTTCCCTCATAGGGATCGACCGTTCGGCGGAGTCGCTGCACCAGGTCCACGCGGCTCTGGCAGGCCACAAGGGGCAGATGGCGACGATCGTTGCGGACCTGTGCGACCGTCTCCCGTGCTCCGACGAGAGCGTGGACGTCGTCCTGTCGTACAACACCATCGAGTGCCTGCCGGACCCGCAGGAGATGCTGGCCGAGGTGGCGAGAGTCCTTCGGCCTGGCGGGCGGGCGGTCATTGCGCACGTCGACTTCGACTCGATGGTCATCGCGGGCGCGGACGCCGAACTCGACAGGCGGGTGTGCCACGCGTTCGCGGACGATGCGCAGAGCTGGATGGACCACGCGGATGGCAGGATCGGCCGCAAGCTGGGGCTGCTCCTGGCGCGCAGCCCGCTGGATTTCGTCGGTGTCGAACCGTTGCTGGCGTGGTCGACCGAGTTCACGGGGCATGCGCAGGCGCGTCTCGGCCAGATCCGGAAGGCTCTGCTGTCCGTCGCCCGGCACGGTCGTGGCGCGGTCGCTCCTGAAGAGGTCGAGGCTTGGTACACCTTGGTGCGCGACGCGGACCAGCTGGGCGGTTTCTTCTTCTCCGAGTTGGCGTTCATCGCGGTTGCGGAGAAGGCTCGGAGCGGTCGTATCGGGTATGGGGGCCAGCTCGCACCACGGCCGGCAGCCGACACCCGTGCGAGCCGGCCGGATGTCCTGTCCCACGACTGATGATCGATCAATATGCCCTGTGGCAAATGGCATTGAGCGTGTCGGTCTCGGCTCTGTAGCGAAGTTAATCGGGCTGTAGACCGTGCGGGGAATGGGATACTCGCCAGACGGCGCCCGCCGACTCGACGGAGCGGCGCTGTGCAACTCCCGCGGCCCGTCCGCGGATCCGCCCTCTCACAGAAGTGGTCCTTCGATCCATGCCTACGGTCCTCTCCATCGCCGACGCGCTGCGCGAGCGCTTCGCCCAGGCGATCTCCACTGCGTTCCCCGACGCCGCGGACAGCGACCCCCAGCTGCGACGAAGCGACCGCGCCGACTTCCAGGCCAACGGCATCATGAGCCTGGCCAAGCCGCTGCGGGCCAACCCCCGCGAGGTGGCCGCGCGCGTGCTCGAGAACCTCGGCGCTGACCAGGTGATCGCGAACCTGGAGGTCTCCGGGCCCGGCTTCATCAACGTCACCGTCACCGACGCCGCCATACTCGAGCGCCTGGCCGCCCGCGCAGCCGACGCCCGCCTCGGCGTGGGCAGCAACGCCGAGGCCGGCGTCACGGTGATCGACTACAGCCAGCCGAACATCGCCAAGGAGATGCACGTCGGCCACCTGCGCTCCACGATCATCGGGGACGCGCTCGTGCGCGCCCTCGAGTTCACCAGCGAGAAGGTCATCCGGCGCAACCACCTCGGCGACTGGGGCACCCAGTTCGGCATGCTCATCCAGTACCTCATCGAGCACCCCGCCGAGCTCGACGAAGGCACCGAGCCGGAGGACTCCGGGCCGTCGATGTCCCGCCTCAACCGCCTGTATAAGGCGTCGCGCGCCACGTTCGACAGCGACGCCGAATTCGCCGACCGGGCCCGTCGGCGCGTCGTCGAGCTGCAGGCCGGCCACGCCGACACCGTCGCTTCCTGGCAGGGCATGGTCGACGAGTCGAAGGTCTACTTCGGAGCCGTCTACGCCCGCCTCGGTGTCCTCCTCGAAGACGCGGACGCCGTCGGCGAGAGTTACTACAACCCGATGCTCGCCGACGTGTGCGCCGACCTCGAAGCCTCCGGCGTGGCCGTGCGCTCAGATGGTGCCCTGTGCGTGTTCTTCGACGACATCAAGGGCCCCGACGGCGAGCCGACCCCGCTCATCGTTCAGAAGAGCGACGGCGGTTACGGCTACGCCACCACCGACCTCGCCGCAATCCGCGATCGCGTCGGCATGCTCGGCGCCGACCAGCTCCTCTACGTCGTCGACAGCCGCCAGGCCCTGCACTTCCAGATGGTCTTCGAGACCGCGCGCCGCGCCGGCTGGCTCCCCGACGACGTCCGTGCCCTGCACCTCGGCTTCGGCACCGTCCTCGGCAAGGACGGCAAGCCCTTCAAGACCCGCTCCGGCGAGACCGTCCGCCTCATGGACCTCCTCGACGAAGCCGTCGTCCGGGCCCGCACCGTCGTCTCCGAGAAGAGCCCCCAGCTCGCCACCGAGGAACTCGAGGACCGGGCCAGGCAGGTCGGCATCGGCGCGGTCAAGTACGCCGACCTGTCGACCTCCCGCACCCGCGACTACATCTTCGACGCCGACCGCATGGTCTCCCTCAACGGCGACACCGGCACCTACCTCCAGTACGCCTACGCTCGCATCCAGTCCATCCTGCGCAAGGCCCCCGAAGGCGTCGCCCCGACCGCCCACGAGGACCTCGCCCTGGAGCCGGCCGAACGCGCCCTCGGACTCCTCCTCGACGAGTTCGGCGCCACCGTCGACCTCGTCGCCGAGACCTTCGAACCCCACCGCCTCTGCGCCTACCTGTACAGCCTCGCGGCGGCGTACACCACGTTCTACGAGCACTGCCCCGTCCTCAAGGCCCCCAGCCGCGAGGTGATGGAGACCCGCCTGCTGTTGTGCCAGTTCACCGGCCAGACCCTCCGGCAGGGCATGGACCTCCTCGGAATCGGGACACCAGAGCGGCTGTAGCTGGGATAACGCCTCCGGGCGGGCGGCCAGAGGCCGACACGCTCGGAGGCATTGCGTCGGAGCGGGCCGGCTGGGCTGCCGTACTGCTACCCGGTGGTGCGCATCAGAGTCAGGCGGCGGCCTCGGTGCTCGATGCCGACGTAGGCGTTGACTAGGAAGGGGGCCAGCTTCGGAGTTGCCCGGTCGGCACCCGTGCGTGCGTCGAGGCGCCGCGCCGGCGATGTGCACATACCCGGCGTAGCCCCCCGCGAGCGCGAGGTCGACCCCATCAGGAGGGGACGTGACCCTCGACAAAGGAGCACCCCCGCGAGCTCGGGGCCGACCGCCAGGGACACGACCAGGCCGAGTACGGCCAGGAGCAATCCCCGCGAGCGCGGGGCCGACAGCGGGTCGTCGAACGCCGAGGCACGGAGGTCGGAGCACTCCCCCACGAGCGCGGGGCCGATCGCGCGGCCCAGAACCTCGACATGGCGATGCTGGAGTAACCCCCGCGAGCGCAGGGCCGACGACGGCGCCACGATGCTGGAGCTACCCCCGCGAGCGCGGGCTCGACTGCGTCAGCAGCGGGTCCTTGTCCGTCTCCAGGGAGCAACCCCCGCGAGCGCGGGGCCGGCACTGGCTTGCAAAGCCGAGTCGAAGGGGCAGCCCTGTGAACTCGGGACCGATGTGTCTTGCCCTGCCTCCACAGAGCTGTCCAGATCAGGAGAATCCAGGGTAGGTTGATACGCATGAGGGGGCCGCCCCGTAAGCGCGAAACGGCCCCCAGTGGTAAACACGAAGCCTCGGGGCCAGCTACCAGTGGTGCAGGTACGCGGCGATTCCGGCCAGCGCGTGCGCCAACACGGCTGCTTCCTTGCCGTATACCAACCACTGTGCGCCCCGGGGCCCGTGGCCCAGGTTGCGCCTAGCAGCTTCCCTGATCCTGGCGATCAATTGCTTCATGCTCACCTCCCTTCGCAGAGCGAATGGAGCTGTGCCGCGAAGTCACAGTAGCAGCACACGTGACAGTGTGGTGGCCATCTGGCGAGCAATCAACTCCGCTAGAATTTGTACGTAGTTGGGCCATCGTGTTGTGCGCGCTGTGTCGCAGCTCCCGTGGCCCAACGGGGAGATCCCCGCGAGCGCGGGGCCGATGTTCGAAGTTGGGCCATCGTGGAGCGAATCCCGCGAGCGCGGGTCCCAAGCCTTCTTGTAGCAAGTATCCACTCAAGGTACCTGGTGGAACAGCAAACTGACCTTGACGAGCCAAACGAGCAGGCTCACGCAAGCAGGGCTGAGGGGGCGGCGACCGGTCTACCGCGTCGACGTGGAGTAACTCCCGTGAGTGCGGGGACAGCCCTGTCTCCGAGGGCATCACCTGGATGGTGATGGAGTGACCCCCGGCACTGCGGGGTCGACAGGTCGGCAACTGCTCCGAGGGTCGGCAGTGGGAGCAACCCCCGCGAGCGTGGGCCCACGGACTCGCGGTACGCGGCGGCGGGCGCTCGGAAGGAGCGACCCCCGCGAGTGCGGGGCCGACAGGTGAACGGCGCCGATCACGGCGCCGGCCGCGGAGCAACCCCCGCGAGCGTGGGGCCGACCTGACCCAGGAACAGCTCAGAGAGCATGCCCGGGAGCAACCCCCGCGAGCGCGGGGCTGACATCGACGGCACGACGGCGGAGCCCTGGGTGATGGAGCAACCCCCGCGGGCGCGGGGCCGACTCCGTCACGCTGGCATAGCCCGTGAACCGCAGAGAGCAACCCCCGTGAGCGCGGGGCCGACCGCTACTGGCAGCGCCCGGCCGCTGCGCTGCTGGAGCAACCCCCGCGAGCGCGGGGCCGACCGCAGGACGACGACCCGTTCACCACCCGCATGGGAGCAACCCCCGCGAGCGCGGGGCCGACAAGTCCGAGCCGTCGAGGCTGGCGACCGAGGTGGAGCGACCCCCGCGAGCGCGGGGCCGACGCGAGCGTGACGGCGAAGCGCAGGCCCGCGAGGGGAGCAACCCCCGCGAGCGCGGGGCCGACTGGGCAGTGCCGCCGGTGCCGCCGCCACCGTCGGAGCAACCCCCGCGAGCGCGGGGCCGACCGGGTAGAAGGCGGGCCCGCCGGCCTCCTCGGCGAGCAACCCCCGCGACCGCGCGGCCGACACCGTAGTGGTCTTCACCGACCCACCGGACTCGGAGCAACCCCCGCGAGCGCGGGGCCGACCTCGGCGTGGAGGGTGTGTGTGGTCATGGCGGGGAGTAACCCCGCGAGCGCGGGGCCGACAGGGATGCGGTGCAGCCGGCGCTGCGGGTGATGGAGCAACCCCCGCGAGCGCGGGGCCGACGTGCCGCGCTCGCCGCAGCCGCGGCACTCCCAGGAGCAACTCCCGCGAGCGCGCGGCCGACTTTGCGCCGTCCACGCCGTCCAAACCGTCCTCGGAGCAACCCCCGCGAGCGCGGGGCCGACGACCAGATCACCCAGAGCCTCCAGGCCGGCCAGGAGTAACCCCCCGCGAGCGCGGGGCCGACCTACCCTTCAACACGTCACCACCCCTTACGTGGGAGCAATCCCCGCGAGCGCGGGGCCGACGTGTACGGGCGGGCGGTGGTGCGAAACTCGCCGGAGCAACCCCCGCGAGCGTGAGGGTGGCCCACTGGGAGCAACCCCCGCGTGTGCGGGGCCGACATCAACCAGCGCTACGCCGGCGTCCTCGACCTGGAGCAACCCCCGCGTGCGCGGGGCCGACGCGACGACCACGTGGACCAGCCTGCGGCGGCGGGAGCAACCCCCGCGAGCGCGGGGCCGACCCGAGTGCACCGAGGTATGAGTGCAGTTCGGCGGAGTAACCCCCCGCGAGCGCGGGGCGGACAACGCGTGGAAGACGGAGGACGGCTGGCGGTGGAGCGACCCCCGCGAGCGCGGGGCCGACCAGTTGAGCAAGGCGGAACTAGGAGCAATCCCCGAGAGCGCGGGGCCGACGTTCGGTGAATCTATCCCTGTTGCCGAGGCCGGGAGTGACCCCCGCGAGTGCGGGCCGACCAACAGGTGTGCAGCCCGTATTGCCAGCGTAGGAGAGCAACGCTGCGAGCGCGGGATCGACTCACGGTGCCCCCTTCGTATTATCGGTGATGAAGAGCAACTCTCGCGAGCGCGGGGCCGACCGGGACGGCTTGGCCAGGCCGGTGGCGGCCGAGGAGCAACCCCCGCGAGCGCGGGGCCGACAGCGCATCACCACCACGGTGCTCTCGGGGTCGGGAGCAACCTCCGCGAGCGCGGGGCCGACATGGTCCGGGCAACACCGGGCCCGCCCCGCCGGGAGCAACCCTCGCGAGCGCGGGGCCGACCGGACCACTACCGCTCAATCCTGAGCCGGGGAGGAGTAACCCCCGCGAGCGCGGGGCCGACGACAAGTACGAGGGCGACGCGGATCCCGAGGCGGAGCAACCCCCGCGAGCGCGGAGCCGACACCGGGTAGAGCTGCATCGTGCCGGTCACGGCGGAGCAACCCCCGCGAGCGCGGGGCCGAGGTGAAGCCGGGCAAGCCGTCGGTACTGAGGGAGGAGCACCCCCCGCGAGCGCGGGGCCGACCGGGTGCAGCCGAGGCAGTGGGCGCCGTGGTCGGAGTAACCCCCGCGAGCGCGGGGCCGACATCCCCGGGCTGGACGGCACGATCTCGACCCTCGAGCAACCCCCGCGAGCGCGGGGCCGACAGGGAGTCTGTGGTGACGGTCGTCTTGGTGACGGAGCAACCCCCGCGAGCGCGGGGCCGACGCCTCCCGCTCCTCGTCGGTGACGCTGAGTCCGGAGCAACCCCCGCGAGCGCGGGGCCGACGCGACCCCGGCGCGAAGGTGCCGGTGCTCCTGGGAGCAACCCCCGAGAGCGCGGGGCCGACGAGAAGCTCGTCCGGCCGTGGACCAGCCGGTCGGAGCAACCCCCGCGAGCGCGGGGCCGACGCCCGGCCGCCGCTGGACATCGACGACAGCCTCGAGCAACCCCCGCGAGCGCGGGGCCGACACTTCTACCTCCCGCTCATCGGCTACGAGAAGGGAGCAACCCCCGCGAGCGCGGGGCCGACATGACCGACCGACGCAGCCTCTCGCTGCCCGCCGAGCAACCCCCGCGAGCGCGGGGCCGACTTACCGTCGGTCTGTGCGACGCTCCGAATCCCCGAGCAACCCCCGCGAGCGCGGGGCCGACTCGAAGGCGCTCGACTTCCCGGCGCCGGCCTTCGAGCAACCCCCGCGAGCGCGGGGCCGACATCGAACCCGAACCGTGGACCACGGACCGCGAGGAGCAACCCCCGCGAGCGCGGGGCCGACCTCGACGCTGGCCCGGGCCTCTGCCGCGCGCTGGAGCAACCCCCGCGAGCGCGGGGCCGACCGCGTTCCTCTCGATGGCGTCGCGCTGCCGGTAGGAGCAACCCCCGCGAGCGCGGGGCCGACTCGGTGAGCACCTGGTGGACGCGGTCGGTGTAGGAGCAACCCCCGCGAGCGCGGGGCCGACTCGCCGATGCCGACAATTTTGGTACCGGTGCCGGAGCAACCCCCGCGGGCGCGGGGCCGACTTCCGAGGGGGATCGCGATGCACCCGTGCGGTGGAGCAACCCCCGCGAGCGCGGGGCCGACAGGTGAGGTCGGCCCCAGTCCAGGGAGGTCCCGGAGCAACCCCCGCGAGCGCGGGGCCGACCTCTGTCACCACCGGCGAGCGTAGGGCCTCCGGGAGCAACCCCCGCGAGCGCGGGGCCGACACTTACTGACCTGCGACGTTCGGTGTCACGAGGCGCCGGCTGATTCAGTCCGATCGGAGCGAAGCTGATGTATGGCCTTCATCTCTCCTTGCTCCGAAGTGAGTTGTCAGTGGAGTGCTTTACGCTCCGCAGCGTACTTGTACGTGGAGGTGGAGACGGTGGCCGTGGATCGTTGGCAGTGGTATCCGTCCGAGGTCAGGGCCTGGCTGGGTGTGCTGTGGGGCAAGTCTGCCGGGAAGGCCGGGGGGAAGGTCAACCTTCTGCTGTCGCACATGCTGGACACCGCTGCCGTGGCGGAGGTGATCTGGGACTGCTACCTGCCGCAGGTGACGCGGTGGCAGCTCGATGCCGTGGCGGGAGGCCCCGGTCGGGGGCGGCGGCTGTTCTCCTGGCTGTGCGGCATCCACGACTTGGGCAAGGCGACACCGGCGTTCCAGCGGCTCGATGCGGCTGGGGAGGCGGCCGTGCGCGGGGTGGGGCTTTCGTGGGACAAGTACGCTGTGAATGGCGCAACTTGGCGGCACGACAAGGCGGGAGGCCGTCTGCTGCGGGTGCTGCTTGAGCGGGCGGGTTGGGTGCAGGAGCAGGTCGACTGGGTGTGGCCGCTGGTCGCGGGTCACCACGGGTTGTTTCCCACGGTGGGGCAGTTGGCTCCGAAGAAGGTGGACCTCCAGGGGAAGGGCCCGTCCTGGAAGTTGGTGCAAGCGGTCCTGGTGGAGGTGTTCTCCCGGGAACTCGGTTATGAGGGGGGCTCGCCGCTCGCCGGTGTGGAGCCCGCCTTGGTGCCGAGCCGTGCGGTGCAGCTCCAGTTGTCCGGCTTCGTGGTGATGGCGGACTGGATCGCCAGCGACGAGCTGCACTTCAAGGGCGAGCCCGACCTGGCGAGGGTGACGATGCCGAGGGCACGGCAGCGGGCCAGCGCCGCCTGGTCCAAGCTCGGGCTGCGTGGCGGCTGGGGGCAGCTGACCGTTCCCGGCCCGGAGGTGTTCCAGGACCGCTTCGGCCACGGGCCCAGGCCGTCGCAGGAGTTGGTCCTGGATGTGGTGCGCCGGATGGGCGGGCCCGGCCTGGTGATCGTAGAGGCGCCGATGGGGGAGGGGAAGACGAAGACGGCGCTGGTGGCCGCCGAGGTGCTGGCGGCGCGCTTCGGCGCGGGCGGGGTGTTCCTGGGCATGCCGACGCAGGCGACCGCGGACCCGATGTTCACCCAACTCCGGGCGTGGCTGGGCAATATCGACAAGGTCGAGGACGGGCTGGACGGTCAGGTCGCGCTGCTGCACGGCAAGCGGATGTTCAACAAGGAGTGGCGCGGCCTGCTGGAGGGCACGGGAGAGTGGGGCCAGGACGCCGATGCCCGCTACTCGTCGGTGGGCGTGGACGAGTTCGGAATGCCGGCCGACTGCTTCGACGGCTGCGAGGGTGGCGAGCGCAGGGCCCCCGCCGAGTGGTTCCTCGGGCGCCGCCGTGGCTTGCTGAGCCCGTTTGCGGTCGGCACGATCGACCAGCTCCTCTTCGCCGCGACCCGCACCAAGCACGTCATGCTGCGCATGGCCGGCCTCGTGGGCAAGGTCGTGATCCTCGACGAGGTGCACGCCGCCGACGTCTACATGTCGCAGTTCCTGCTGGAGGGCCTGTGGTGGCTCGGGCAGGCCGGGGTGCCGGTGGTGCTGCTGTCGGCGACCCTGCCGCCGGAGCAGCGTCGCCGCCTGGCCGCCGCCTACCTGGCTGGCACGCGGTCGGCGGAGGCGTCGGAGACGCTGGACGTCCCCGAGTCGGACGGGTACCCGAGCGTGACGGCGGTGTGGTCGGGGCAGGACGGCCGGACGGAGTCACTGGTCAAGAGCACTGACTCCTGGCGCGCAGACCTGACCGTGCGGGTGGAGGTGCTCGGCGAACCGCCGGCGCGCAGCGGCACGCTCCCGGACGGCACCGACGGTCGCCCGGACACGGTCGTCGTGGACTACCTGAGGGAGCGGCTGGTCGACGGAGGATGCGCCCTGGTTATCCGGAACACCGTGGACCGGGCCCAGTCCACCTTCGACGCCCTGCACGAGGAGTTCGGCAGCGAGGTCCGGCTCCTGCACGGCCGTCTCCACGCGGGCCACCGCGCGGACCGTACCCAGGAGGTGCTGAAGCTCCTCGGCCCGCCGACCGCCGGCACCGTGCGCCCCCACCGGCTGATCGTTGTGGCCACTCAGCTCGCGGAGCAGTCGTTCGACGTCGACGCGGACCTGCTGATCACCGACCTCGCGCCGATGGACCTGCTCCTCCAGCGCATCGGACGCCTCCACCGCCACGACGGCGTCGTACGCCCCCGCCTCCTGTCGCGGCCCGTTGTCGCCGTCACCGGAATCCACCTCGCGGACCGGAGTGCACCGCAGATCCTGGGCGCCTCCGAGAAGATCTACGGCCGCTACCTGCTGCTGCGCACGGCCGCCGAGGTCGAGCGCGCGGCGGGGGCGGCCGACGGCGCGTGGAGCATCCCCGGCCAGGTGCCGCCCCTGGTCGCCGACGTGTACGGGCCCGGCCCCGTTGTCCCGGCCGAGTGGGCCGAGGCCGAGACGGAGGCCCGGAAGGAGTGGGAGGAGCGGCAGGCCGAGCGCCGCGCGAAGGCCGCCCAGTACGTGCTGACCAGGGCCGGCGAGCACGCAGCGCCCACCCTGGAGGGGCTGCACTTCGGTGCCCACAGCAGGCTGGCCGAGGGGGGCTTCGAGGCGCTCGTCCGCGACGGGGACCGGAGCCTGGAGGTCGTCCTGGTGCACCGCATCGGGGAGGACGGGTTCCACGCGGTGACGGGGCGCAGGCTCGGGCCGAACGGCGAGGTCACGGCGGAGCTGCTGGACGACGTGCTCTCCGGGACGGTACGCCTGCCCGCCAAGCTGACCGCAGCGGCGGAGGAGGCGCTCGGCCCGCTGGCGGGGTGGCGCGACCACCCGTGGCTGCAGTACAGCCCGGCCCTCGAACTCGATGAGAACGGCGAAGCCGTCCTTGGCGACTTCAGGCTGCGCTACGACGACCTGCTCGGCCTCGTGGTGAGCGGCGGGCCCGCACACAGGTAGCGCGCGCCGGTGGAATAGGTGGAGTGCGCTCCCCGCTCACGCGCCCCCAACTTCACGAGAATCAGCGGGAGTTCAGGGATTTTGGTCCACGGCCGGGTTCAGGCGGTGCGATGATGAAGCAACTGCCGACGTAGACGTAACTAGTTGGGAGATGGGCGCGTGCCCGGGTACAACCTTGTCGACGAACCGTGGCTGACGGTGCGGCCAGCCGACGGCGGAGCTCCTCTGGAGCTGGGGATCGCCGAGCTACTGGCCCGGGCCCACGAACTCGAAGGCATCGCAGTGGAGTTCTCCTCCCAGCTGCCCGCTGTTCTGCGGCAGGTCCTGTTGCCGGTCGTCGCTCACGCCACCGGCGCGCCCCGAACCCTCCGGGAGAAGGGCGAACGGCTCGCCCGGGACGGCGGTGGGTTCACGGAGGACGAACTTCGCGCGATTCGGACCTACCTCGACGGCAACCGTGCACGGTTCGACCTCTTCGACGAGCGGGACCCCTTCGGGCAGGTCGCCGGGCTGCGTACCGCCAAGGACGAGACGAAGGGTGCCGCGGCCCTGGTGGCGACGGCGGCGAGCGGCAACAACGTTCCGCTGTTCGCCAGCCGTACGGACGCGGACCCGCTCGACCTGACGCCGGCCCAGGCTGCCCACTGGCTCGTCCACGCGCACTGCTGGGACACTGCGGCGATCAAGACCGGTGTCGTCGGCGACGATCAGGTCAAGGCGGGCAAGACGACAGGCAACCCGACGGGCCCACTCGGGCAGCTCGGCGTCATCGTCCCCATGGGGCGCACCCTGTACGAAACCCTCCTGCTGAACCTCCCGGTCACTCCGACCAGCGCCGAGGGCATCCCGCAGTGGCTGCGAGGCCCGCACAGTCCCGCGTGGAAGCCCCGAGGGGCTGAGAGCCTTCTCGACCTGTGGACCTGGCAGGCCCGGCGCATCCGGCTCATCCCGCACGAGGACGAGACCGGGCGGCTGAAGGTGGCTCGCGTGGTCATCAGTGCCGGCGACCGCCTGACGCCCATGTTCGAGCGGGAGCCCCATACCGCCTGGACGTTCACGGCACCGGCCAAGAAGTCCGCCTCGGTGCGGCCCGAGCGCCGACCGCGCCGCCACACCCAGGGCAAGGCCGCCTGGCGCGGTCTGGAAGCCCTTCTCTCGGCGACCCGCCAGGGCCCGGAAGGCGCCTTCGAGACCAGCGTGCTGCTCGACGAGATCAGCGGCCTCTGGGAGATCGGCAGCCTCGACGCCGACTACCCGCTCCAGGTCGAGACCTTCGGCATGGTGTACGGCACCCAGTCGGCCGTGGTCGAGGACGTCATCCACGACTCCATCCCGCTTTCCCTGCTCGCCCTCCGCCAGGACAGCGAAGCCCACGACCTGCTCCTGGACGTGGCCGAGCAGGCAGAACAGCTGGCGCGGGCAGTCAACAACCTCTCCGCCGACCTGCGCCGGGCCGCAGGGACGGACCCCATCCCCTGGGACAAGGGCCAGCGCCCGGGTGAACTGCTCCTGCACGTACTCGACCCGCTGGTGCGCCGCTTGCTCGCCGGAGTCCGCGGAGCCGGTGGCGACGAGGACGTCCTGCACCGGGGCCGACTTGCCTGGGAGCAGGTCGCCCACCGCCGTGCGCGGGAGGCGGCCGACGCCCTTCTGCTGGCCGCGCCCGCTTCCACCTTCGGCGGTCGCTCCGTCGAACAGCCCGGCAAGGCGGGGAAGAAGCTGACCTACAGTCTCGGCACGGCCGGCGCCAACTTCCGGCGACAACTTGACGAGATCCTGCCCCGCTACGCCGACGTCCGCAAACAGGTCGCGGCTGCCCGCCTGGCCGAGACCGGACCCGACTACGACTTCGAAGCCGACCCTGGAGTGGACTTTGACCACTGAGCACAAGAGCGCCCCCAAGTCACTCCCGTACTGGGAGAGGGCCACTGCCTACGATCGCACCTGGCGCATCGATCCCCGCACCGGACAACCGGGCAGGCCGTCCGGAGAGGACCTCGCGGCCATGCGGTCGGGCCTCGGCCGGTCGGCGATGGACAGCCCCAGGATGTGGCCGCTGTACAGCTGCGAGGTCGACGACGTCCTCGCGCTGCGCGACGAGGTCTCCGACGAGCAGAAGGCCGAGCACGCTGCCCTGGCCCTGTTCGGTCTCCACCAGCAGAGCCAGTCCAAGCCGATGCACCGCCGCGGCGTCAAGCTCGGCCAGGCGCTGCGCGCCCTACGCCGAGACGGCAAGTTCAGCGAGGAGGCGCTCGACACGCGGGTCGCCCAACTCGCGGGTGCCACCAGCGTGTCCGCGCTGCTGGTCCACCTGCGCGGCCTAGTCACCCAACTGCGCACAGTCGGCCAGCCGTTGGACTACACCCACCTGATGGCTGACATCCGGGCCTGGCACCATGCCGACCGTCGACCCGAGGTCCGCCTCAAATGGGCCATCGGCTACCAGTCGTGGAAGGACCAGCCGCGCGCCGACACCTGATTCGCACAACAGGCAGTACTACCCGCCACCGTCTTCCGAGGAGAAGCGCATGAACGACCGCCTCTACATCGACGTGCACATCTTGCAGACCGTCCCTCCGGCCAACCTCAACCGCGACGACAACGGCAACCCCAAGGAGGCGTACTTCGGCGGCAAGCGCCGCTCCCGCGTCTCCTCCCAGGCGTGGAAGCGCGCCACCCGCATCCACTTTGCCGAGAGCCGCGACCCGCAGGACCTCGGCACCCGTACCAAGCGGATCGCCGCCCAACTCACCAACGGCATCGCCGCGTCCACCGGCCTCCCGGCCGAGGACGCCGGGCGGATCGCCGACGCGCTGGTCAAGGAGACCGGGATCTCCGCCGGAAAGAAGGAAGGCGACACCGCCTACCTCCTCTTCTACGGCCGCCGCCAGCTCGACGGCATCGTCGACCTCGTCGCCGGCAGCGCCGCCGAACTCGCCGCCCTCGACGCGAAGGCCCTCGCCGAGGCCGTCAAAGCCCTGCCGGTCAAGGAGCAGCTGCAGAGCGGCCACCCCGCCGACGTCGCGCTCTTCGGACGCATGGTCGCCGACGTCCCCGGCCTTAACGTCGATGCCGCCACGCAGGTCGCCCACGCCATCTCCACCCACGCCACCGAACTCGAATTCGACTACTACACGGCCGTCGACGACGAGAACACCGCCGGGGAGACCGGCGCCGGCATGATCGGCACCATCGGCTTCAACTCCGCCACCCTGTACCGCTACGCCACCATCGGGCTGCACCAGCTGCGCGACAACCTCGGCGACGACAAGGCCACCGTCGACGCCGTCGACCTCTTCGTCGACTCCTTCGCCCGCTCCATGCCCACCGGCTACGGAAACTCCTTCGCCCACCGCACCCGCCCCAGCCTGGTCGCCGTCGTCGTACGCGCAGACCAGCCCGTCAACCTCGTCTCCGCGTACGAGAATCCCGTCCCGGCGAGCCACGGCATCGTCGCCGAATCCGCCCGCCGCCTCGCCGCCGAGTTCACCACCGCCACCGAACAGTGGGGCGACACCCCCCTCTACGTCGGCATCTGCCACACCCTGGGCACCGGCACCGACGAGACCGCGCAGGAACTGACGGAGGCGTTCGGCACCAACCGCACCTTCACCGAGCTGCGCGACGGCCTGAGTGCCACCCTCACCGAGCGGGTGAACGGCAACTGATGCCCGCCGACCCCACCCCCGCACCAGCCCCGGACAACGAGCAAGCGGTCCTCGTGCTGCGGCTGGCCGGCCCGCTCCAATCCTGGGGCGAACGCAGCGCCTTCAACCGCCGCGACACCCCGCCTCAGCCGACCAAGTCCGGTGTCGTCGGACTGCTCGCCGCCGCAGCCGGCCGCCCGCGCGAAGCGGACATCACCGACCTGGTCGGTCTGCGCCTGGGCGTACGCATCGACCAGCCGGGCACGTTGCTGCGCGACTACCACACCGTCAGCGACTACCGCGGCCGGCCGTTGCCGCAGGCGGGCGTCAACGCCAAGGGCCTGCAGAAGCCGACCTCCCCGGCCAAAGACACTCACGTCACCCACCGCTACTACCTCCAGGACGCGGTGTTCGTCGCCGCGGTCCAGGGCCCGGCCGTCCTCGTCACCGCGCTCGCCGAGGCGGTCCGTCACCCGGCCTTCCCCCTCGCGCTCGGTCGGCGCTCCTGCGTGCCCACCCAGCCGATCACCCTCGGAGCAGTGCGAGAGGGCACCCTGGAATCCGTCCTCGCCGAGGAGCCCTGGCAGGCCGGCGTGGTGGCCAAGAACGCGTACCTGCGCCGGGCCGAGCGGGAACCGGAGCCGTTCTCCCCGCACCGGATCGACCTGGCCGCAACCTTCGACGACCCGTCCGGCCAGGACACCGCGCAGGACGTCCCGCGGTCCTTCTCGCCCCGTGAACGCGGATTCTCCACCCGACGGATCCGCCACGCCTGGTTCGACGTCCCCACCGGTCTCCGCTCGACCGCCACGACCGCGCAACCGGCCACTGAGGCCGGCGGCCACGACCCGTTCGCCCTACTGGGCTGGTGACCCGATGACCTACCTCTCCCGCGTGCGCATCAACCCCCTGCGCGCCGCCGGCCGCAACCTGCTCGCCAACCCCCGCGCGCTGCACGGCGCGGTCCTGGCCGGCATCCCCGACACCGCACCCGGCGACCGCATCCTGTGGCGGCTGGACGCCGACCACCCGCGCCGGCCCGTGCTGCTCGTCCTTACCCCGTCCAAGCCGGACTGGACGCACATCGTCGAGCAGGCCGGATGGCCGGACGCCGAGGGCGAGCACTACGCGATTCGCGACTACAGCCCGCTACTCGCCCAGCTCGCCATCGGCCGGGAGTTCGCCTTCCGGCTCAAGGCCAGCCCCGTACAGAACACCTCCACGCCCGACAAGGCGAACCCGAACCGCACCAAGACCGCCGCCGAACTCCACCACCGCTCCTACCGCATGCCCCACCGCACCGCCGCCCAACAGCTCACCTGGCTCCTGGACCGCACCACCCGGTGGGGCTTCACCATCCCCGAAGCCCGCACCGACTCCCCCGCACCGGGCCTCGAACCGTCCTCCTCGGATACGACCGCCGACACCCAGCCGGCCCGGGAGGTGAGGATCACCGACCGCAACCGCAGCACCTTCACCAAGCCCGGCACCCGCACCCCCGTCACCCTCACCACCGCCACCTTCGAAGGCCACCTGCGCATCACCGACCCCGGCCTCCTCCAAGCCGCCCTCCTCGGCGGCATCGGCCCCTCCAAGGCGTACGGCTGCGGCTTGCTCACCCTCGCCCCGCTGCCGAGTGGACACCGCTGACCGATGGCCGACATCTGGTGGAAGGCCCACCCCCACGACCTGCACCGCCTCGCCGACCGCGTCTCCAGCGTCTATGTGGAACGCAGCCACATCGACCGCGACGAGAATGCCGTCGTCGTCATCAACAAACGCGAGACAGTGCGCGTGCCCGCCGCAATGGTGGCCGTCATGCTCCTCGGCCCCGGAACCCGCGTCACCCATGGGGCGATCAACCTGCTCGCCGACTCCGGCACCACGGTGTGCTGGGTCGGCGAGCAGGGCGTGCGCATGTACGCCGCAGGCCTCGGCCCGAGCAGGGGCGCGGCCCTCCTCAACCGCCAGGCCTGGCTGGTCAGTCGCACGAAGGAACGCCTGGCCGTCGCGCGGGCCATGTACTGCATGCGCTTTCCCGGTGAGGACGTCAGTACCGCCACCATGCAGCAGCTGCGCGGCCGTGAAGGCGCCCGCATCCGCAAGCTCTACCAGGCCGAATCACGCCGGACCGAGGTCCCCTGGAACGGGCGCGTCTACAAGGCCGGCGACGCCTACGCTGCGGGTGACGACCTCAACCGTCTCCTGTCGGCGGCCAACGCCGCGCTCTACGGCATCTGCCATGCCGTCATCACTGGCCTGGGCGCCAGCCCCGGCCTCGGGTTCGTCCACACCGGACTGGCGACCTCGTTCGTCCTCGACATCGCCGACCTCTACAAAGCCGAATACACCATCCCCCTGGCCTTCGACCTCGCCAAACAGGGCCACACCGAAGAACGCGACGCCCGCCTCGGCCTGCGCGACCGCATCGCCCAGGACAAACTGCTCGGCCGCATCGTCAACGACGTCAAAACGCTCCTAAGCCCGGACGGCACCGACATGCCTGATGCTGAGGTCAACGAGCTCTGGGACGAACGCGTCGGCGCCGTCCAAGGAGGCGTCAACTGGTCGGGCACCGAAGACGCACCAGCGACCACCGTCTCCGATCCCGGAATGGGCGACGAACACCTGGCCATCATCGGCCCGGAGTTCACCCAGGACACGAGCAGCCCATGACCGTCATCATCCTCATCGCGGCCCCCGAAGGCCTACGCGGACACCTCACACGCTGGATGGTCGAAGTCAACGCCGGCGTCTTCGTCGGCACCCCCAGCCGCCGCATCCGAGACCGCCTCTGGGACCTCCTCGCCACCCGCATCGGCGACGGCCAAGCCGTCCTCGTCGAACCCGCCACCAACGAACAAGGCTGGACCGTCCGTACCGCAGGCAAGGACCGCTGGAAGCCCGTCGACTTCGACGGACTGATTCTCTCAGCCCGCTCTCGCCGATAAACCCGCAGGTCACGAAGCGTCGGCCCCGCACACGCGGGGGTTGCTCCGAGCGAAGGCCGTGATCACCTGGGTAGAGAGCGTCGGCCCCGCACACGCGGGGGTTGCTCGGCGACGGTACGCGGCCGCCGGCCGGCCGTGGTGTCGGCCCCGCACACGCGGGGGTTGCTCCTGCACTGGCAGGGTCGAGTTGCGAGCGGCTTCGTCGGCCCCGCACACGCGGGGGTTGCTCCACCCCCCTCCCCCCGGACAGGGACGCCGCCGGGTCGGCCCCGCACACGCGGGGGTTGCTCCAGCGCGGTGGCCTGCTCGCTGCCGGGCAGGACGTCGGCCCCGCACACGCGGGGGTTGCTCCTCCAGCCACCCGGGGTCGGCCTCCTGGGGTCCGTCGGCCCCGCACACGCGGGGGTTGCTCCCGGCGGGGGCAGGTCCCGCGGTATCGGCCGGCGTCGGCCCCGCACACGCGGGGGTTGCTCCCGTAGCGACTACGGTTCGGGAAATCCAGTGGAGTCGGCCCCGCACACGCGGGGGTTGCTCTTTGCCCTTCACCATCCTGGTCCTCGGGGCGGGGTCGGCCCCGCACACGCGGGGGTTGCTCCTACACCCACCTCGAAGCATCCTCCGCCCGCGCGTCGGCCCCGCACACGCGGGGGTTGCTCCAGCCGCGTGTTCTTGCCGCCGATCGGCGGGGAGTCGGCCCCGCACACGCTGGGGTTGCTCGTCGATGGCCGAGGCCGCGATCACCCTGCAGAAGTCGGCCCCGCACACGCGGGGGTTGCTCCCTCCGCTCCGCGCTGATCGAGGCCCGCCGCGTGTCGGCCCCGCGCTCGCGGGGGTTGCTCCGGGGTCCGGGTCGAACTCGACCAGTACGGCGGATCGGTCCCGCATACGGGGGCTCCAGAGTACTGGACGACGCTGGCGTTGGTCCCGTACGCACGCGGGAGTTGCTCCACCATCGCGGTGTGGGTGCATGTCATGGAGCAGTCGGCCTCGTGCTCGCGAGGGTTGCTCAATCCCTCCGATGTGGTGCCCTCGGGCGGGTTCCCAACAGCGGTACCGTTTCGGCCAGGGCAGCACAGGACCTGCCCAGCCTCCTCCGACCGGACACCGATGAAGAGGAGCCCGAGCTCACTCATGCCGATGGCCTGAAGTGGCTGATCAACGGCCGGTACGAAGGACTGACGCGAGAACTACCGGCTCGCTCACGCGGCCTTGCCGAAGTTGTAGCGGGCAGCGGGACCAGCCTGGCCGGCCACCTCGGCGTCCGCCCGGTCGAGTGCGGAGGCGAGTGCTTTGACGGCGTCGTCGGCGGAGTCCTTGAGGAGGTGGCCGTAGAGGTCGACGGTGATGGCGAGGTTGGAGTGGCGCAGGGCCTTTGAGACAACGGCTAGCGGGATGTTGGCGGCGATCATGATGCTGGCCGCGGTGTGCCTGAGGTCGTGAAGGCCGATCTTCGGCAGGTCGAGTTCTGCGGTGCGTTTGCGGAGCTGGTTGAGGACCCACTGAGGCCGCAGGGGCTTGCCGTCCGGGCGGGCGAACACCAGCCCATCCAGCCTGCCTTCCGGGTGGGCCGCCATCTGGAGGGCGGCCTGGCGGTGGAGGGCGGCCATCACTCTGGGGGAGAGGCTGATCCAGGCGCGGCTGGCCTCGGTCTTGGGCTCGCTGAGGTGGATCTTCCCGTTGTTCACGGCGGTCAGGGTCCAGCGGACGTAGAGCTGGCGGTCCATGAGGTGCACGTCGGACCAGTGCAGGGCGAGGATCTCACCGCGGCGCATGCCGGTGCCGAGCATGACCTCGAACAGGTCGGTGAGCCGGTCGGCGTAGTGCTCGGCGTTGTGGCGCAGGAACGCGGCGGCTTGGTCGGGGGTCCAGCAGACGCGCTCGGCGGCGCGGGGCTTGGCGGGTACGGAGTGTTTGGCTGGGTTGTAGCGCAGCCGCCAGGTGCGCACCGCGTGGTTCAGGGCGTTGCGCAGCATGGCCACCGCGTGGTGGACGGTGGTGCGCCCGCGGCCGGTGGCGAGCTGGGTGCTGACCCAGGCGTCGATGTGCTTGGGACGCAGGTCGACGAGCAGCATGCCGCCGAACGCGGGCACGAGGTCGCGCTCGATAGACGCCCGGTAGCCCGTCCAGGTGTTGGGGGCCAGAGACGGGCGCTTCGACTCCAGCCACTCGTACAGGAACAGCCCGACGCGCAGCGTGCGGTCCTCGTACACGCCCCGGTACTCGGCATTCAGCACTCGCGCCATCTCCCGGGCCGCCTCCGCCCGGCTGGCGAACCCGCCTCGCCGCCGAGTACGGCGCCTTCCGTCCTCCGGGGCGAGGTCCACCGCGTACGTCCACCGACCGTGCGCGGCATCGGCGGCCAGCCGCGGACACCACGAACCCAACTGCTTCCCGCTGTTGCCGTCCGTGCACCCGCACCGCCGGTAAACCCTGCCCCGCTTGGGACGCTGCGCCATGGGACTCCTCCTCGAACCTGGTGGTGATGGCGTGTCCAGAGTTATGGAAGTGGTGGGTGTGGCGGCAGAGCGTGCGGAGTGGGGCCTGGAGCACGGGCATGGCCGACGGGCCGGGACACGCGCTGGCGACACGCCGCGACGGTGATCACGCTGTGCGGGGGGTGGGTAGGGCAGCTTGATCGCACGCATTGGGGCTTCCCGGGATCATTGGTAAGGGTGGCTGCCGACCGTAAGCATGAGACCGGCCTGCGGGCTGTGGGTTGTCGGGCTCGTACAACCCGGAGCACGCGCGGTGCGTGGCGCCGAGCCTCGGACCGGTCTCCGGAGTGAGCGATGGCGAGCGCCGAGAATTCCTGCGAGACCGCACGGAATTGGCGAGAGTGGGATTTGTGGCGACCATTCTCTGGCTGGCGTTCGGCCTGGACCAGATTGATTTCTCCGAGGACTCCTCGGCTTCTGTCCGGTAGCTTTCTGGGTGATCCGAAGGAATCGCTGGATCAGCGGCCGGAGTGGCGCTACCCTGGAGACATGAACGCCACCCGGACCATCCATCAAGCCCCTGACCTGGGGACCAGCTGGGGACCACACGTCATGCGCGCTGCCGCGCGAGGTGCGCGAAACATGTTCGTCTGCACGCGCACGACGTGCGTGTGGGCGCATTTTGAGGGGTAGTAGGATATCCCTACTAAACTGGGGGTCAGGCGGGTTCTGGGGCGCTAGTTGTTGGGTCTCCGGACGTGGTCGATGGTCCACACCACCGCCCAACCCGCCTCGGCGATCGGTCCGGCAACAAGGGCTCTATCCGCGCCCACTGCGCATTGGTCTATGACACACATCAACCAACGATCAGATGATCTATAGGAAGCGCCCGAGCCTGTGCCGTTGTCTCGGGGCTGGCGGCAGGTGTGGGGGTGCGGCGGCGGAAGGTCGCACCGTCGGGGTCGGCCGGTTCGATTTCGATGGCGCGGCGTAGTTGTTCCATGCGTTGGGGCAGGGGGTGCCAGCCGGGTTCTGTGGCCATCTCGGTGTTGAGGTCGTGGATCGCACGGGCGTAGGCGCGGGCCAGGCCGCGGAAGTGCAGGGGCAGGCCGGGGCGGGGGTGGCCGCTGGGGGCGATGCTCACCCACAGGGCGTCGGTGGTCTCGTTGCCCGGGCCGACGGGCTGGGTGGTGTCGCGTGCGACGAGGTGGCCGCGGACGGTGAGCCAGTGGCGCATCGCAGCCCGGGTGGGCCCGGACAGGGTGATTGTTTCGGTGGCGGGCGTGGTGTGCGGGTTGCGGTGCTGGGGGAGGCGGGTGAGGCGGATCGTGCCGCGGTGCAGGTCGACGTCGTCCGTGTGCAGGGCGCAGAGTTCGCCGGCGCGGCAGCCGGTGTCCAGCACGGTGCCGATGATGGCGAGGATCCGGCTGCGGGAGTCGGACCGGCCGGGGCGGGCCGAGTGTTCCAGGTGGTCGAGCAGGATGCTGCGCGGGCGGGCGGCGACCACGGGCCGGAGCTCGACCTTCGGCGGGTTGCGCTCCGGGAGGGTGACGGCGATGCCGGCCCGGGTGCCGAGGATGCGGAGGCAGTCCTCCCGGACGCGCATGGACGCGGGTGAGGTTTGGCCCGGTCGTGCGGCGGGCTTGCGCCGCAGTCGGCCCCGCTCGGCGGCGGCGAGGTAGTCGGTGAGGGTGTCCGGCGCCAAGAGCTGGGCGAGTGAGCCGGCGGCCGTGGGCAATATCGCGCCCCGCTCCAGGGCGGTGCGCAGTTCGCCGGCGACCCAGCGCAGTTGCTTCGCCCGGGACATGCCGGTCGGAGGTTCGCAGGCACGCTCGACGAGGGCGTCCAGCGCCTCGACCGAAGGTGCTGCTGTCGTCGGGGCGTCAGCCATGAGGTCACCCTAGCGCCGGGTCGGGGCGGGCCGACGGGCTCTTGCCGGGGGAGTGAGCTCGGAACGACCCGCAGGAGGCCTCGGGCCTAATAACTGGCCTGAAGCAAGATCGTCGGTGGCGGCGCGGGCGGCATGGTGGCCGTTCTCTCCGGCTTGCCCCGGTCCGGTGGTGGCCGTCCTTCGGCAACCGACGAGGGGGCGTACCAGGGCATTCGTTGGTTCTCGCGGCGGCACCCGACGATGACTTCCCGGAATCCGGGAGCGTCCCGATCTGTTCTGATGGACCGTTGGCAAACTCGGCATTGGGTCAGCATTGGTCCTGTCGGACGCTGTCGCGGATGGTCGAACGGTGTCATGCGTCGAGTGCGGAAGCGAGTGCCGACAGGGGCCGCTTCGAGGTGAGCGCAGGGGCGGTGTGGTGGCCCGGGTCACCACACCCCCGAGCGTCTAACGTGCAGGTCAGCGCGCGTTTCCGCGCGGCTTGAGGGGGGTGCCGGGGAGCTCCGGGGCGGGGAGGCGGTCGCCGGGGTAGCCCTGGACGGCGCCGAAGCGGTCGGAGGCGGCCTGCCACTCGGCGCGGGCCCGGACGACGTCCTCGTGGGTGCGTCCGATGAAGTTCCACCACATGACGATCTGCTCCTCGAAGGGCGTGCCGCCGAGGAGGACGAGCCGGGCGTCGGTGCCGGCGGTGTTGGTGAGGGTGAGGGTGGTGCGGCCAGGGGCGAGATAGCCGAGTTCGGCGGGGCGCAGCGGGGTGCCGGCGAGGAGGACGTCGCCGCTGTCGACCAGCAGGCCGTGTTCGAAGGCGGGGTCGACGTCGAGGGTGATGGTGGCGTTCGGGCGCAGGAGGAGTTCGGCGCCGAGCAGCGGGGTGAAGGTGGGGACGGGGGAGGTGTCGCCGGCGAGGGTGCCGAGGAAGACCCGGGCCTCGCCGCCGTCGAGGGCGACCGGGGCGGGCGCGTGGTGGTGGAAGTCGCGTGCGGTGTGCCGGTGCTCCTCGGGCAGGGCGACCCACAGCTGGACCCCGTGCAGGACGGTGGTGGCCGGGGTGGAGACCTCGGAGTGGGCGATGCCGTGGCCGGAGGTCATCAGGTTGACCTCGCCCGGCCGGACGTGGGCGTGCACGCCGAGGCTGTCCCGGTGCTCGATCTCGCCGGTGAACAGCCAGCTCACGGTCTGCAGCCCGGTATGCGGGTGCGGGGCGACGTCCATGCCGCCGGTGCTCGTGACGTCGTCGGGCCCGTAGTGGTCGACGAAGCACCAGGCGCCGATCATGGTGCGGGAGCGCTGCGGCAGCGTACGGCGTACGGTCATCGCGCGCGGGCCGCCGAGCGGGACGTCCCTGGCGGGCAGGACCTCCACCCGCGGGTCGGCGGCGGGCGTCTCGGCGAGGCCGGTCTCGACGGTGCTCACGGTGGGTCCCTCCCAGGTGCCAGTTAGTTCTGGATTCAACTATCATGCCATGGCAGAGTGGCGGGTGACAGCAGGCCCGGCCCGAGTGATCAGACGGAGGAGTCCCAGGTGAGTGATGTGACGGTGGTCGCGACGGACCAGCGGGTGTTCATCGACAAGCAGACCCCCCGGGTGTACCAGGCGCTGCTGGCCGCCGCCGAGGCGGCGCGCGAGGCCGCGGCCGAGGCCGGGCTGGACCGCCGGCTGGTGGAACTGGTCAACCTGCGCGTGTCGCAGATCAACGGCTGCGCCTACTGCCTGCACGTGCACACCAGGGCCGCGATCCGCGAGGGCGAGACCAGTCAGCGCCTGGGCGTGCTCCCGGCCTGGCGCGACACCGAGGTGTTCAGCGACCGCGAGCGTGCCGCGCTCGGACTGGCCGAGGCGACCACCTCCCCGGCGGACGCGGCGCTCCAGGAGGCCGCGTACGGCGTGGCGCGCGAAGTGCTGAGCGACGGGGAGATCTCCGTCGTGGTGTGGGTGGCGATCGCCATCAACGCCTTCAACCGGGTGTCGATCCTGAGCAAGCACCCGGTCCGCCCGGCCCCGGGCCGGTAGCCGGAGGAGACGCCGTCCGGCGGCCGTGGGCGAAGGGGGCCGACAGTCGAGGGCGAAGGGGGCGGCGGTCGAAGCGACAAGCGGAGTCCTTTGTTCGGCGTACGCCCTCCGGTGGGTGACGGACCGTCGGCTCCTCCCAGCGGCTGATGACTGATCGCCGGGCGCCCGGGAGGCTTGGCGGCGAAGGCGGGGCGGTGCCCGCCGGGGGACTTGGGGAGATGATGATGCGTCGTACGGTTTCCGTGCTGGTGGGGGCGGCGGTCTGTCTGGCGCTGGCGGCGCCGGTGGCCGCGGCTGTGCCGGTCGTCACGGCTCAGTCGGCGGACGCGGCGAAGCCGGGGAAGGGCGACGATCGCCGGACGGCCGGTCTGCGGGCGATCACCGCGGCGGGCGCGGTCGCCGCGATCGCGGAGATCAAGGACGGGAAGGGCACCTGGCGCGGACGGTCGGGCGTCGCCGACCTGGCCACCAACGCGCCGGTCCGTACCGACGGGCGCTTCCGGGCCGGCAGCGTCACCAAGACGTTCACCGCCACCACCGTGCTCCAGCTGGTGGGGGAGCACCGGATCGGCCTGGACGACCCGGTCGAGCGCTACCTGCCCGGCCTCGTCCCGAACGGTGCGCGGATCACCGTCCGCCAGCTGCTCAACCACAGCTCCGGCCTCTGGGACGCGACCAACGAGAAGGGCGGCCTCTTCCCCGACCAGCAGGACCCGGCGGCGATCCGGAACTGGCTGGACCAGGGCGGCATGACCCGCACCATCACCCCGGCCCAGGTGGTGGCCGCCTCGGTGGCGCACGCGCCCAACTTCCCGCCGGGCAGCACGTTCGGCTACTCCAACGTCAACTACACGCTGCTCGGCATGATCATCGAGAAGGTCACCGGGCACGGCTACGCGCAGGAGATCACCGCGCGCATCCTGCGCCCGCTCGGCCTGGAGTCGACGTACTTCCCGGGCACCGCGACCGGCATTCGCGGCCGGCACGCGCACGGCTACCTGACGGTGGTCGAGGGCCCGGGGCCGCAGGACGTCAGCGACCGGGACGTCACCGAGGCCAGCGTCTCCTGGGCGAACTCCGCGGGCGAGCTGATCTCGACCCTGAGTGACCTGAACCGCTTCGAACAGGCCCTGCTGGGTGGCAGGCTGCTCAAGCCGGAGCTGCTGCGGGAGATGACCACGACGATCCCCATCGAGGTCAACGGGCAGCCGACGGGCCTGAGTTACGGGCTGGGCCTGGCCAAGGGGCAGCTGTCCTGCGGCCCGATCGTCGGGCACGACGGCGGGGTGTCCGGCTACGCCACGCAGCTGTGGAGCTCGGGTGACCGACAGGTCGCGATATCCGTCACCATGCGCGGCACGCCGCAGGAGATGGGTGCGCAGATCGGGGCGGAGGGGGCCTTCCTGGAGGCGACCTTCTGTGGTGACCGGTGACCGGTGACCGCGACGCCGGTGATCGGTGCCGGTGACCCGTGATCGGTGCCGGACCGCTTGAGAACCGGGCCGAGGGGCCGGTCGCGGCACCGGGCCGTTGACCAGCTGAGCTGAGCTGCGCCGTCCCCGGACCGGCGCAGCTCGGCGGCGCCCGGGTGCCCGGATGCGGCCCGGCGTCGAGCACCCGACCGAAAACCTGTGGCACCGGTCTCGCCCGGTGGTGATACTGCACCGGTGAACACCTCGGGGCTGGAGCCCGTACTGGACCCGCGTTCCTGGGGCGTCGCCCCCGACTTTCCCGGTATGCAGGACGTGATCGCCGGATTGCAGCTGCCCGCCGGGGCGTCGATGGCCGTCATGAGCGCGCTGGAGACCTCCCGGGAGCTTATCCGGTACTCCTACCAGCGGTACGAGTTCGCCACCGTGGCCGTCACCCACGCGCTGTACGCCCTGGAGCAGGTCCTCGCCGAGCGGCTGGCCGTCGATGCGCCGACGGGGGAACTGATCGGGCGGGCCGTCACCCGTGGGATCCTCGACGGCGGGGTGGCCGCCGAACTCGACCGCGGTCTGTGGCTCCGTGACAAGGTCGCGCGCGGCACGGTGACGAGCGGTGCCATCAGTCCGGAGCGGGCCGTCCAGCTGACCCGTGCCGTCTTCGACGCCGTGGCCGCGCTCCTCGGCCCGCCTCCGATGGCGGACCTGACAGCCGAGGAGGCGAGCGGGGTGCCGGCACCGGACCGGCTCGCCCGGCTGTGGGAGGAATGCCGGGCGGCGAGGTTCCCGGAGAGCTTCGTCGGGGAGAACATCGCGGAGATGCCGCTGATCGTCGCGGACTCCAACATCGCGGGCCTCATCCATCAGGAGCTGGACGGCGGGCTCGACGACAGCGGCGTCGCCGTCCTCTGGGCGGCCATTGCCTACCTCGACAGGGTCGTGCCCCTGATCAACGAGGAGTACTGCGCCGCCTACTTCGCCAGGCTCCGGACGGTGGCCAAGCTCGCGGCGGAGCGCTACCTGCCGCCCGCGACCTGAGAGCCGGGGAGGGGGCGTGGTGCCCGAGTTCCGTCCGGCGGCCCCGGCTGCGTACGGTGATCAGGAGACGGCCTACGGAGACGGGGAAGGGGCGCGCGGCATGGCGGAAACGGAACGGGGCGCGGAGGCGGTGCTGACCACCGAGCGGCTGGTGGTGCGGCACTGGACCACGGCTGACCAGGCTCGCGCCTTCGACCTCTACTCCCCCTGGGAGGTGGCCCGCTGGCTCGGCCGGACACCGAAGGCCATGACCGATCCCGAGGAGGCCGGGGCCTTCATCGAGCGCTGCCGGAAGCGCTCCGCGGACCCCCGCTACGGCGCCTGGGCGATCGAGCGACGCGACACCGGCACGATCGCCGGAACGATCCTGCTGGTGCCACTGCCGTACGGGGACGGCGACGGGGACGGTGAGAGGGACGGCGAGATCGAGATCGGCTGGCACCTCCACCCCGACAGCTGGGGCCAGGGCATCGCCACCGAAGCCGCGCGGGCCGTCCTGGCCAAGGGCTTCGCGGACGGCCTGACGGAGATCCTGGCCGTGCTGAACCCCGACAACACCCGGTCGGCAGCGGTCTGCCGGCGCCTCGGGATGACCTGCACCGGGCTGACCGACCGGTGGTACGGCCGCCGGCTGACCGAGTACCGCATCGGCCGGGACGAGGTGGAGGCGCGGTGACGGCGGACGTGACGCTCAACCTCTGGCGGCAGCCGCTCGACGCGGTCCCGGCCGGGGTGTGGGACCGCACCGAGCTGACGGTGCTCATCCTCGCGGACACCGGAATCCGTGAACTTCCTCCCGGCATCGGCCGGTTGACGAGCCTGCGGACCCTCGACCTGGGGCACAACCGGCTCGCCGAACTGCCCGCCGAGCTCTTCGGTCTCACCGGGCTCGGCGACTTCCTCTACCTGCACGACAACGAGCTGACCGCCCTGCCCGAGGCGCTCGGGCGGCTCACCGCGCTGCGCTACCTCAACGTGGGCGAGAATCGGATCGGCGAACTTCCCGAGGCCATCGGATCGTTGACCTCGCTGGTCGAGCTGCGCGCGCAGCACAACCGGCTCACCGCCCTGCCGGATTCGATCGGCGGGCTCGGCGCGTCGCTGCGCGAACTGTGGCTGCGCGGAAACGAGTTGACCGGCCTGCCGGACTCCGTCGGACGGCTCGGCGAGCTGCGCGAGCTGGAGCTCAGGGAGAACGCCCTCACCGAACTCCCCGCCGCGCTCGCCGGGCTTCCCCGGCTGCGCCGCCTCGACCTTCGTGGCAACCGGATCGCGGAACTGCCCGACTGGCTGGCCGATCCGGGCACGCTGCCCGCGCTGGAGAAGCTGGACCTGCGGTGGAACGAGGTGCGTCCCTCCGCAGGGCTGCTGACGGCACTGGCCGCGCGCGGGTGCGTCACGCTGTTCTGAACCGGCCGCCGGTCCGTCGCCCTCCCGGGGGCCGCGCGCCGGGCCCCGGTCCGGAAAGGATCAACGCCTCCACCGCGGAACTGCTACCGTGGAACGCATGAAGCGCGCTGCACTCGCCACGACGACGCCGGAGAGAGTCCCGGCGCGCTGACTGCTGACCTAGTCCGAAGCCCCGGGGCGAGTGCCCCGGGGCTTCGCCGTTTCCCGGACCCACTCGCCCGCAGACCCGAGTGGAGACCGCCCTCATGCCCGACCAGCCCTCGAACGTCCGCCCGGCGCAGGACCGCCCGGTGAACGACTGCCCCGCTCCCGACCACGCCGCACAGGACAACCCCGCGCCCGACCACGCCGCGCCCGACCACCGCAGGCTCGGCCGCGAACTCGACCTCTTCGACACCGACCCGCTGATGGGCTCCGGCCTGCCGTACTGGCTCCCCGACGGCGCCGCGATCCGGCACTCCCTGGAGGAGTTCATCCGCGGCCGCGAGCGCCGGGCCGGCTACCGCCACGTCTACTCCCCGGTGCTCGGCAAGCGCGAGCTGTACGAGATCTCCGGCCACTGGGCGCACTACCGCGAGGACATGTTCCCGCCCATGGAGCTCGGCTCCGAGGAGATGGTGCTGCGCCCCAGCCTCTGTCCGCACCACGCGCTGATCTACCGCTCCCGCCCCCACAGCTACCGGGAACTACCCCTGAGGATGGCCGAGTTGGGCGGCATGTACCGCTCCGAGCTGTCCGGGGTGCTGGGCGGGCTGACCAGGGTCCGGGCGATCCAGCTGAACGACGCCCACGTGTTCTGCACCCCGGAGCAGGCGGCCGACGAGGCCGTCGCCGCCCTGGAGCTGATCCGCGAGGTGCACCGGGTGCTCGGCGTCGTACCCGTCCGCTACCGTCTCTCGCTGCCCGGCGCCGGCGGCAAGTACGTGGCCGACCCGGCTCTCTGGGAGCGCGCGGTCGCGCTGCTCACCGAGGTGCTGGAACGCTCCGGGGTGCCGTTCGAGGCGGCGGAGGGCGAGGCCGCGTTCTACGGTCCCAAGATCGACGTGCAGATCGCCGACGGCGCCGGGCGCGAGTTCACCCTCTCCACCGTGCAGATCGACTTCCACCAGCCGGAGCGGTTCAACCTGCACTACATCGGCGCGGACGGCGCCAGGCACCGCCCGGTGATGGTTCACCGCAGCGTGATCGGCAGCGTCGAGAGGGTGGTCGCCCACCTGATCGAGCTGTACGGCGGCGCGTTCCCGGCCTGGCTGGCGCCCGTCCAGGTGGTGCTGCTGCCGGTCTCCGACGCGGAAGTGCCGCAGGCCGAACGGTTCCGGCAGCGCTGCCTGGACCTCGGACTGCGTGCCGAGGTCGCCGGGCCCGAGCACGGCAGCCTCGGTGCCCGCGTCCGCGAGGCCAGGCTGGTGCCGTACCAGGCGGTGATCGGGGCCAGGGAGGCCGTGGACGACCGGGTCGCGCTGCGTCTGCGGGACGGCCGCCGGCTGGAGCCGCTGCCGGCCGAGGAGGCGTGGGCGCGGATCGGCGCGCTGGTGGCGGCGTGCGAGGCGGAGCTGTGGGCGGAGGCCGCCGGGCGCTGAACCGGTGGCGGCGCTCCCGCGCGGGGCGGGTCGCCACTGTACGGACGACCCGCTGCGGGGCCGGCCGCCGCGCCGGTGGCGTACGTACGACTAGTGCGGTGCGCGGAGTGTCGACCGGCCCGTGGGCGCCGGCCGCCCGTCGAATGGGCCGGGCGGCCGAGTCCGCGGCCGCGGCTGTCCCCACCCGTACGGAGGTACCCCGATGCGCATCCCACGCGGCCTCGCCGCTCCCGCTCTGGCCGGCTGTCTCGCCCTCGCCGGGGCGGTGACCGTCACCCCGGCGGCCTCGGCCTCCGCCGCCGAGCTCCGTCCGCTGCCCGTCCCCGCCGTCCAGTACTGCGCCGCCGTGCTCGGGCACGTCCCGGGGGCCGACGCCGCCTCGCAGACCCTCGGGCGGGCCTGTTCCCCGGACTTCGGGGCCGCCGTGCTTGCCCGGGGCGAGGGCGGGTTCGGCGCCTTCGGGCCCTCGTCTCCGGAGGGGTGGCCGGGCGGGCGTCCCGTGCTGCTCGCCTGACGGCGCGCGGCGCACACGGCACGAGCCCGTGCGGCGCGCGCCGGTCAGTAGGACTGGAGCTCGACCAGGTGGCCGTCCGGGTCGCGCAGATGGGCGCTGCGCAGATTGGGGCCCCACTCCGGGCGGTCGGCCGCCGGTGCCGCCAGGGTGCCGCCGTGGCGCAGGCAGAGGCCGAGGGCGGCGTCCACGTCGTCCACCCGGAAGACCAGCATCGCGGTGTCCTGCGCGGGTGCGGCGGGGCGGACGGGCAGCCCGGTGGTGCCGAGGGTGGCGGCCATCGCCGAGCGGTCGTAGAGGACCAGGAGGGTCTGGTCGGCGACGTCCCAGTTGGCGTACGGGCCTTCGGGAGTGCCCTTGACCAGGGCGGCGCCGGTGAGCGGCGGGATTATCGCGCGGTAGAAGCCGAAGCACTCGGCGAAGCGGGTGACGAGCAGACGGGGGTACAGGGCGTCCACGGGCGAACTCCTGGCAGGGGGGCGGGTCTTCGGCCGGTTTCGAATTGATGGGTCGAAACCCACTATAGGGAAAGTCCCTAGACTGCCGCCATGGCCTCCGAGAACCCGCACCCCGCAGACGGACTCCCGCCGACCCTGCTGGACCTCAGCACCTACCTGCTCTCCCGGGTCGGCAGGACGGCGCGCGGCCGGCTCGCCGAACGACTGGCCGAACGCGGCCTGCGGCTCTGGGACATGGCGGTGCTGGCCGCGCTCGCCGACTTCGGCCCGCAGGCCCAGCGGGACCTGGTGCGGCGCCTCGCCATCGACCCGAGCGACCTGGCCAAGGTCGCCGACCGGCTCGCCGCCGCCGGGTACGTCGAACGGGCCAGGGACCGGGCCGACCGGCGGCGGGTCTCGGTCTCCGTCACCGACGACGGACGGGCGCTGCTGGCCGAACTGGACGCGCTGGCGCGGGCGGTGCAGGACGAGGTGCTCGCGCCGCTGGACGCGGGGCAGCGGCAGGCGCTTCAGGAACTGCTGATGCTGGTGCACCACGGGACGGGGGAGCGGCGCGGCGGCGTGTGACGGGAGGGGCCGACGCGGGCGGCGGGTCAGGTCGCGGGCGGGCCCGGGCGGCGGGCACCGGCGAACTCGCCCGCCCAGCGCGGGATGTCGAGCACGTTCTCGACCCGGGCGACCAGCGTGCCGGTGCGCTCGGCGTGGATCATCGCGCCCTCGCCGGCGTAGACGCCGACGTGGTGCAGGGGTGCGTCGGGGCGGGAGAAGAACAGCAGGTCGCCCGGGGCGAGCGCGTCGCGCTCCACGGGGGCGCTGAGGTTGAACTGGGCGACGGTGTAGTGCCCGAGCTCGACGGTGCCGTGGCTGGCTCGGTACCAGCAGTAGAGCGACAGGCCGCTGCAGTCGAAGCCGACCGTCTTCTCGCCCATGCACACGCCGTTCAGCCAGCCGTTCTCCTCGTCGCAGAAGCCGAGGCCCGCACCCAGCCGGTCCCCGCCGCCCCAGGCGTACGGCACGCCGATCTGGCTCGCGGCCACCTCGGCGGCCCGGCGGCCCAGTGCGGCGGCCGGCAGCACCCGGGCCGTCCCGGTGCCGGGCGAGGGGTCGGAGGCCGCCTGGGCGGCGGAGCCGAGTGCCGGGACGAGGCCCGCCCCGAGCGCGAGGCCGAGCATGCGGCGCCGGCGGACTCCGGAGGACTGGTCGGGGCCGTGCGGTCGGGATTCCATGGCGGTGCCTCCAGATGGCGGTGGCGGTGCGGCGGCGGTGCGGGCGGTGGTGCGTGGATCCGCACCAGGATTCCGCGCCGGCGGGCGGGTCCGCCATCACCCGCAACGGTGAATCGTGAATCCAGGAACCTTGAAACGGAGGGGAGTTCGCCGGTAAATGGTTTGACGGTCGTTCAGGAGAGGCCAACGATGGGCGCGAACGTTCGGCCGGGACCGTCGGAGGAGACCACATGAGCAGCGCCGTCAAGCTGATCCGTAGCACGCGCCTGACCAAGGCGGTGGACTACGCCTACGCGGCCGAGGTCGACGCCCCCGCCCGCTCGCTCTGGCTGGCCGGCGCCTGCCCGCTCGACGAGGAGGGCAGGACGGTCGCGGTCGGCGACCACGAGGCCCAGGCCCACCAGGTGATGCGGAACCTGATAGCCGTGCTGGAGGACAGCGGGGCGGCCCTCACCGACATCGCCAGGACCACCGTCTACGTGGCCTCCGGTGACCAGGCGGACCTGGTGAAGGTGTGGAACGTCTACCGCTCCTACATGGGGGAGCACGACGCCCCGAGCACCCTGCTCGGCGTCTCGGTGCTCGGGTACCACGACCAGTTGGTGGAGGTGGAGGCCGTGGCCGTGCTGCCCGAGCGGGTCTGACCGGACGGGCTGCCCGTCCCCGGCTCCGTCCCCGGCCGTCCCTGGCCGACCTCGGTCCTCCCGGTGCCGTCCTGCGCGGCCGGCGGTCCGGCCGCGCAGGACGACGAGGGTTCAGCCCTCCGCCACCTCGTGCGCGAGGCGGGCGCCGGCGCGGAACAGCCACGTCCCGGCGTGTTCCCGGGCGGAGGCCGGGTCGCCCGCGAGCGCGCTGAGGGTCAGGGCCCGGTCGTCGGCCGACTCGCCCGCGACGATCCTGGCGGGGACACCGGCACGGGCGGCACGGGCGAGGACCTCGCCGACCGCCTTGCCTCGCAGGCTGGTCGCGTCGTACCGGCCCTCACCGGTGATCACCAGCTGCGCCGTGTCGATGTCCCGGTCGAGGCGGAGGAGTTCGGCGACGGCGGCGGCGCCGGGGCGGATGACGGCGCCCCACGCGGCCGCGAGGCCGTAGGCGGTGCCGCCCGCCGCCCCGGTGCCGGGCAGGGCCGGGTCCGCGCCGAGGAGCGCGGCGAGCCGGGAGAGGCCCCGGTCGAGCAGGGCGACCTCGTCCGGGCCCGCGCCCTTCTGCGGGCCGTAGACGGCGGCGGCGCCGTCCGGGCCGAGCAGCGGATCGGTGACGTCGGTGAGGAGCACCACGCCCTCGGGCGGTGCCGGGCGCAGGGCCGTCGCGTCGACCCGGTGGGCCCGTACCAGCGCCCCGCCGCCGTCGGGGAGTTCCCGGCCCTGTACGTCGGTCAGCCGCAGGCCGAGCGCCGCGAGCAGACCGGCGCCGCCGTCGGTGGAGGCGGAGCCGCCGAGGGCGACCGCCAGCCGGCGGGCCCCCGCGTCGAGGGCCGCCGCGACCGTCTCGCCGGTGCCCCGCGTGGTCGCGGTGAGCGGTGCGGGGCGCGACATCAGGGGCAGTCCGCCGGCGACGGCGAGTTCCACCAGCGCGGTGCCGTCGGGCAGGAGGGCGTACCGCCCGGTGACCGGCCGCCCGTCGGGGCCGGTGCAGCCGGGGACGTCGTGCTCGGTGGTGCCGGGCAGGGCGGCCGCGACGGCGGCGATGGTGCCCTCGCCGCCGTCGGCCATCGGACGCTCGATCAGCTCGTCGTCCGGCCGCACCGAGCGCCAGCCGTCGGCCAGCGCCCGGGCGGCGTCCGTCGCCGTGACCGTCCCCTTGAAGGAGTCCGGCGCGAGGACGACCCTCATGCGCTCTCCACGTGGGCCCGGTGGCGCTCGACCACCGTCGCGAGGGTCCGCGCCCCGGGGGCGTCCCAGATCTCCTGGTTGAAGATCTCGGTCTCGATCCAGCCGGTGTAGCCGGCGGCCGTGACCATCTCCGTCAGCGCCCCGAAGTCGATGCACCCGTCTCCCACGTGGCCCCGGCCGAGCAGGACGTCGGCGGGCAGCGGCAGCGTCCAGTCGCAGACCTGGTAGGAGGCGATCCGGGCGCCCGCGCGGGCGATCTGCGCGGCGAGGTCCGGATCCCACCACACGTGGTAGCTGTCGACGACGACGCCGACCTGCCCGACGGGGTGGGGCTCGGCCAGGTCGAGGGCCTGGCCGAGGGTGGAGACCACGGCCCGGTCGGCGCAGAACATCGGGTGCAGCGGTTCGATCGCCAGCCGCACGCCCAGGTCACCGGCGTACGGGGCGAGCTCGGCCAGCCGGTCGGCGACCCGCTCCCGCGCCCCGGCCAGGTCGCGGCTGCCCTCGGGGACGCCGCCGACGACCATCACCAGGGTGTCGGTGCCCAGTTCGGCCGCGTCCTCCAGCGCGCGGAGGTTGTCGGCGAGCGCCGCCCGGTGGGCGTCCGGGCCCTCGGCGGTGAGGAATCCGCCCCGGCACAGGCTGCTGACGGCCAGTCCCGCCTCGCGGACCAGCTTGGCCGCGACCCCGACGCCGACCTCCTCGACCTTGTCGCGCCAGAGCCCGATCGCGGGGACGCCGGCCTCCGCGCAGCCGCGCACCGCCTCCGGCAGGCTCCAGCCCTTGGTGGTGATCTGGTTCAGCGAGATCCGGTTCACGCCTCCACCCCCGCCACCGCGAGGAACTGCCGCATCCGGTGCGCCGCCAGCTCCGGGTCCGGCAGCACCCCGGCGGCGTCCGCCAGCCGGAACAGCTCCACCAGGTGGACGACGGAACGGCCGCTCTGTGCCCCGCCGACCATGGTGAAGTGGCTCTGGTGGCCGGCCAGCCAGGCGAGGAAGACGACGCCCGTCTTGTAGTGGTACGTCGGCGCCGCGAACAGGTGGCGGGCCAGCGGGAGGGTGGGGGCGAGCAGCGCGTCGTACCGGTCGGTGTCCCCGGCGTCCAGGGCGTGCAGCGCGGCGGCGGCGCGGGTGGCGATCGGGTCGAAGACGCCCAGCAGCGCGTGGCTGTGGCCGAGCGCGTCGCCGCGGATGAGCTCCGGGTAGTTGAAGTCGTCGCCGGTGTAGAGCCGGACGCCCTCGGGCAGGGCGCGGCGCAGGGCGACCTCCCGGTCGGCGTCGAGCAGGGATACCTTGATGCCGTCGATGCCGGCGCGGTGCTCCCGGATCAGCGCGAGCACCGTCGCGGTGGCCGCGTCCAGGTCGGCGGAGCCCCAGTAGCCGGACAGCGCCGGGTCGAACATCTCGCCGAGCCAGTGCAGGACCACCGGCCGGCCGGCCTGGGCGATCAGCCGGCCGTAGACCCGGAGGTAGTCCTCGGGCCCGCGGGCCTGCGCGGCGAGTGCGCGGCTGGCCATCAGGACGGGCTGCGCACCGGCCTCCTCGACCACCGCGAGCTGCTCCTCGTAGGCGGCCGTGATCCCGGCGAGGTCCGTGGCCGGGCCGGTGAGCTGGTCCGTGCCGACGCCGCAGGCGAGGAGACCGCCGACGGCGCGGGCCTCCGCGCCGGAGCGGACGATCAGCTCCCGGGTGGCGGCCCAGTCCAGGCCCATGCCGCGCTGGGCGGTGTCCATGGCGTCGGCGACGCCGAGGCCGAGGGACCACAGGTAGCGGCGGAAGGCGAGGGTGGCGTCCCAGTCGACGGCCGCCGGGGCGCCGGGGGCGTTGCCGCCGAGCGGGTCGGCGACGACGTGCGCGGCGGCGAAGGCCGTCCGGCTCCTGGGCGGGTGCGCCGGGATCTCCAGCGGCTCGGGGGCGGCCAGCCGGTGCCGGCCGTGGCCGGGAAGGTTCAGCTCGGTCATCGGATCTCCAGCTCGGGGACGTCCAGACGGCGGCCCTCGCGGGCGGAGCGCAGGCCGAGTTCGGCCAGCTGGACGCCCTTGGCGCCCTCCAGCAGGTCCCAGGTGTACGGGGAGCCGGTGACGACGTGCCGCAGGAAGAGCTCCCACTGCGCCTTGAAGCCGTTGTCGAACTCGCCGTTGTCCGGGACCTGCTGCCACTGCTCGCGGAACCGCTCGGTGGCCGGCAGGTCCGGGTTCCACACGGGCTTCGGGGTGGTGGCCCGGTGCTGGATCCGGCAGTTGCGCAGCCCGGCGACCGCGCTGCCCTCGGTGCCGTCGACCTGGAACTCCACCAGCTCGTCCCGGTCGACCCGGACGGCCCAGGAGGAGTTGATCTGGGCGGTGATCCCGCCCTCCAGCTCGAAGACGCCGTAGGCGGCGTCGTCGGCGGTCGCCGGGTAGCCGCGGCCCTGCTCGTCGACCCGCTCGGGGATGTGGGTGGCGCTGTGCGCGTACACCGAGCGGACGGGCGCGATGATCTGGTCCAGCACGTACCGCCAGTGCGGGAACATGTCGAGGATCATGCCGCCGCCGTCCTGCGCGCGGTAGTTCCAGGAGGGGCGCTGCGCGTCCTGCCAGTCGCCCTCGAACACCCAGTAGCCGAACTCGCCGCGCACCGACAGGATGCGGCCGAAGAAGCCGCCGTCCACCAGCCGCTTGAGCTTGAGCAGGCCGGGCAGGAAGAGCTTGTCCTGCACCGCGCCGTTGCACACCCCGGCCTCGCGGGCCAGCCGGGCCAGTTCGAGCGCGGCGTCGAGGGACTCGGCGGTGGGCTTCTCGGTGTAGACGTGCTTGCCGGCCGCGATGGCGGTGCGCAGGGCCTGCTCGCGGGCCGGGGTGACCTGGGCGTCGAAGTAGATCTCGGCGAGCGGGTGGGCCAGCGCCTCGTCCAGCGAGGTCGTCCAGTGGGTCAGCCCGTGGCGGTCCGCCAGGTCCTGGAGCTTGCGGGCGTCGCGGCCGACCAGGATCGGCTCGGGCCACAGCGTGTCGCCGCCCTCCAGGGGGAGTCCGCCCTGCTCGCGGATGGCCAGGATCGAGCGCACCAGGTGCTGGCGGTAGCCCATTCGTCCGGTGACGCCGTTCATCACGACGCCGATCACTCTCTGAGTCATGCGTGGTCCTCCGGGTCCGGTGCGGTCAGTGGGAAAGCAGTGGGAAAGCGCTTTCCGAGAGGTTAGGGAGATATGCTGCGCACGTCAACGCAGGTGCCGGGGAAAGCGGGGAATCGGTCGATGGGTGTCACCCTCAGTGAGGTCGCCCGTCACGCCGGGGTCTCGCTCGCGACGGCCTCCCGCGCCCTCAACGGCTCGGCCCGGACGGTCGGCGAGGCGCTGGCCGCGAAGGTCAGGGCGAGTGCCGACGCCCTCGGGTACCTGCCGAACGCCCCCGCCCAGGCGCTCGCCCGCGCCGCCACGGCCAACGTCGGCGTGCTGCTGCACGACGTGGCCGACCCGTACTTCGCGGCCATCGCCCGCGGTGTCTCCGACGCCGCCGGGCAGGCCGGGCTGCTCCCGCTGGTGATCAACACGGACGGGGAGCCGGAGACGCAGGTACGGGGCATCCGGATGCTGCACGGTCAGCGCGTGCGGGCCATCGTCCTGGCCGGGTCCGCCCACACCGACCCGGCCGCCGTCCTCGCCGTCGACGCGGCGCTCGCCGACTACCGGGCGGACGGCGGGCTGATCGCGACCATCACCGACCACGGCCCCGCCTACGACGCCGTCCTGCCGGACAACCGCGGGGGCGCGGCCGACCTGACCCGGGCCCTGCTGGGCCTGGGGCACCGCGAGTTCGCCGTGATCACCGGGCCGGAGCGGCTGCGCGTCCCGATGGACCGGCTCGCCGGGGTGCGCGAGGCGCTCGCCGAGGCGGGCATCGAACCGGCCGAAGGGGCCGTCCAGCACGTGGAGTTCACCCGCGACGGGGGGCGCGAGGCGGTGCGGCGGCTACTCGACCGCCCGCAGGACGAGTGGCCGACCGCCGTGCTGGCGCTGTCCGACGTCTGCGCGGTCGGCGTGCTCGGCGAACTCCGGGTGCGGGGGATCGACGTGCCCGGCGTGATGTCGGTGGCCGGCTTCGACGACATCCCGTTCGCCGCCGACGTGGCACCGGCGCTTTCGACGGTGCGGATGCCGCTGGAACGGCTCGGCGCGGGAGCCGTCACCCTGGCGCTGGAGTCCGGCGGGGGCGGTGGACGGCCGGTCCGGCTGGCCCTGCCGACCCGGGTCGTGTTGCGGGGGAGTACCGCGGCGCCGGCCCCGCGGACCCGGTGAACGGGGGAGCACAGGCCGGCGGTGCGGTGGTGCCGGACGTCCGGTGAACCGGCGGTCCGTGGTTCGGCGGTCCGTCCGTCCGGCGGTGCGGCGGGGTTTCCGCAGGCCGGGAACGCGGGAGGACCTGACCGGATGATCGGGTGACCGGTACGGTGGTTCTGATCGACTCAGCACATCTGTGTTCGTTCGATCGTATTTCGATTGAACGATGTAGATTGATCAGTTGCCGTGCGGCACCGGGCACGCAGGAGGGAAGCCATGACCATCACGGCAGAGGAACGTCGGTCCCGGATCCTGGAGGTCGTCCGTGACCTCAGGACGGTTCGGGTGGTGGACCTCGCCACCCGGATGGGCCTCTCGGCCGTCACCGTCCGCCGCGACGTGGCGGCGCTCGCCGACGACGGGCTGCTGCACCGCTCGCACGGCTCCGTCTCGCTGCCGCGTGCCAAGTCCGCCGCGGCCGGGGGCACCGACCGGGTCCTGGGCATGCTCGTCCCCACCGTCGGTTCGTACTTCGACGAGGTGATCGGCGGTGCCCGCGCGGCCGCCGCGGCCGCCGGTGCGCGCCTGGTGCTCGCGATCGCCCCGTACGAGTCCGACAACGACCGCGCCCAGGTCGGACAGCTGCTCGACTCGGGGGTGGACGGTCTGCTCCTGACCCCCAACTGGCGCCCGGCCGGCGGCGAGGACGGCCCGTGGACCGGTGGGCTCCCGGTGCCCGCCGTGCTCGTCGAGCGCCGCCCGCCCGCCGACGGCGAGGGCGCGCTGCTGGACTCCGTCGGCTCGGACCACCGGCACGGCGTGCTGCTCGCCCTGCGCCACCTGGTCTCGCTGGGGCACGGCTCGGTGCTGCTGGCCGCCCGCGAGGACACCTGGACGGCGCACCGGGTCCGGACCGGCTACGCCGAGGGGACGGCGCTGCTCGGGCTGGAACCGCAGCCGGTGATCGACATCCGCCGCCCCGGCGTCGACTCCGAGGCCGTCGCCGAGCGGATCGCCGAGGCCGCAGCCCGGGGCGTGCGGGCCGTCCTGGTCCACAACGACCAGGATGCCATCCAGCTTCCGCCGCTGCTGCGGGCGCGGGGCCTCCAGGTGCCGGACGACGTGGCGCTGATCGCGTACGACGACGTGTTCGCGGCCCTCGCCGCGCCGCCGCTGACGGCCGTCGCCCCGCCGAAGCGGGCCGTGGGCGCGGCCGCCGTGGAGCTGCTGCTGCGCCGTCTGGACCGCGGCGGCTCGCTGCCCGTGCACCGTCTCGAACTGCTGCCCTCGCTGGAGATCCGCACCTCGTGCGGGGGCGCGGGCGAGGCCGGCTGAGGCACGGGCGGACGGCGCCCAGGGGCGTCAGGCCCGCCCGCGCCCCTGAGCAGTCCGCCCCGCCCCGGCCTCAGGCCGCGAGCCGGGCGAGGTAGGCCGCGCCGGGGCCCAGCAGCCCGGGCAGCGGGGCGGCGGCGGGGTGCCAGGGCGCCTCGTACTCCCAGGACACCCAGCAGTCCGCCGGCAGGGCGCGTACGCACGCGGCGATCGGCAGCACGCCCGCCCCGAGCGCGAGCGGCGTGAGGTCGTCCTCGCCCGCGATGTCCTTGACCTGGACGTAGCCGAGGTGGGGCGCGAGCGCGGCCAGGGTCTCCGCCGGGCGCTCGCCGGCCAGGTGGGTGTGCATCAGGTCCCACAGCGCGCCGACGGCCGGATCGCCGACGAGGCCGAGCACGCGCGCCACGTCCCGCCCCGAGCGGTGCGAGTCGTGGGTCTCCAACAGGATGCGGACGCCGAGCGAGCGGGCGGTGCCGGCCGCCGCGGCCAGCCGCCGTGCGGCCCGCCGGTCGGCGGCGCCCGTCGCGGACTCCGCGCCGTGCGGGAAGACGCGCAGGTGGCGCGCCCCGAGGTCGGCGGCCAGCCGCAGGTGGTCGGTCAGGGCGGCGACCAGCCGGTCGTCGTCGCCGGGCGCGGCGACCCCGAGATAGGAAGCGACGGCGAGCGGGGTGATCCCGTGGGTGGCGAACTCCCTTCGGGCGCTGCGCAGTTCGCCGGCCGTCATGGCGGGGTGCACCGGTTCGCCGGGCGCGCACCGCAGTTCGAGTCCCTGCCAGTGGTGCTCGGCCGCCAGCCGGAGCACCTCGGCGAGCGGGAGGCCCGGCAGGCCGAGGGTGGAGAGGGCGGGTCGCATGCTGGTCAGTCCTCCCGGTGGACGGTGACGGAGCCGGTGGCGAGCAGGGCGGTGTGCCGCCCGCCGTCCGGCCAGCGGACGTGGAGGCGGTGGCCCTCGGGCACCCGCTCGGTCCGGACCTCGACGGCCGTGAGGGGCGGGTGCGCCTGGCCCCGGGCGAGCCGCGCGGTGCTGACGAACAGCGTGGCCGTGCCGGTGGTCCGCCCGGTGACGCGGGGCACCGCGCCGACGGCGCCGAACGCGGTGCCCGCGGGCAGCGGGTCGGTGGCGGCCGTGCTGAAGCCGTCCGCGCGGCGCAGCAGCGAGACGAGCCGCCCGCCGTCGGGACCGGTGGCGGTGGCGGTGGCGAGCGGTCCGGCCACGGAGGTCTCGACGCGGTCGCTCGCCACCGCCCACCCGCTGTGCCGGACCTCGGTTCCGGGTTCGGCCCCGGTGACCAGGTGGGCGCGCACCTCCTCGGCCCCGGCGGCGAGGACGAGCGAGGTCACGACGACCCCGGGGAGTTCCGCGCCGCCCGTCCGGGGCCGGTGTTCGGAGGCGGCCCAGCCGTCGCCGGCGCCGAGCGGCCGGATCGGGCCGCGCTCGGTGAGCGCGCCGCCGACCACCAGCCCGAGGTGGTTGTCCGGCGGACCGTCCAGCACCGGCCCGGTCGCGGTGGAGTGGGCGAGGCGTGCGTAGAGCGGGTCGTCGGGCAGCACCTCGTCCGCGGGCTGGTCGTCGCTGCCGTGGTTGTGCAGCCGGACGAGGCCGTCGGCGGCGGTGGACTGGATCAGCCAGCCGGGGCGGGGGAGCGGTCGGACGGCGTCGCCGAGTTCGGCGGGCCCGGGCTCCTCGGTGGCCGTCCACACCGGGTGGTCCGGCGGGAGCAGCAGCCCGAGGAACCCCTTGCTCGCCCAGTACGGCGAGGCGGGGCCCGAGTACGGCTGCACCATCGGCGGGTACGGCCCGTGCCAGCCGGAGGTGAGCAGGCCCTCGGCGTCGAGCGCGCCGCGGTCGAGGAAGTACCGCAGGGCACCGGAGGCGAGGCGGCGGGTGGTGCCCGCGGCCAGCGGGGTGTGCCCGGACAGCGCCCCGGCCCACAGCGGGGCCGCGGCGGCGAAGCGGTAGGTGAGCGAGCGGCCCTGGTGGACGGGGGCGCCGTCGGCGCCGAAGGTGTGCGCGCAGGCGTCGAGGTGGGCGGCGAGCCGGCCGCCGTACAGGTCGAGCAGCCGCCGGTCGCCGCCCAGGTGGGCGTGGAGGACGGGGTAGAGGTGGAAGGCCCAGCCGTTGTAGTGGTCGAAGGCGCGCGGGCGCCCGTCGGTGTACCAGCCGTCGCCCCGGTACCAGGACTCGATCCTCGCGAGGCCGCGCTCCACGGCCTGCTCCGCGGCCGCGTCGTCGATGCCCGCCTCGGAGAGGAAGCCGCCGACGGTCAGCGGGAAGAGCCACCAGTTGTTGTCCACCGGGGCCCGGTGGAGGGCGCCGGCCAGCCAGGCGCCGGCCCGTTCGCGCACGTCGTGGTCCAGCCGGTCCCAGAGCCAGGGGCGGGTGATCCGCAGGCCCAGAGCGATCGAGGCGGCCTCGACCATGGCCTGGCCCCGGTCGGTGATCACCGGCCAGGAGGCGGGGTCGGCGTCGGTGAGGGCGCGTTCGGCGGTCGGGCGGCGGGTGCCGGCGGCGAGCCCCTCCGCGTAGGCGGGGAGCAGTCCGTGGGGGTCGTCGCCGCCGGCGCCCGCGACGCGGAAGGCGGCCAGCAGGAAGGTCCTGGCGTACCCCTCCAGTCCGTCCGAGCGGGGGCCCGACCAGCTGGGGCGGTCGCCCGGCAGCCCGATCAGCGCGTGTCCGGGGCCCGCGTGGTGGCGGACGGCGGCCAGCAGGCCGTCGGCGGCGGCCTCCCAGTGGGCCCTGGTCCAGCCGGTGAAGGGGCTGAGCCTGCGGTCTTCGGGCGGTAGCTCGATCGGGGGCATGCGGGGCTCCTCGGCCGGGTCGGGTGGACCGGATCCGGGAACAACCCCAGATCGATCGTCCATCGTATTGATCAAATGATCCACGCGGACGGGGGTGAACATCACGGAAAGGGTGCATTCCCGTAAAGAAGCCTGAACGTTGCCGGGCATGTCAGATCGAAGAGGATCATTTGATCAGAAAGGCTTGACTTCGATCGGAGCGCGGTCCCAGGATGGCCACACCCCTCGCACCCCTCCGACAGGAGACGAGCCATGCCCACCACCCCCACCCCGGTCCGCAGAGCCCCCCGTCTGGCCGCGGCCCTCGTCGCGTCCGCCCTCTGCGTGACGTCCCTCGCGGCCTGCGGCAGCGGTTCGTCGAGCGGTTCGTCGAGCGGTGGCTCCGACGACGGCAAGCCCACCACCCTCACCTTCTGGGGCTGGGCCAAGGGCACCAAGGAGGTCGTGGCCGCCTTCAACGCCTCCCACCCGGACATCCAGGTGACGTACGAGGAGATCCCCGCCGGGGTCGCCGGCGGCTACGCGAAGATCTCCAACGCGGTCAAGGCGGGCAACGCGCCCGACGTGTTCAACGTCGAGTACTCGCAGCTGCCGGACTTCGTCAGCCAGGGGGCCGTCCAGGACCTCGGCAAGTTCGTCACGGACGACGTCAAGTCCAAGTACCTGAACCAGGCCCTGGACCTGACCACCCTCGGCGGCAGCACCTGGGCCCTGCCGCTGGACGCCTCCCCGCAGGCCTTCTACTACCGCAAGGACCTCCTCGACCAGGCCGGCGTCACCGCGCCGAAGACCTGGGACGAGTTCCGCACCGCCGCCCAGAAGCTGAAGGAGGCCAAGCCGGACGCCCGGATCGCCACCTTCTTCCCCGACGACCCGACCACCTTCGAGGCCATGGCCTGGCAGGCCGACGCCCACTGGTTCAAGAGCTCGGGCGACTCCTGGAAGGTCGACGCCACCGGCGCGGAGACCAAGAAGGTCAGCGACTACTGGCAGCAGCTGATCAACGACGACCTCGTCCGGGTCATGCCGTCCTTCAGCCAGCAGTGGACGGCCTCCCTCCAGAAGGGCGAGACGGCCGGCTACCTCGGCGCCTCCTGGGGCGGCGGAGTGCTCAAGGGCACCGTCCCCGACGCCTCCGGCAAGTGGGCCGTCGCCCCCGTCCCCACCTGGGACGGCACCCCCGCCAGCGGCATGGTCGGCGGCACCACCTTCGCGGTCTCCAAGAACAGCAAGAAGGCCAAGGCCGCGGTGGAGTTCGCCACCTGGGCCACCACCACGCCCGAGGGCTTCAGCGCCCGCATCGCCTCCGGCACCTCCTCCGCCTACCCGGCCGCGCCGGCCCTGGTGCCCGTCGCCCAGGGCGCGTTCAAGACGGACTTCTACGGCGGCCAGGACGTCTACGCGATCTACGCCGACGCCGCCAAGTCCATCAAGCCCGGCTGGCAGTGGGGCCCGGCCATGGGCGCCACCAACACCTCCCTCAAGGACGCCTTCGGCAAGCTCACCCAGGGCGGCACCGTCCAGTCCTCCGTGGACGCCGCGCAGCAGGCCACCGTCGCCGAGCTGAAGAACCGCGGAATCAAGGTCGCCCAGTGACCACCGCTCCAACCGACCGCGCCGCCCGTACCGCGCCCGCCCGCCCCACCCGCGGGCGGCGCCGGTACGGACGGTACGGCGCGCCCGCCCTGCTCCTCGCGCCGTTCCTGATCCTCTTCACCGCCTGCACCCTCGTCCCGATCGGGTACGCCGTCCACCTCAGCCTCTACACGGAGCACCGCTCCGGCCTCGGCTTCGGCGGCATCGAGACGGTCTTCACCGGCCTCGGCAACTACACCCGCGCCCTCGGCGACCAGGCCTTCCGCGAGGGCTTCTGGACCACGGCGCTGTACTGCCTGCTGTACATCCCGCTGATGGTCGGCCTGTCCCTGACGTTCGCGCTGCTCCTGGACTCCACGCTGGCCCGCGCCCGGCGCTTCTTCCAACTCGCGCTGTTCCTGCCGCACGCGGTGCCCGGCATCATCGCCGCCCTGATCTGGATGTACCTGTACACCCCCGGCATCAGCCCGGTCATCGAGGCGCTGAACTCCGTCGGGAGCAGCCCCGACCTGCTGGGCAACCCACTGCCCGCGGTGGTCAACATCGCGCTCTGGGAGTGGGTCGGCTACAACACCGTCATCTTCTACGCCGCGCTCCAGGCCGTCCCGCGCGAGGTGCTGGAGGCCGCCGTCGTGGACGGCGCCGGCCCGCTGCGCACCGTCCTCAGCATCAAGATCCCGCTGATCCGCGCCTCGATCGTGATGGTCGGCCTGTTCACCGTGATCGGCTCCCTCCAGCTGTTCACCGAACCGATGATCCTGCACGGCGCCTCACCCGGCGTCGTCAGCACCTGGACTCCCAACATGTACGCCTACACCGCCGCCTTCGACCGCGGCGACTACGGCCTCGCCGCCGCCTCCTCGGTGCTGCTCGCCATCACCGCGGCCGTCCTGTCCTTCCTCGTCACCTGGGCGACCCGCACCCGCCCCGCCCGCCGCACGGAGGACCCGGCATGACCACCCTCGCCCCCGAACGCGACACCCCCGAACGCGACACCCGCAGGCGCCCGCGCGCGCCCAAGGCCGGCCGCGGCCGCGCCCCGCGCACGCCCTGGACGCTCTCCAAGGCCGCCGTCAACGGCGCCCTCGTGCTGGCCGCCGCCTACACGCTGCTGCCGCTCGGCTGGCTGCTCACCGCCGCCGCCAAGAACACCGGCGACCTCCTCGGCGGCCACGGCCTCACCCCGTCCAACTGGCACCTCGGCGACAACCTGCACGCCCTCGCCACCACCGGCGACGGCATCTACTTCCGCTGGTACCTCAACTCGCTGCTCTACGCGGGCATCGGGGCCGTGCTCTGCGCCCTCGTCTGCGTCTGCGCCGGCTACGCCTTCCACGTGTACGAGTTCCGGGGCAAGGAGAAGCTGTTCGGGCTGGTCCTGCTCGGCGTGCTGGTGCCGACCACGGCCCTGGCCCTGCCGATGTACCTGCTCGCCTCCGAACTCGGCCTCGCCAACACCTTCTGGGCGGTCTTCCTGCCCTCCCTGGTGAACCCCTTCGGGGTCTACCTCTCCCGGGTGTTCTGCGCCGGCTACATCCCCGGCGAGGTGCTGGAGGCCGCCCGCACGGACGGCGCGAGCGAGCTGCGCACCTTCTGGTCGATCGGGCTCAGGATGGTCATGCCCGGCTTCGTCACGGTGTTCCTCTTCCAGTTCACCGCGATCTGGAACAACTTCTTCCTGCCATTGGTGATGCTCTCCGACAACCGGCTCTTCCCGGTCAGCCTCGGCCTCTACTCGTGGAACACCCAGACCCACGCCTTCCCCGAGTTCTACCCGCTGGTCGTCACCGGGTCGCTGCTGGCCGTCGTGCCGCTGGTCGTCGCGTTCGTCGGCCTCCAGCGCCACTGGAAGGCCGGCCTGACCGCGGGAAGCGTCAAGTGACCCACCAGACAGCAGACTCCACGACCGCGCCGGAGAACCACGTGTCCAACCCGCCGAACCCGACCGCCGCGCACGGGAGTTCACCCGCCTCGCCGCGACGGCGCCCGCGCGCCCTGCTGGCCATGACCCCGGACCTCGTCGGCCGCCTGGTCGACGACGAGACCATGGACCGGCTCACCACCCTCGCCGAGCTCGATCCCGTGTTCGTCGTCGACGACTTCACCTCCCCCGAGGCGGCCGCCGTGCTCGCCGAGACCGAGGTGATCGTCAGCAGCTGGGGCTGCCCGCCGCTCGACGAGGCCGTCCTCGCCGCCGCACCCCGGCTGCGCGCCGTCGTCCACGCCGCCGGATCGGTCAAGCACCACGTCACCGCGGCCTGCTGGGAGCGCGGCATCCAGGTCTCCTCGGCGGCCTGGGCCAACGCCCTGCCCGTCGCCGAGTACACCGTCGCCAACGTGCTGTTCGCCAACAAGCAGGTGCTCAGGCTCAGCGCCGACTACCGTGCCAGGCGGGCCCCGCACGACTGGCAGGCCGCCTACCCCGCGGCCGGCAACTACCGGCGTACCACGGGCATCGTCGGCGCCTCCCGGATCGGCCGCCGCGTCCTCGAACTGCTCCGCCCCTTCGACCTGGAGCTGCTGCTCCACGACCCGTACGTGGACGAGGCCGAGGCCGCCGCGCTGGGCGCCCGCTCGGTGACGCTCGACGAACTGTGCGAGCGCAGCGACGTGGTGAGCGTGCACGCGCCCGAACTGCCCGGCACCCGGCACATGATCGACCGCCGCAGGCTCGCCCTGATGCGCGACGGGACGACGCTGGTGAACACCTCCCGTGGGTCGCTGATCGACCAGGACGCCCTGGTCGAGGAGCTGGTCACGGGCCGCCTCGGCGCCGTTCTGGACGTCACCGTCCCGGAGGTGCTGCCCGCCGACTCGCCCCTGTACGACCTGCCCAACGTGCTGCTCACCCCGCACGTGGCCGGCTCGCTCGGCGGTGAGCTGTGGCGGATGGCGGCCGCGGCGGCGGACGAGCTGGCCCGCTACGCGGACGGCAGCCCCTTCGCCCACCCGGTGCTGCGCGGCGACCTGGACCGTACCGCCTGACCGGGGGAGAGCCCCGGTCCGGCGGTGCGCCGAGGGCCGCAGGAGTCACCCGACTCCTGCGGCCCTCGGGCGTTTCGCGGTGGAATCCCCACTTTTTTGCTCCCGGTTCCGGGCCAGGCTCCGGACAGCGGTCGGCGGCCGTGCTCCCCGGAGGGGGCACGGCCGCCGGTGTGCGGGCTCCCGCGGGCTCCCGCGAGTTCCCGCGGGCTCAGTACTCGGAGCTGGGGGCGGCGGCGAGCGGCCCGAGGTCGGGCCGGTCGCGGAGCTCGATCTCCTCGCCGTGGCCGTCCAGTTCGAGCAGGACGAGCTCGTTGACGCCCGCCCGCCACAGCGGAGCCGGGGCGTAGAGGGTCTGCTGAGGACCCTGGGCGGAGTAGCGGCCGAGCAGGAAGCCGTTCAGCCAGAGGAGCCCGCGGGTCCAGCCGGGCAGGGCGACGAAGGCGTCGGCGGGCTCGGTGAGCGAGGCCTCGAAGCGGTGGAAGGCCGGGTCCGCGGCGCCCGCCGGGTCCGGGTCCTCGTAGCGCAGGTGCCCCGGGTCGGAGAGCGGCAGGGGACGGATCTCCCAGTCGAACAGCCGCTGGTGCCCGTGCGAGACGCCGCGGGTGATGCCCTTGCGGTCGTCCAGCAGGGGGCCGTAGTTCACCCGGCCGAGCGCCTCGACCAGGATGTCCAGCACGACGCCCTCGGGGCCGACCTCCAGCGGCAGGGTCTCCGCCGGGGCGTCGCGGTGCAGGACGCCGAGCGGCCGGCCGTCCGCGAACACGTGGGCGCGGTCGCCGATGCCGTCGATGCGCAGCGGCATGGACGGCCGCGGGCCGGAGATCCGGGTGCGGTAGTGGATGAGGCCGAGGGACTGGCCGACCTTCTCCATCGGCTCGGGCACCGGGCTGCGCACCGGCTCGGACAGGGCGTCGAGGTTCGCCAGGAGCCGGGCCGAGGCGGCGCGGCGCCGGACCCGCTGGGGGGCGACGCGGGGGGCGGGCTCGGGCAGCTCGCCCTCGGGCAGGGGCAGGTACTTGCCGATGACGGCGCGGAAGGCGTGGAACTTCTCGGTGAGTTCGCCGGCCTCGCCGATCGGCGCGTCGTAGTCGTAGCTGGTGACGGTCGGCTGGAACCCGGCGTCGGACGGGAGGGTGCCGGTGTGGTTGGCGCCGGCCCAGAAGCCGAAGTTGGTGCCGCCGTGGGCCATGTAGAGGTTGACGGAGCCCCCGGTGGCGAGGAGGTCGTCCAGCGCCTGGGCGGACTCCGCGGCGTCGCGCACGTGGTGCGGCTCGCCCCAGTGGTCGAACCAGCCGATCCAGAACTCCATCGCCGTCATCGGGCCCTCGGGCTGGTAGCGACGCAGCACCTCGAAGCGCTCGGCGGGCCGGGAGCCGAACGTCGCGGTGGCCAGGTGGCCGGGAACGCCGCCGCCCTGCTGCATCGCGTCCTCCGCCCCGTCCGCCGTGAACAGCAGGCAGTCGACGCCGCGGGCGAGCAGACCGTCGCGCAGGTGGCAGAGGTAGGCGGCGTCGTTGCCGTAGCTGCCGTACTCGTTCTCGATCTGCACCGCCACCACGGGGCCGCCCCGGCCGGCCAGGAGCGGCAGGATCTCGGGCACGACGGCGTCGAACCAGCCGTCCACCTCGGCCAGGTAGGCCGGGTCGGCGCAGCGCAGCCGCATCCCGTCGGCGGCGAGCAGCCGGGCGGGCAGGCCGCCGAACTCCCACTCCGCGCAGATGTAGGGGCCGGGCCGCAGGATGACATCGAGGCCCACCTCTCCCGCGGTGCGACAGAAGCGGCCGAGGTCGCGCCAGCCGGTGAAGTCGAAGGCGCCGGTCGGCAGTTCGTGGAAGTTCCACGGGATGTACGTGTCGACGGTGTTGGCACCCATCGCGCGCAGCCGGCGCAGGCGGTCCTCCCAGAGGTCGGGATGGACGCGGAAGTAGTGCAGGGCACCGGAGACTACGCGGTGCGGCACCCCGTCACGGAGGTACCCGGTTTCGTCGTGGTCGAGCATCAGGGGCCAGCTTTCGGAGGGCTTCGGGGAGGGTGCGGCCGTCGGACGGCCAGTCCCGCCGGCCGGTGGCCTGGGGCGCGGCACGCTGCGGGAGGGGAGGCAGGAGGCCTGCCATGGTGATCGAGCCTACCCAGTCCGAGGCCGCTTGGAAAGCGCTTTCCGTGAAGGGTGGCCGGTTGTGCGCGACGGGTGGTGGGGGTGGTCGGGGATGCGCCGTCCGGCACGGCGAGTGCGCCCTGCCGGACCGGGTCCGGCAGGGCGCACTCGCGGCGATCGGGGCCGGTCAGGAACCGGCTAGGAGCTGTCCGGCCGATCATGTGCGGAGCCAGATGACGAGGGCGGCTGCGGTGACGGTGCCGAGGTAGACGTAGCCGCGTTTGTCGTAACGGG